>JBAPWO010000071.1:0-101719 GCA_049283735.1 Candidatus Dormiibacterota bacterium
GCCTGGTACTTGGCTTCCGGATTCGCGTCGGTGACGCGTTGTGAGCCGCGCACCGCCTCGAGTGTGGCGTAGACGCGGTCGGGCGTGACCCCGGCCTGCTGGAGCAGGCGCCCGGCCTCACCCTCGGGCTTGGCGCACAGCGCGAGAAGGAGGTGCTCGGTCGAGACGTACTCGTCCTTGAGGCGGCTCATCTCGTCGAACGCGGTCATCAACACGGTTCGGAGCGCGCTGCTCACGGACGGGTCGGTGACGCCGACCTGCTTGGGGCGGTTCTCGAGGCTCGCATGCAGGCGCGCGGCCATCGGCTCCGGTGCCGCCTCGAGACGGCGGAGGAGCGCAGGCACGAGGCCGTCCTCCTGCTCGAGCAGGGCGAGGAGCAGGTGCTCCGGCTCGACGGCCGGGTGCTGCAGCTGCTGCGCCGCCTGCTGCGCAGCTGTGAGCGCTTCCTGGGAACGCTCGGTAAATCTATCCAGTCTCACGGTCGGTTAATACCACCGCCCGGCGGCGGCTAACCTTGTGCGATGCGTTTGACCGTGCTCGGCAGCGGCAGCGCGTTCAGCACCTGCGGCTGCAACGCCGGGTACCTCGTCGACGGACGCGTGCTCGTGGACTGCGGCGCGCCCGTGCCCGCACTGATTCGCCGTGCGGGCACATCGATCGACGCGATCTCGCTGATCCTGCTCACGCACTTCCACGCGGACCACTGCTTCTCGCTGCCGACCTTGCTCGGTGCAAGGGCGTTCGCCGGCACCACCACGCCGGGCGCGCTGGCGATCGCCGGACCAGTCGGGACGCGTGAGTATGTGGCCCGCCTGCTGGGTGCCGGCTACGGCTCGCACATCCAGCACGACGTCGACGTCAAGGTCGCTCCCGAGTACGTGGCGCTGCAGGACGGCAGCGACATTGAGTTCGCCGGCTATCGGGTCCAAAGCCATGCGGTGGTGCACAGCACGGGCCCGTCCCTTGCGTACCGTTTGAGCGACACCGCGGGCGCCTCGGTCGGGTTCTCCGGTGACAGCGAGCTGTGCGCCGGGCTCCGCCGTTCGATCGCCGGATGCGACCTCTACGTGTGTGAGTGCACCGGGTGGGACGGCCCGACGCCCGGCGGTCATCTGTGGCGCGACGAGGTCGCGGAGCTGATCGCCGAGAATCCGAGCACGCGGTTCCTGCTGAGCCATCTGAGCGAACGCCGCAACATGCCGGGCGCGCTTGTCGCCCACGACCTGCTCAGCCTGGAGATCGCCTCGGCCGCAAGGTAGCCTGGCGGAGCGCTCGTCGCCAGGTCCGGAGCGCCTGCGCTCGCTCGGACGGCGTGGCGCCGGATGCGCTGAACTCGGCGCGCGCGGTCACGGTCGCGAGCTCGCCGAGCGCCGCTCGAGCCCGGGGTCGAGCCCGGGCAAGCCGCGACGCGAATGCCCGGTGGGTCTCGGCTGATCGCCGGTCGACCCCGGAGATGACCCCGAGGGTCTCCACGCGCTTCCATGCACCGGCCAGTGAGCGCGGCAGCAGCATCCAGAGCAGCGCCGCGACGACCAGGACGACGATGCCGCCGAGCGCCGCCAGCGAGATCATCACCGACGCCGGGAGGGATGCGCGGCCCTTCGGAGTCTGGGTCACCCTGGGAGTGCCCACGTCCGCAAAGCCGGGCTTCGGGGTCTTGCCCGCGGCGCTGGTCGGCCCCGCAGTCGGCGTCGCGAGACCGGCGCCCAGCTGGCCCCGAGGAAAGGGTTGATAGTTGCCCTGGCCGGATGGCGGCGTCGGCTCGAAGGGGATCCACCCGTAGCCGGGGAAATACGCCTCGACCCAGTTGTGGGCGTCACTCGTGGTCACCTCTTCCTGACGCTGGCCGGCGCGCCCGCTCTGCGCCCGCGCCGTTCCGGGACCGTATCCACCCACCAGCCGGGTCGGGATCTTGAGGCTGCGCAGCATCGATCCCATCGCAGACGCGAAGTACTGGCAATAGCCCCTGTGGCTCGTGGTCAGGAAGTAGACGACGTTCCAGGTGTTGGGGTCGGGATTCTGCGGCGGGTCCAGGGTGTACTGGAAGAGCGCAGGGTCGCGCAGGTGCTGCTCGATCGCAAGCGCCTCGTCGTATGGATCGGCCGGCACCCCCTTGATCCACTGCAGCGCAAGGCTGTGGATCGTCTCCACCTGGCTGCCCTCGTCGTCCATCACCGTGTACTGGCTCGTCCACGCCGGATAGTTCGCGCCCGCGGCGCTCAGCTGCGCTGCGGTGGCGGTCGGGATGTACGCGGTCGTGGCGATGGTGGTTCCCGCGACGATGTCGTGATCGAGCTGCACGTCATCGACGCTGAGCAGCTGGGTTCCATCAGGTCCCCCCAGCGTGCCGTACGCGGTACCCGGAAGGTTGGCCGATGCCGGATCGCCCGTGAAGGGCGCGAGCGGCTCCGGACCGGTCGCATTCGGCTGCATGGTGAGCGTTGCCGTGATCGTCTGTTCGCTGCTGCCGACCCCACCGTCCGCGCGGGTCAGGTCCCGCGGCAGCGGACCTGAGGAATACTGGACCCCATTCCACAGCCCGTTGGCGTCGGGAGCACTGCCACTCTGCGGATACCAGCTGCCGTTGACGAACTGGGTGTCGTCGGCAATCCGGATGTAGACAGGGGAGATGGTATTGACCGAATAGGTCATGACGAGCTGCGGATGGCTGACGAGCGAACCGCCGAGGGTCACCGACGGGCTGAAGCCGATGGTGTCGACGCCGCCCACCGTGGTGGTTCCGGTGCCCCTCGGGTTCGAGCCGCTGCCGAGTCCGTGGGGGAAGAGCCGCGCCGAGACGTCCGTCGTCGATACCGGAGGGAGCAGCAGCGCCACGATGGTCAGCACCACCGCAACCCCTGCGGCGCTGCTCCCGAACCGCCAGCCGAGGCCGTCGAGCGCGGTGATACGCGACGCCGCCCAACGATCGCCCAGGGATCCCAGGTAGGCGGCGGCGACCACCGCGAGCGCGAGCACCACCGCGATCGTCATGGGCAGGGCGATGGGGTCGGGGTCCTGCGCGTTGACGACATTCGTGGCAAGAACCGAGAAGACGGGAATCACCGCGAGAACACCGCGATGCTCGCGCAGGACCATCCATCCGAGCCAGTACCCGCAGAGGAAGAGGATCGCGCACAGGCCCACCGTGAAATCCCAGTCCTGTGTCGAGGCGAGCCCGGACACCAGCGCGCGCAGATAGTGCCCGGCGATAACGCCCGCGGTCTGGCCCGGAACAGCCGGCATCGCCGCGAGTGTCGTCGGCACGATTGCCGCGAGCCCCAGAAATGGGGCGGCGACCGCGGCGGCGATGCGCGGGGCCCGCGCCTGGGCGAGCAGCGCTGCCTCGATCACCGATGTGACCGCGACCACGATCGCGCCGCCGCCGCCCTGAACCCAGCCGGCGGCCAGCACGGCCCAGGCCGTGGCCGCGATCAGGGCGATGCAGAGGACCGCGGCGATCTCGAAGCTGTAGTTCCTGCCCGATGCGGTGCGTGCCCGATCGCGGAGTTGGACGGTGCGGTCGACGTAGGCGTCCACTTGGTCAGCCGGTCGCCGACGCGCGCTCGCCCGACCCGAGCACATCGCCGCGACGAACCACCCACCAGTCGAGGGCAAGGCGCCACGACGCCGGGATGCGCAACGCCTGTCCGGTTGCTCCGAACGACGTCGGCTCGATGAAGATGCAGAGATGACGCTGGCCGCGGGTGGCGCTGTCGACCAGCGCCTCCACCCAGGCGCTCGAACGGTTGGGGGTGATCACCACCATGCCGCCACGTCCACGCCAGCCGTCGCCGTACTTGCTGATGGTCTCGGCGAGGCTTCGAACGCCGTCGTCGGTGGCGAGCGCGAGAAAGTCGAGGAGCCGGAGGCGCTGCACCTCGCCGCGCCCGGCGCCGAAGTTCGTGGCGTTGCGCGAATTGGTGACCAGGCCCACGGCCTGACCTCGCCGGATCGCCCCGTGCAGCACCGACGCGGTGATCGAGATGGCGTACTCGATCGAGGACTCGATGCCGGTTCCGGCATGCACGCCGCGCTCGAGGTCGAGAACGATGAGCAGGTCGGCGCTCTGGCCGGTGTCGAACGTGCGGCTGATCAATCTGCCGGTGCGGGCGGTCGACGCCCAGTGGATGCGGCTCAGCCCGTCGGTCGGGGCGTAATCGCGGATGGTCGAGACGTCGGGCGGCACGTCCACTGGCTGGCCGCGATGCGCCTCGGCGACCCCGTTGCCACTCCACTGCGGCACGCTGTGCAGAAGCGCGTGAATCGCCGGGTAGACGACCACCTCGTTCTCCGGCGCCACCCGGATGCGTCGCGGAAAGAGCCCGAAGGGATCGCCGAGGCGCGCCTCGAGCGGACCGAAATGATGTACGCCGCGGAGGTTGAACATGCCCCGCGCCGTCCAGGCGACCGTCCCGCCGGCAGCCAGCGCGAAGGCACGTCCGGGCGCGTAGCCGGGGAGCTTGGTGCCGTCGCGAACCTCGCAGTAGGGAAGGCGAAGCCCGCTCTCATTTTTGACCGTGAAGGTCTCCTCGAACGGCTCACCCATCATGAACGACCCCTGCGGCGATTCGCGAGTGACCCGCAGCTTGCGGGCGAGCAGACGAGACCAGATGTAGGCGACCGCCAGGAGCAGTACGAGCACATACGCCAATGTGTACGCAAGGCGGACGCCGGTGATCCCGGCAAAGAATGCGAGAACCGCCACGCACGCGATCAGCGGCACTCGCGCGGTCACGACGCGCTCCGGGCGCGCGCCGGGATGCCGGTCACGCCAGGCGCCGGCCCGTCATCGGCACCGACTCCGTCGCCAGCACCTCGTCAAGCACTGAGGCGGCGGTGAGACCGCGCAGTTCGGCATTCGGCCGGAGCATGACCCGATGCTCGAGCACATTGGCGGCAATGTCCTTGATGTCGTCGGGGAGCACGAAGTCGCGACCGGCGAGCGCTGCGCGGGCCTGTCCCGCATGGAGCAGGCCGAGCGTGCCGCGAGGGGAGGAGCCGAGCGAGACGTCCCGGTGCTCCCGGGTGCGCCGAACGATGCGCACGCAATACTCCTTGAGCGACGTGTCGCAGTAGATGCCACGACACACCTCCTGAGCCGCCTTGATCTCGTCGGCGTCGGTGACCGGCATGAGCGCTTCCAGCGGACTTCCCGACTGGAAGCGATCGAGCATCGCCACCTCCTCGTCGGCGGGAAGATACCCGAGGCGCAACTTCAGGAGGAAACGGTCGACCTGCGCCTCGGGGAGCGGGAACGTTCCACCGAGCTCGATGGGGTTCTGCGTCGCAAGGACCATGAATGGCTCGGGGAGTGGATGGCTGGTGCCGTCCACGGTCACCTGCCACTCCTCCATCGCCTCGAGCAGTGCCGACTGGGTTTTCGGCGTCGCTCGATTGATCTCGTCGGCGAGCAGCACCTGGGCGAAGATCGGTCCCCGGCGGAACTCGAAGGTTTGCGCCTGCGGGTTGTAGACGCTCACCCCGGTCACATCACCGGGAAGCAGGTCCGGGGTGAATTGCACCCGCTCGAAGCTGCACCCGCTGCTCCGCGCGAGTGCCTTGGCCAGGAGCGTCTTGCCGGTGCCGGGAACGTCCTCGATCAGAAGGTGGCCGTGGCACAGAAGCCCCACGATGCAGAGTTCGATCTCCGCTTCCTTCCCGACGATGACCGTCCCAAGGCTCTCCCGCAGACGCCGTGCCATTGCCTGGACATCGACGTTCATGCTGATCCTCGCGCCTTCTCAACCGGGCTGGTGAGTCAGTTGACCTTGCCTGGAGTATACGGTCGTCGGCTACAGTTCCAGCATCACCCAACAGGGTGACCGGCACGACCGCTCCAAAGCGTTGTATAACTGCACCTTGAGATCCATTGGTTGGGGTCTCCATACGCGACGGTCTTGGAGGAGGAGGAATTGGCAGAGCGCGAGGAAGAGATCCTCACAACTGGCGAAGCGGCGGCACTCTGCGGTGTGTCCCGTTCGACGCTCCGTCGCGCCGTCGCTCAGGGTCACTTGCGCGCCTGGCACACGCCCGGAAAGCACCTTCGCTTCACGCGCGCCGCGTGTCTGGAGTTCGCGCAATCACTGGGCAGGGTCGATCTCATCGGCCAGTCCTATCGCGAGGTTCCGGTGACCGGACAACCCGCGCAGGCAGGGGTCGTCGGTGGCTGATCCGCGACCCGGCCGGGGTGTCGGCTCTAGCGTTTTCCGGACAGCAGGCCGCCGACTGAGCCACCGAACAGGGCGAGCAGGTCGCCGCTGAAGAGATTGCCCAGGTCCATTGGGCCGAGGTCGATCAGGTGATGGCTGTTGGTGGCGAGCGACGCCGCGATGGTCGATGACTCCTGGAAGAAGGTGTAGACCGCGCCGACCGCAATGAAGCCGACGGCGACGACGATGCCCTGGTAGAGACCGAAACGGCCCGCGAGCCTCGCGGCGAGCCAGCCGCCGAGGATCACCGCGAGGAGGGTCGCCACACCGATGACGCCGCCGTCGAGGCTGCCCGATGAGCCGAACGCCGCGTTGGTGGCGATGAGCCCGGCGTTGCTGATGACCAGGAGGGCGATCTCGCCGACCAGGAGCCCGACCAGGCAGTGACGCCACGAGATGGTGTGACCCGAGTAGACCGCGGCCGGGGCCGGCGAATGCCGCGAACCGGTGCTGGCCGACGTCTGGCGCCGCTTCGGAGACCGCGTTTCGGTGGCCATCGCGTGGAGTATACGAATCTGTCGCCAGCCGGCCGCGATCGGTTTTCGCGGCGGCATGGCACCTACGCTGCGCTCGCATGACAACCCTCGTCCGCGCCGCGCCGCCGGCACCCACACCCGCAGCGCCCAGGCCGCCAGGGCGCCTGCTCGCCTGGCTTTCGGATCCGCGCAGCGCGTTGCTCGCGGCGGTCCTGCTCCTGAGCAGCGCCGTCGGTCTCGACGCGCTGGGCGACCCGGATGTGTGGTGGCATATCCGGCTCGGCGACTGGATCATCGCCCACCACCAGATCCCGGCCGGCGAGCTGTTCGCCTACACCGCATTCGGCAATCCGCTGGTTGCGCACGAATGGCTGTCGGAGACGATCTTCGCCGCCCTTGCCGCGGTGGGAGGGCTGCTCCTGGTAACCGTGCTGATGGGGCTCGTCGCCTGGAGCGCCATGGTCGCAACGGTGCTCCGCGGTCGTCGTCGCGGCGCCGGCCCGGTGGTGCTCGCCATCGGACTTGCCCTTGGCGCCCGCGTCGCGGAGCCGGTGCTGGGCACGCGACCCCAGGTGTTCACCTTTGCGCTGGTCTGCTGGACGCTCTGGATCGCCGAGTCGTACCTGCGCACCGGCGGCCGGCGCCGGTGGTTGCTGCCCCCGCTGTTCTTGCTCTGGGCAAACCTGCATGCGGGGTTCATCGCGGGTAGCGGCTTGCTCGTGATCGTCGTCGTTGTCGAGGCCGTCAAGCGACGGTGGTCGATCGGGGCCGTCGCTTCGCGGCAACACATCACCGGCCTCGCCGTCGCCGTGGGCGCGTCGGCGCTCGCGGCATGCGTCAACCCGTACGGACCGTGGCTCTACTTCTTCGCTGCCACGACCGGTGGTACTGAGCGTCAGAAGGGCATCATCGAATGGCAGTCGCCGAACTTCGCGGACCCGGCGATGTGGGTGCTGCTCGCGCTCCTGCTCAGCTTCGCGGCGCTCACGGTCACGGTCCTTGCCCGGCCGTCGTTGCGGCGTCACTTCGAGCTTCGCGACTTCGTGCTCGCCGCTGTCGGTGCGGCGCTCGCGCTCATGTCGGTGCGCAACACCGCCATCTGCGTCGCGGTGATGATCCCGGCATGGACGGCGATGGCTGCGGGGGTACTGCGTTCGCTGGACATTCGCCGTTCGTGGCAGCCTCCGTCGGCGCGATCACGACGCGCTGCGCCGGTCATCGGCGCGGCGCTGGTCGCGGTTGGCGTGTTCGGTGTCGGCGCGGTCGGGGCACGGGTCGCGCGAAGCGCGTCGCCGCAGGGGATCGCCGCCGCATATCCGGCGTGCGCGACCGCGTTGCTCGCGCGCAGTCCCACGACGCAGCGCGTATTCACCGCGTATGGAACCGGCGGCTACGTGATCTACCGGCTCTGGCCGCAGGCATCCGTGTACGAGTACGGGGAATCGATATCGCTCGGCACCGCGGTCTTCGACCGCTACCTGCGCATCGCCGCCGGTGTGACGGCAACGCCGACCGCGTTGCAGTTGCTGGCGTCGAGCGGCACCACCGCGGTGCTCTCATCGAGGGGCGCGCTCACCGACGAGCTCAGCGCCACGCCGGCGTGGACGCTGAGCGTCGACGACCACGGCATGCTCCTGTTTCTCCGTGGCGACCCCTCGTGGGCGTTGGGCGCTTCGTGCGCCGCAGCGCCCGGCTGATTCCTGCTCCAGGTGCGGCGCTGCAGGAGTACGGTCCACGACGATGCGACTGATCGGCGTCACCGGGGGAATCGCAACCGGCAAGAGCACCGTTGACCGGATGCTCGCCGACCATGGCGCGATCGTCATCGACGCCGACGAGCTTGCCCGCGAGGCCGTGCGTCCCGGCGAACCCGCCCTCGACGAGGTGGCGACACGCTTCGGGCGGGATGTGATCCGGCCCGATGGCACCCTCGACCGCGGTCGCGTCGGCGGGATCGTCTTCGCCGACGCCGAGGCACGCCGCGACCTCGAGCGGATCACCCATCCGCGGATCATGGAGTTGATGCAGGAACGCATCGCCGCCGCGCTCGCGGGTCCGGCGCCGCTGGTCGCAATCGACGTCCCATTGCTCTTCGAGAGCGCGCGCGAGGGCATGTTCGAAGGGGTGCTGCTCGTCTACGCGCCGCGCGACGTGCAGCTCCGGAGGCTGCGCGAGCGCAACGGCCTCGACGAAGACGCTGCGCTGCAACGCCTCGCCGCCCAGCTGCCGATCGACGAGAAGCGCGACCGGGCGACCTGGATCATCGACAACAGCCACGGCGTCGATGCCACGGCGCGGGCCGTCGACCTCTGGTGGGCGACCGCCGTCAGATAGCCGCGCGCCCCGCGAGGCCGTCGAGCAGCATCTCGAGCATCTGGGTCTCGTCGCCGGCGAACGCTGCGGGAGCGTCACGACGCAGGGTGCCCATCACGTAGCCGCTGAGCACCATCTCGGCCGCGCCGAAGACCACGTAGCTGGCAAGCTGGGGATCGACGCCGGCACCGACTTCGCCACGGTCGCGTGCTCTGCGGATGATCTGCTCGATTGCCTCGAAAGCCACCATCACGGTGCCGATATCGTGCGATTCGAGAAACTCGTACGAGCGAGTCACCTCGTTGATCATCACGGTCATCAGATCGGGCTCGCGTCGGTAGACCTCGACCCAGAAGTGCACCAGCCTGCGCATCTGCTCGCGGAAGCCGACGTCCATGTCGCCGACCTCGTGGAGGTAGGTGACGTACTGCGCCCAGCGCTCGGTGAAGATCGCCGCGAGGATGTCCTCCTTGTTGTGAAAGTAGTGATAGACGAGCCCGTACGCGATGCCGGCGTGCTCGGCGATATCGGCGACCTTCGCGCCGTGGAACCCGGACCGAGCGAACACCTCGGTGGCGGCGGCGATGATGCGTTCACGGGTCTGCGCGCTCCGCGTGGTTCGAGGCGCGTGGCGCGGCGTTTGCGCCGCCTGGCCGGCGGGGGTCATGCGATCGCCCCGGCTGAGCGCAGTGCGGCGAGTCGATCGGCTCCATAGCCGGCCTCGCTGAGCACCTCATCGGTGTGCTCACCGTAACCCGGCGCCGCGCGCCGGTAGGCGGCTGGAGAATCCGTCAGGCGGATGGGAAAGCCGGTCTGCGCCGTCGGTCTGCCCTCACCGGCGTCCATGCGCATCCCGCGGCTGCGCACCTGAGGATGCTCGAAGGTCTCCCCCACATCGAGCACCGGCTCAACACACACGTCATGCCCCGCGAGCACCTCCTCCCACTGCGCGCGCGTTCGCGTGCGCAGCACCGCCTGGACCGCCGCGACCGTGCGCTGTCCCTCCTCGCCGTCGACGAGGCCGTTGCCGGCGAGCTCGGGCAGGCCGAGCACCTCGACGAACGCACCCCAGAACTTGGGCTCGAGCGCTCCGACGGAGAGGTACCCGTCGGCGCACGCGTAGATCCGGTAGCAGGGATACCGGCCGGTCAGCATCCCGTCGCCGGGTGCCGGGGCCTCACCGGTGGCGAAGAGCTGGGAGGCGTGCACACCCGCCCAGCTGATCAATCCGTCGACCATCGAGACATCACAGTGCTGCCCGTTGCCGGTGCGAGCCGCGTGGTGGAGCGCGATCATGATCGCGAGTGCGGCGGGGAGCGCGCCGCCGCCGAGGTCTCCAACCTGCAGGCCCGGCATCGCCGGAGGGTCGTCGGCATTGCCCCCGAGCAGCAGCACGCCGGCGATGGCCGCATAGTTGAGGTCATGGCCGGCACGGTCACGATACGGTCCATCCTGACCATAACCGGTGATGCTGCACAGCACGACCTTCGGATTCGCCTCCCGGAGGTCGGCGAACCCGATCCCGAGACGGTCCATCACCCCGGGGCGAAAGCTCTCCACGACCACGTCGGCGGTCTGCGCCAGGCGGAGAAACGCCTCACGCCCCAGGGGGTTCTTGAGATCGATCGCGACCGAGCGCTTGTTGCGGTTGAGCGGGTGGAACATCGCCGAGGAGGCGTCAACGAGCGGCGGCATCCAGCGCATGTAGTCACCACCGGCCGTGTCCTCGACCTTGATGACATCGGCGCCGAAATCCGCGAGCAGCACTGTGCAGAACGGTCCCGGGAGCAACCTGGTGAGGTCGAGGACTCGAACGTCGTCGAGTGCCGGCATGGTCGCGCGAGTGTAGCAATCACTCCAAGCCCTCGATTCGCGCAATTCCTGTGTTAGATTCGTTCTCAGGGTTGACGTGATGAGCAACGCGAACGTCCTGTTGAGTGAGGCTCGCTGATGGACGAGCTGGTCATCAAAGTGCCCGCGCCGTTCAGCGGCATCGAGGATCTGGGATTCTCCGCACGCTACCCGGCGCAGGAGCGAAGCGAGCCGCTGCGCGACATCCCGCTCTTCGTCGAGGGACCGGCCGGTCCGATGCAGATGCTCGTGGAACGTCTCGCGCTCTTCAGCGACAAGGAGCGGATCGTCGGCTCGCTCGCCGCTGACGACCAGTACTCGTGGACCGCGCCCGTGCAGCTGACCGACCAGGTCTGCGTGCTCGCGTTTCAGGACCGGAGCATGCGCGCGAGCGACGCTCTCCTCGAGCCTGCCGAGACCGCCCAGGCCGTCCGCGGCTACGTCTGGAACCTGGTGCGCCCGATGGCATTCACCTTTCTTCGTGACTGCGTGCGCATCGGGGGGCTGCGCCTCTCAGAGCGCATCTTCGTGGTGATCGACACCGGCCATCCACCGTCGGTGGACATCGAGCTGCAGCGCTCGTCGATCAGCCCCGAAAACGGCAACCGGCTGCTCTTCGCCCTCTGACCGGGGACCTCAGCCCGAGGCGGGCGTCGGGGTCCCGGTCGGCAGCGGCGTTGAGTTCGGCGGCGTCGTGGGGACCGGGGTTGGCGTCGCGGTGGGCGTCGGGGTCGCGCCGACCGCGGTCGGGGTGACCCTGGGGGTCGGTGTCGGGACGGCGGCCGGCGGAAGCGGTGGTGTCGGGCAGCCCTGGAGCTGTGCGCTGAATGGAGTCGGCGTCGCCACCTGGGTCGGAGCCGGCGTGGGCGTCGCCGTCGCCGTCGGAGTCGCCTTGCCGCTCACCGTGGGCTTTGGCGTGGCGGTCGGCACCGGGGTCGGGGTGACCACGTACGGCGTGTACGAGGGACAGGGCGGCGCGGACTGCAGCGGGGTCCCATGGGATGCGGATACTCCCAGCGAGATCGCCACGGCCACCGCGCCGATGAGGATCGTGACCACGAAGGTGACCGCACCCCACTCACGGCGAAGCGCGTTCATGCCCCGCCCGCCCCGTCGATAGCGGCCACGGCGTTGCGGAACTCGGGGTGCTCGCGCGCAAGGCGCATGTTCGTGGCCAGCCAGCCGGCTGGGGTTCCGACGTCGAGAAGCTCGCCCTCGAACTCCAGGCCCCAGACGTCACCTGCCTCGAGGATGCGCCCGATCGCGTCGGTGAGCTGGATCTCGCCGAGGGCGCCGGGCTTGGTCTCGCGGAGCGCAGGGAAGATCGCCGGGGTCAGCACGTACCTGCCCATCACGGCGAGGTCGCTCCTTGCCTCCGAGGCCGGCGGCTTCTCGACCAGGCCGCTCACCCGGTGGAGCTTGCCGCGCGACTCGGCGATCTCGGCGCAGCCGTACCTCGAGATCTGATCGTTGGGCACGCGCATCAGTGCAAGGATGGACGTCCCGAGCTCCTCATGCGCGTTCCAGAGCTGGCGCAGCAGCGGCGGCTCCGCCAGCGACAGGTCGTCGGGAAGCATGCAGAGGAAGGTCCGCTCCCCCACCGCGCTCGCGGCACACAGCACCGCGTCGCCGAGGCCACGAGGCGAGGTCTGGCGAGCCACGGTGATCCTGCTCAGATTCCCCGCCCTGCGCACGGCTTCGAGCTCCGCCATCTTGCCGCGCTCCTCGAGCAGACGCTCGAGCGGAAGATCCGGGCGCAGGTGCGCGGCCAGCGCCTCCTTGCCCTCTGCCAGGACGAGGATGATCTCGTCGGCGCCGGAGGCAACCGCCTCCTCGACCGCCCACTGGATCACGGGGCGATCGAGAACCGGGAGCAACTCCTTGGGAAGCTCCTTGGTTGCGGGGAGAAAGCGCGTCCCCAGGCCCGCGGCCGGGATCACACATGGTCGCGAGTCCACGGCGGCGCATTGTCGCCGGTCGGGACGCTGCCGTGCTCCCCGTTACCCTTGCGCGATATGCCTGACACCCGGATGCTGCTCATAGAGGCCGTGCGGCGTGCGCTCGACGACCTCGGCGTGGACGCCGCGTTCGAGGTGGTCGTCGAGCGCTCGGCGCGCCCCGAGTTCGGCGACTGGTCGACGCCGGCGCCGCTGGGACTGGCGCGCATCCTCCGGCGCGCGCCTGCCGCGATCGCCGCCGACCTGGCGGCCCGCCTCGAGGCGGCGCCGGCGCCCCGGGTGCGCGCCTGGACCGTGACCCCCCCGGGGTACGTCAACGCCCACCTCGACGTCCGCACCTGGGCGGAGGCGGTGCTCGCCGCGGCGGCCGATCTCGAGACGACGGGCACGCTCGACCTGACCAACGCCGGGGCGTCCGCGGCGGGGAAGACGCTCCTCGAGCACACCGCCACCAACCCCAACAAGGCGGCGCATGTCGGCCACCTGCGCAACGCATGCATCGGAGACACGGTCGCCCGCGTGCTCCGGCGCACCGGCCATGCCGTCGAGGTGAACAACTACATCGACGACACGGGCGTCCAGGTTGCCGACGTCGTGGTCGGCATCCGCGAGCTCGGCATCGAACCGAAGCCGGACGAACCGTTCGATCAGTACTGCTCGCGGGTCTACATCGCGGTGTCCGCGCGGTACGAGACCGACCCCGAGCTGCTCGACCGGCGACGCGCCGTGCTCCGCGAGGTCGAGGAGGGGGGCAACCCGACGGCGGTGTTCGTCAAGGAGGTCGCGAGGCGGATCGTCAACGCGCACCTCGCCACCATGCGCCGGTTCGACATCGCCTACGACCTGCTCACGTGGGAGTCCGACATCATCGCCCTCGGGTTCTGGCGCCAGGCCTTCGAGCTCCTCCGAGAGTCCGGTGCGATCGTGCTCGTCGAAACCGGGAGACTCGCCGGCTGCTGGGTCATGCCCGCCGAAGCTTCCGAGGACGAGGGCGATGACGACACCAAGGTTCTGGTCAAATCTGACGGTATCGCGACGTATACCGCGAAGGACATCGCATACCAGCTCTGGAAGTTCGGCTTGCTGGGACGCGACTTCCATTACGCTCAGTGGGAGGGCGATCCAACTCTTGTGACCACGTCGGCCCTGCCGCAGCCGGACGGGCCTCCCGCGCATTTCGGCGCTGCGCAACGGGTGATCAACGTCATCGACGCGCGTCAGGCGTACCCGCAACGAGTGGTGCAGCGCGCCTTGCGCCGGCTGCACCACGAGCGCGAGGCGGACAACTCGATCCACCTGAGCTACGAGGTCGTGGCCCTGACCCCGGCGGCCGCGGCCGAGCTTGGCGTCGAGATCGAACAGGGCCGCGACAGCGTCGCACTGAGTGGACGGCGTGGTATCGAGGTTCGCGCCGACGACCTCCTGGATCGCGCGATTGCGCGGCTGCGCGCCAACGCCCGTGACGTCGCGACCGCGACCCTGGTCGCCGCGGGAGCCGTGCGCTACTACCTGCTCAAGTTCTCACTGAATCAGATCATCGCCTTCGACTTCGACGAGGCGCTGCGCGTCACCGGCGACACCGGTGTGTACCTGCAGTACGCGCACGCTCGCGCTGCCGGAATCCTGCGGAAGGTCGGCGATGACGGCACGACCATCCAGGTGCCTCCGGAGCTGCACCCGGCGGAGCGCGAGCTCCTCCACAGCATCGAGGCGTACTCCCGTGCGCTCACCGAGACTGCGATCGCCCTCTCGCCGTCGCTGTTGACCACGTATGCGTTTGGTCTGGCGTCGGCGTTCAGCGACTTCTACGAGCACACCCCGGCGATCGTCCGCGAGGAGGACGCGCGGGCGCGGCGTTTCCGGCGTGAGCTGGTCGCCGCGACGCGAGCGACGCTCGCCGATGCCCTGCGCACCCTCGGCATGGCTGCGCCGGACCAGGTCTGAGAAGGTCCCGCCCGGTGTAACGGCGATATGTGAATTTCGTCACACGCCATCGGGGCCGATCGTACGATCGTGCAACGACGGCGCCACGGAGCATCCGATCCCGGTCGCGCTGATGGGCCCGGCTCAATAGGGTGTGGCCGAAGCGCACAACGACTCCTCACTGCACGCCATGTCCTTCACGGACAATCTCATGACGCAGTGGGGTGCAAGGCGCAAAAAGAGGACCTCATATGATCCGACGCCTTTCGTTGATGCTGTCGCTCGCGGTGACCATCGGGCTCTTCGCGACGACATCGCGCGTCTTCCTCGCCTCGCAGGCAGTTGCAAATCCTCATGCCCACGTCATGGTGATCGCCGAGGAAAATCACGCGTACTCATCGATCATCGGGCAGTCGGCCGCTCCGTACATCAACAGCCTTGCCAGCACGTACGCACTGGCGACGAATTCGTATGCGAGCACTCACGATTCCCTTGGGAATTATCTCGGGCTGATCAGCGGCAGCATCCAGGGCGTTCCGTTTGGCACGGATAAAACGCCACTGTGCTACCCGTGCTCAGCTCCGACACTCACCGACGAGCTCACCCACCAGGGAACATCGTGGAAGGCGTACATGGAATCGATGCCCGCCACCTGCGACACGACCCTCGGGTCATCGGGCAACTACGCGGCGCGGCACAACCCATTCGTGTACTTCTCGGGTGTGACCACCACGCCGGCAGAGTGCAACAGCGTGGTCCCCTTCACAACCTCACAGATCGCGACCGACCTCAACAGCAGCACCGCGCCCGACTTCGTCTGGATGACCCCGAACCTCATCGACGACATGCACAGTGGCACCATTCAGGCGGGCGACGCGTGGCTCCAGAGCACGATGGCCACGGTGCTGGCTTCGGCCTGGTACCAGGACAACGGCGTCGTGATCATCACCTGGGACGAGAGCGCCGGCTCTGACACGTCTGGGTTCAACGGTACCGTCGGTGGCCACATCGCCACCATCGTTGTTTCGAAATCGAGCCACGGACCCTGGAGCGCCGGCCTGAACCAGTACGGGACGCTCCGTGCCATCGAGGAGACGTACGGGGTCGGATTGCTCGGTGCCTCGGCGGACATCGCCAACGGCGATCTCTCCGGTGCATTCGCCGGCGGCACGCCCCCATCGCCAACGCCAACGCCGACGGCGACGCCGAAGCCGACGGCAACGCCGACCGCCTCGCCGTCTCATTCCCCCACACCGACACCAACAGCCACACCGACGCCCACCCCGACGCCCACCTCGCCCGCCGGACTCAAGCCTGAGCTGTCAGGACTCCTTGATCGGCAGCATGCGCCCGCACTCCAGCTGGCGCCTGATCTCGGTGGTTGGGTCGTCAACGTGACCTGGGCTTCGCTGCAGCCAACGCAGGGGGGGCCGATCGCCGCCAACAACGCCATCGATCAAGCGATCACGTTGATCCGCAGCAATCCCGCATACGCGCACATGCATCTGCGACTGCGAGTGACCGCAGGAGTGGGGGCGCCGGACTGGGTCAAGACTCTTGGCGGCGCGCCCGTGTACATCTACAACAACACGGACAGCGTGGGCGGCACCGTACCGCGCTTCTGGACTGCGCCCGTCGAGCAGGCGTATGCGAGCCTCCAGACGAGCCTCGCCGCGAAATACGACAACGTTCCGGAGATCCAGGACGTCTCCATCACCGGCTGCATGACCATCTACGCGGAGCCGCTGATTCGCGAAACCTCGAGCGCTCTCACGGTCAGCGATCTTCTCGCCGCCGGCTACTCATTGGCCGCTGACGAGCATTGCCAGGACCAGGAGATCATCGCTCACGAAGCCTGGAGCCACACGCACTCCAGTCTCGCCTTCAATCCCTATCAGGTCATCAACGCCAACGGAACCACCGGAGTGGACAAGGTGTTCACGCAAGGCCTCATGGGCTATTGCCGCCAGATGCTCGGCACTCGCTGCACCCTTGGCAACGATTCGATCCGGACCCCGATCACCACCCTGGGCCCGAACTATCCGGCGATGTATGCGTCGATACAATCTGCAGGTCCGACCAGCTACTTTCAGACCGCCACCCTTGCGAGAGTCGGCAACCTCCAGCTCACCATCCTCTGGGCGATCAGCCAGGGCGCGAGCGATGTCGAACTGCCGAGTGGCTACGGAACGACGCTCTCGTCAAGCACCATCGGGTGGGACGACCTCGCGCTGAGCGGGAACGCAGCCTGAGTCGTCGTTGCAGTTGACCCTCGCACCGAGCGAGTAACCAGCCCCGGCGATGCGATCCATCGCCGTGGGCTGGCGGGCGACGGCGTGGAAGGCGATCACGGCTCCGATGCGACCAGGTCGTACGCGCCTTGAGTCTCGAAGTTGCCTCGCTCCCCCACCATGCGGCGATCGCGCGGGACCAGTCATCCGACGCCGTGTGAGATCTGTCCGCTGGATCGCCGCGGTGAATCGTGAGCGCAGGCTGACGGTGATCGCCGCGAATGCTACGCTCCAGCACTGGCTCCCGGCGCCGGCGCGGCCCGTCTGCCGCGAGCAGATTGACGGGACCCTTCCGAACCGCCCATGCCCCGTTCGTCTAGTGGCCCAGGACACCGCCCTCTCAAGGCGGAGACCATCGGTTCGAATCCGATACGGGGTACCAGTTTCAGTGGCTCGTGGACATGTATCCGTGCATCCGGCTCTCGACGTTCGCGAGGTCATCGAACGGATGCTGCGATGAAGGTCACGAGGCGCATCCGAGGCGTAACAAGATGGATGCACCTGCCGCGATTGGCCCCGTCCTGCGACTACGCTGTGGTCCTGGCGCCCCATCGTGGATGTCGAGGAGTTACCAAACGTTGGACAAGCTGAAGCCGTGGCAGCGGCTCTCACGTAAACAGTCGGGCGACGCCGGCTCGGCCGACGGCGACCATGACGGTCTGGGCAACTGCCTGGACGGCGAATGCTCCAAGCCTGCCACCTGCCGCTGCACCTATGTCGACCGCCGTCAGGTGAGGTGCGGCACGACCTGGTGCGATGAGCACAGCAGGATCGTCCTCGGCCTTCCATACTGCCGCCGCCACGCGACGGTTGCCCCCTCTCTGTCGAACGGCTTCTTCACCCACATGCTCCCCGACGTCGAGAACCGCGCGCCGTCCCTCGCCACCTGGGTCGGCGGCGAACTGGACACTGCGGTGCGCATCGCGCTCACCGCCGACGCCCCCCACAAGGACGCCTACGTGGTCAGCGGTGCGGTGCGTCCGGTGCGCGTCCCAGGAAGCACGATGCCCGTCTGGCTCCGCTCGTGGACCCTCGTCGACAGCACCGGCGTCCTTCAGCACGTGTCCATCGAGGTCGATGAGGAGGACGATCGCGCCGTGGTGGTACGTGTCGCCGGCGAGCCCATGGGGCGCCACCAGCCGCCGTGGATCGGCCGCCCACGCACCGAGTCGATCGAACCCGAGCTCGACGCCGCGGCGCGTCAGGCATTCCGGATCACGGTGATGCACGACATCGAGCTCGGATTGCTCGGCGCTCGCATGGAAGTCGCTTCCTGATCTGATCCGCCAGTGGCGCTATGCTTGACGCCGCATGTTCGCAACCACGGCGCCCGGCCTCTCGGTGGTGATCGGCCTCCCGGTCGCGTTCGTGCTGCTCGCCGCCGGAGCGTGCCTGACGCTCTTCATCCTCTGGACTCGAGCCCGCTCCTAGCGTCGCGGCTCAGGCGAGCGAGACCAGCTCGACGTCGACCACCAGGGTTGCGTTGGGCGGCACATTCGCCGAGGAATTCCCGGCCGCTCCGAATCCCAGCGCCGGCGGGACGACCAGCCGCCGAGTTCCACCGACTCGCATGCCGGGCACACCGAGTCTCCAGAACTCGAGCGTCGACGGGTTCGCGAGCTGGAGAGCGTTGGCCGGCTGGTTCGCTCCCCGGGTGGTGATGATCTGCTTCCCGGTCGAGAGCCAGACCGTGAACTGGACGTTCACGTTGGCGGTGGCCTTGGCGACCGCACCGCAGCCGACTCTCAGATCGGCGAACTGAAGCCCGGACTGGCCAGCCTCGAGCGGCGTGGAGCTCGCGAAGGAATCCGAGGCCGAGACCGGACGCGCCGTGGAGCAATTGGGCGGTACCGGGGTGATGTGGCTGCTCACGGGCACGGCGTTGCCACACGCGGCGAGCGCCAGAACCGCCACCGCGGCGCCGGCCAGAGTGCCCGCGAGACGACGGCGCAGAGTGCCGAGGTGGTGAGGCATCGGCGGCGAATCGTACCCCGACGCCGCGTACAATCGATTCAGCCCATCTCTTCAAGGAGCCCCAGCAACCATGGCAAACACGATCAAGGAATCCAAGGGTGTCGCCTCCCAGCGTGACATCCTCACCCACGTCCGGTGCCCGATCTGCAACAACCTCATGCGTCAGAACGAGATCGGGGTGGAGATCGCATTCCGGCACAGCCGCCGTCCCGGAGAGCCCCGCCGCGAGCGGATCATCAAGCACACCAAGAACTGCAAAGCCGCGTAGGGCAGCGCTGATGCGGGCGCGGACCGGCGCGTGATGGCCATCGAAGTCCCGCTGTTTCCGCTCGGCACCGTGCTCTTCCCGCACATGCCCATGTCGCTCCACATCTTCGAGGAGCGCTACAAGACGATGATGCGCGACTGCCGCAGGTCATCGACGACCTTCGGCATCGTGGCCATCCGCTCGGGTCAGGAGACGGGCGGCGGCGCGGTCCCGTTCGAGGTCGGCACCCTGGCGCAGCTCGACGAGATCGAGGAGCTCCCGGACGGCGGGTACAACCTCGTGGTCGTGGGAGCATCTCGCTTTCACATCGATGCGCTCAGCCACAACCGGCCGTATCTCGTCGGAACGGTCCACTACCTTCAGGACGTCCCGGCACCGGCCGGCGACACCGAACGCCTCGCATCAGCGGTGACCTCGGCATTTCGTGGGTACGCCGGGCAGCTCCGCGGGATCGGTCAGGAAGATGCGTTCGAGTTCGGTGTGCCCACCGACCCGGAGTTGCTCTCGTATCTCGTCGCCGCCGCGATGCAGGTCGAGACCGCGCAGCGGCAGCGGTTGCTCGAGATCGACGGCACCGCAGAGCGGCTCGCGGCCTGTCTGCGCCTGCTCCGCCGTGAAGCGGCGCTCCTCGACCGCATGCTGGTTCGCTCGAAGGACCACGCCGGCACCTCCAGCCTCAACTGACGGTGACGATCGCAGAGCGGTTCTCCCTCGACGGACGCGTCGCGCTGGTCACGGGTGGGAGCCGGGGCATTGGACTGGCGATCGCCACAGCGCTCGCCGAGGCGGGGGCAACCGTCGCCCTCAACGCCCGTCATGCGGATGCGTGCGAGGCCGGTGTGGCGCAGGTCATCGCCGCCGGCGGCACCGCGATCGCCGTACCCGGACACGTCGGAGAGGCGGCGACCTGCGAGGCGATCGTCGCGGGTGTGATGCTTCAGTTGGGGCGGCTCGACATTCTGGTGAACAACGCCGCCACCAACCCGCAGTACGGGCCGATCCTCGACGCAGACGAGGGGGCGATCAACAAGATCTGGGACGTCAACGTCATGGGTCCGATCCGGCTCACCCGCCATGCGGTCGCCGCGTGGATGCGCGAGCACGGTGGCAGCGTCATCAACATGGCGTCGGTCGCGGGGATACGCCCGGAGGCCTTGACCGGCGCGTACAACGCGAGCAAGGCCGCGCTCATCACGCTCACTCGCACGCTCTCACGGGAACTGGGACCGCTCGGGATCCGGGTCAACGCGATCGCCCCGGGGCTCGTCGAAACCAAGCTCGCGCGCTACCTCGTGGAAACCCCCGAGATCCACGAGCATATCCTTGCGCAGACCGCGCTCGGCCGCCACGCCGTTCCCGACGAGATTGCAGGAGCCGCGCTGTTCCTCGCATCGGACGCGGCGTCGTTCGTGACCGGGTCCGTCCTGGTCGTCGACGGCGGATGGACCGCGTAGGCGAAACATTCCCATGTCGCGAATGGGAGAATCGCGAAGAGACGAGGGGCACTCGGAGGGTTATCAGCAATGTCGAACGACCAGGGACTCGGTTTCACGCTCAGCCGGCGAGCCCAGCTGAACCCGGATGCCACCGCCCTCATCTTCCGGGAAGAGCAGTGGACCTATGAGCAGCTCAACCAGCTCACCAACAAGCTGGCTCATGGACTCCATGCGCTGGGAGTGAGCCCCGGCGACCGGGTCGGCTTCCTCGGGCTCAACCACCCTCGCTTTCTCTTCACGCTGTTCGCGGCGGCAAAGCTCGATGCAATCTTCGTGCCGCTCAATTTCCGGCTGACCGGCCCCGAGCTCGGCTTCATCATCAGCGACGCGGGGCTGCACACCCTTGTGTACGAGGAGGCCTTCGCGTCCATCGTCGACTCGATCCGTGGCGACCTGAGCGTGCGGGAATACGTCTGCGCGGTCGAGCAGCGCGGCGCGCGTGGCTTCGACTCGCTGCTGCACGATCAGCGCGACACCGATCTCGACTACCCGGTCGCGATGAGCGACGTTGCGCTGATCATGTACACCTCGGGGACCACCGGCCGGCCGAAGGGCGCGATGCTCACCCACGGCAACGTCATCTGGAACAACATCAACGCGCTGCTCGCTGACGATGCAACCTCCCAGGAGATCACGCTCGTGGTCGCGCCGCTGTTTCACATCGGCGGCCTGAATGTCACGCCGCTTCTCTGCCTGTTGAAGGGAGCGACCGTCGTGATGGAGCAGATGTTCGAGCCGGGCATGGTGCTCGAGAACATCGAGAAATACCGTGTGACGTCGATGTTCGGCGTGCCTGCGATGTATCTGTTCATGGCCCAGCACCCCGACTTCGCCACCCGCGATCTGAGCAGCATCCGCGTCCTGTCGTGCGGCGGCGCGCCGGTACCGGAAGCGCTGATCAGGATCTACGCTGCGCGCGGCCTCCCGTTCAATCAGGGATACGGGCTCACCGAGACAGCTCCGTTCGCATCCTTTCTTCCGTCGTCGATGGCGACACAGAAGCTCGGTTCCGCGGGGATCGCGCCGTTCTTCACCGACGTCAAGATCGTCGACGACGACGGTCACGGCGTCCCCGACGGCGAGCGCGGCGAAATCGTCGTTCGCGGCCCGAACGTGATGAAGGGCTACTGGAACCGCCCTGACGCCACCGCGGAGGCACTCGTCGACGGGTGGTTCCACACCGGTGACGTGGGAATTCGTGACGCTGACGGCTACTTCTTCATCGTCGATCGCAAGAAGGACATGATCATCAGCGGCGGCGAGAACGTGTATCCGGCCGAGGTCGAGGACGCGCTCTACCGGCACCCCGGTATCAAGGAGGTCGCGGTGATCGGCGTGCAGCATGCGAGCTGGGGGGAGACGGTGCGCGCCGTGGTGGTGCGCAAGGACGGGGTGTCACTCACCGAGCAGGAGGTCATCGAGTTCTCGCAGGACAAGCTCGCTCGATACAAGCAACCCAAGTCCGTCGTCTTCGTCGACGTGCTGCCCCGGAATCCCGCGGGAAAGGTGTTGAAGTTCGATCTCCGCGAGAAGCACGGTCAACCCATCACCGAAGCCTCGTCACCCGCCGCTCCGGAGGGGGCCGCAACCACGGCGGGATGAGCCCGCAGAGCTACGTGACGTCGATGACGAGGCGAGCGCCCGATAGGTAGTAGGCGTCGAACGGCGCGTTCTTCCGCAGCGTGACCTTGAAGATCAGGCGACCGGTGTTACGCACCATCGGGAGCGGTACCACCGACGCGACCACCTGGCCCGGCGGCATCACCGCGACGTTCGCCGCGCCGTTGACTCCGCTGAACTCGACGTACAGCGTCGTCGATCCCGCGTAGCCGATCACCGTCGCCGGGCTTCCCGTGACGGTGTCGGGGAACGCCATGTCGAAGACCAGACGGAAGTCGTTGGGATGCTCACCGTAGCGAACGTCGGCCACCGAGAACCCGCTGCTCCCGGTGCCGATGGTCTTGGCTCCGGTGAGTTGCTGCGGCGTCGGCGCCGCGGGGATGACGGCGGTGGGAGCGGGGGTCGCGACCGGAAGCGGCGCCGTCGTGGGCGGTGTGGTGGCGTGGAGCGTCGGTGTCGACCGGGGAATGTTGGAGGCGACCAGCGGTCCCGTGGTGGTGACCTGCCTGCCGATGAGCAGACCGACCAGCATCAGGAGCACCGTCACGGCGCCAAACAGCCAGAGGCGCCGGTCGCGATCGGCTGCCCCGACCGCGGGACCACCCAACGGCAGCACGTGGCGACCGGTCACCGGTTGGGCCGGGTTCCATCCACGCCGATCCGACCGCTGCGAGTGGAGGCGGCGAACGTGACGTCCCGGAACCGGTGGAGACGCCGGCTCTGCGTCGACCCCGAACTGCGTCTCCTCCTCTGGGGAATCCGGGATGTCGATCTCGGGGATGGGCATCGGGGCGACGACGGCGCTGAGATCCTCGACCGTAACCGCAGCCGCCGCGTCCGCCGGGGAGGGGGTGCGTTCCAGTGGGGCCGCAAGGCTGGCCACCTCGTTGAGCACGTCGGCCAGCTCGAGCGGCGCCGTGGCTTCGGGCGTCTGGCCTGGGTCGTGCACCGCGGGCACGTCGGAATCCGGCGAGTCCTTCTCGACGACCGCCTCCTTCGACACCGGCTCCGCTGTGATGCGCGCCATGAACCGGTTGACTCGTTTCGATTTGACCGCTGGCGGCGGCGAGGCCTCGACGGCTTCAGGGGCGGTTTCGGCCACGATCGGCGCGGTGTCGCTCCAGTGCTGGGTGCGCGCGCGCTGATTCCATCTCGGTGCGCCCACGCCGCTGACGATCTCGACCCCCGAGTCGAACTTCGACCCGGCCCCACGCCGCAGCGCGAGGCGAACGGCGAGTGCGTCGCGGAGACGCTGGAACGCGCTCGGGCCCGCGGCCAGGCGCGGCGCCACCGGCCCACGTGCCGATGTGGACAGGTCGGGTGGTTGCGGCTCAGTTGAGGCCTGGGGCGGCTGCGGCGCGCCGAACTCGGGTTCATCCCGCCGGCGATCCACCGGCTGCGGCTCGGCGTCGAGATCGGCCATCGGCTGGGGGTCGGGCATGATCATCGATTCGGGGGCGGAAAAGGCGTGCACCGGGGGCGGCGCGGGGACCGTGGTTGCGATCTGGTCGATGGTCTCGTCCCAGAGTAGGAGTTCGGGCGGATCGGCGACCGCGATGGTCGGCGTGCGTTCGCCGATCAGTTCACGGGGCTGCGCCTGGTCCTGCCCTTTGCGCGGCGACCATGGCAACGCGGCTCCGCGTTCCGCGCCGAACCACGGAGGAGCCTCGACTGAAGCCGGTCGGTCGTGGCGCACAGGTCCTTCGGGCAAGTCGTCCTCCTCGGCGATCAAACCGATCTGGCTGAACAGGTCGTGCACGGCGTCGTCGGGCACATGGACGCGGGCGAGATCCCCGATGCGCCCTGATTCCTCGCGGAGGTGGCCGACCGCCGTGCGGCAGCGTTCGCACGCGACGAGGTGCGCCTGGAGCTCACCGGTCGGCTCGGGGTCGAGCTCGGCGTCGATGTAGCTGCTGAGCGCGAGGAGGCTGCACCTCATAGGGCGATCTCTCGATAGATCGAACCGAACTCGCGCCGCGCGGCTGCGACCAGCCGGGCTGCCGCCTCGGGTGAGCACTCGAGCGCCCTCGACATCTCGTTGTAGTCGAGACCGCACAGATCGCGGAGCAGCAGGGCCGCCCTTCGGTCGAAGCCGAGCATGGCAAGGGCGCGCTTGACGGTGTTGATGCGACCGGCGCTGACGTCGTCGACCTCCACGCGAATCGATCCGGAGCCACGCCGGAACATCCGGCCGATGCCCTGAGGCCGGGGTGGAAAGCGCTGACCGTGCCGGCATGCGCGGGTCACCGCGCGATACAGGGCCGCCCGGCCGTCGACGCGCAGACGCGCGGGTGGGTAGCGGCTCGCGTGATGGATGCCGCCGGCGACGTACGCCACCGCGTCGGCCTGGTGATTCACCAGGTGGGTGGCAAACGTGACGAGATCATCGAGCTGCTCGCGTGCGGTAGCGGCAAGCTCGCGCGCCTCGGGAGCGATGTGTGCTGAGACGTTGATCATGACGTTTGCGCTGTTGGGGCGCGGAGTACGGTCGAAGAATAGCCGGGACTCCGCTCTGCGGTCAAGGCGCGAGATCAAGACGAAGTGTGCACCAACTCCCCACCGGTGATCCCGGACGCCCGGTCGAGCCCGGCTCGGAGCCACGCGGCCGCGGGCATGCCGATGTCGGCGACCCAGATGGCGCCGGCGTGACTCGCGCCGTCTCCTCGCTGCAGGCCGCGCTTCATCGCGGTCAGCGTGCAGGTCAGGGCGGCCTGCACGGTCGGGTCGAACGCCTCCCCGGTCGTGGCATCCAGACCGCTCGGAACGTCGACGCTGAGGACGGGAACGCCGGACTCGTTGAGCGTTCGGATCGCGCTCCCCTGGGGCTCGCGGGGCGCGCTGCGCAGCCCGGTGCCGAGGATGGCGTCAATCACCAGTTCGGCTCCCCTCACGACGCTGCGTGCGGCTGCTGGATCCGCGTCGACAACCACGTCGACGCCGCAGGACCGCGCCGACACGACGTGATCGCGCACGACACCGGTCACCCGCGCCTCATCGCCGAGCACGAGCGCCCGTACCGCACATCCCCAGGTGACGAGATGTCTCGCGGCGACCAGCCCGTCGCCTCCGTTGTTGCCATAGCCGGCGACAACGCCGACACCGGACGGCCGCCCCAGATGGCGCCACGCACACCGCGCAACCTGCCATCCGGCGATCTCCATGAGTTGAAGCGTGGACACGCCGCACTCCACGGCCGCGGCGTCGAGGCGCGCCACGTCCTCCGACGTCAGCTCGCCGAGCCCTCCGTCGATCCCGGGGCTCGCGCTCACGCCAGCTCGACCTCCACCCTGTCACCCGCGCGCGGACCACCGGCAGCGGCGGCACCGGTACCGAGGCCGGCGATCTCGAGGTGGCCGGCGCTGCCGATCAACGCGCCCGATCCGGTGGCGATCTGCGCGTATGTCGCAACCATGGCGGCCGAGCCGCCACCCGGCCAGATGACCGAACGGACGGCTGCGCCACCGAAGTCGTCGGCGCGGATGGTTGTGATCGCGTTGCCGAAGTGGTCGACCACGACGACCCTCCCGGTGATGCGGGTGCCCACCCGCTCCGCGAAAGCGCCGGCGAGGACGACCGGGTCGTCGATCGGATCGCCGGCCACGTCGAACCGTTCCTTTGATGACAGCTCCGCCGCGAAGGGCGCGAAGACGTCGCGACCGTGGAACGTCGGCGACGCGTCCCGCGCGATGTCGATGCTCACGGCCCGACGATCGCCCGGCGGCGTCTCGTCCCAGAGGTACGAAACCAGACCGTTGTCCGGAGCGACGCAGCGGATGCTGCCCACCTTGATGGCAATTGCGCGCCGCTTCGTGCCGACGCCCGGGTCGACCACTGCGCAGAACACCGCACCTCCGCTGAAGGCGCGCGCCAGCGCCTTGAGCTGGTACGCCCCCGCGAGCACATCTCCAAAAGGAATCCCATGCGTTCCCTCGACACAGATGGCGTGCGGGTCGACACGCATAGCAGCGCCGGTGAGCGCCGCCGCATATGCGTCGTCGCGTCCAAAGTCGGTGACGAAGACGATCGGCTGCCGCATGGCGGACTTCGCTACCGTACCAGCGATGGAGAATCCGCCGAGCGCTCCCGAGCAGGCACCGGTGGCGGCGGCCACCGAGGACCGCGCGCGCCGAAGCCGGCCGGTCTGGGGGATGCCGGTCGCGGTGATCGCGCTGGTTGTGATCGTGGTGCTGTTCGTTGTCGGCTTCACCGGGCTCTTCGCCAACCCGGTGCGATCGGTGAGCTCCGACGGGACTACGACGCTCTCAGGAAGCTTCGAGCCCTACCAGTGCAACCCGACGAGCTGCGACGGGTACATCTCCGCCGGGGCACGCAGCGTGTTCGTGGTCTTTCCGCACGGATGCGCACCGCCTCAGCGCGCCGCGACAATCACCGTCGCCGGCAAACCCGCGCCGGATCTCGGCAACGCCTCGTACCGGGCGACCGCCTGCCCCTGAACGGCTACTCCCAGCGGAGGCTCTTCACGCGGCGGGTGCGATCCCTGTCAGGCGCCATCCACGATGGGCCACCAGCCAGCCCCCATCAGCCACCTCGTGAGCCTCGTCGTCCGCGGCCGTGTCGACCGCCGGGTCGCGCTCGAACGTCCAGTCCTGGGTACCCGAGGTGCTGCCGTTGATGCTGAAACGCACGACCGCTCGCTCGCGACCGTTCGTGACCATTGCCGCGGTGACTTCCGCCGACGCGATGTCCGCATCCAGCCCGGGCGCGCCATCGGTGTACGCGTCCTGCAGCACCCGAAACGCATCTCTGGCGATCAGCAGAAAGCGATCGGGGCTGAATTCGGGGTCAACCCGAGTCACCGACGCGAGATCGAGGCCCGGTACGGCTGCTTCGCCGCGTTCGTGAAACTCACGGTCGAGGTCGGTGAGCATCGTGGCGTCGAGCGCGTCGAGTTGCGCTGCGTCGGCGTCACGTTTGGCGAGACGGCTCCCGATCCCGGTGACGTGCAGGAATCCGGAGCCGAGTGACTCCGCGAGGGAGTGGTCTGGCTGCGCGTCGCTCATGGAGATACCTCTGAAACCGGATTCGAAGCTCGAATCTACTCAGGGCCGCTCCGTGCCAGTCCGGGTGTCGCCGGGTTGTAGCCGATCGTTGATCGAGTCATCGCGACTGTCAGATATAGAAAAGAGCGGCCCGGGAACCCCGGACCGCCCTTTCAGGAATCGGATCAGTTACCGATCAGTACTCCGGCATCGGCGGACCCGCCGGTGCTCCCTTCTTCTCGGGAATGTCGGTGATCAGCGCCTCGGTGGTGAGCAGCAGCGCGGCGATCGAAGCCGCGTTCTGGACCGCCGAACGGGTGACTTTGGTCGGGTCGATGATGCCGGCCTTGACCATATCGACGTACTCGCCCTTGGCGGCGTCGAAGCCCTGGCCCTTGGGGAGTGACTTCACTTTGTCGACGACGACGGAGCCTTCCATGCCCGCGTTCTGGGCGATCTGGCGCAGCGGCTCCTCGAGGGCGCGGCGGAGGATGTTCACACCGGTGAGCACGTCGCCCTCGGCCTTGACCTTGTCGAGCGCGGGGATCGCGTTGACGAGCACCACACCACCACCGGGCACGATGCCCTCTTCGACTGCAGCGCGGGTGGCGGACACAGCGTCCTCCATACGGTGCTTCTTCTCCTTGAGCTCGGTCTCGGTCGGGGCGCCGACCTTGATCACGGCGACACCGCCGCTGAGCTTGGCGAGACGCTCCTGGAGCTTCTCCTTGTCCCAGTCGCTGGTCGACTTGTCGATCTCGGCCTTGATCTGCTCGATCCGGCCCTTGATCGCATCCTTGCTGCCGTTGCCCTCGACGACGGTGGTGTCGTCCTTGGTGATGCTCACGCTGCGGGCGCGGCCGAGCGAGCTGAGCTGCGCGGAGTCGAGCTTGAGGCCGACTTCCTCGCTGATCACCTGGCCGCCGGTCAGGATCGCGATGTCCTGGAGCATCGCCTTGCGGCGATCACCGAAGCCCGGGGCCTTGACCGCGACGGCGTTGAAGGTGCCGCGGAGCTTGTTGACGATGAGGGTGGCGAGCGCCTCGCCCTCGACATCCTCGGCGATGACCACGAGCGGCTTGCCGCTCTGGACGACCTTCTCGAGGATCGGGAGCAGGTCCGCGATCGCCGAGATCTTCTTGTCGGTGATGAGGATGTAGGGATCCTCGAGCACGGCCTCCATGCGCTGGGCATTGGTGACCATGTAGGCGGAGATGTAGCCCTTGTCGAACTGCATGCCCTCGACGAGCTCGAGCTCGGTCTCGAGGCCCTTCGACTCCTCGACGGTGATGACGCCGTCCTTGCCCACCTTCTCCATCGCGTCGGCGACGGTCTCGCCGATGGTGGGGTCAGCAGCGGAGATCGACGCGACCTGGGCGATCTTCTCTCGCTCCGAGATCGGGATCGACTGTTCCTTGATGGCCTTGACGATCGCCTCGACGCCGAGCTCGATGCCCTTCTTGAGCTGGATCGGGTTGGCGCCGGCGGCCACGTTCTGCAACCCGGCCGCGATGAGCGCCTGGGCGAGGACGGTGGCGGTGGTGGTCCCGTCACCAGCGATGTCGTTGGTCTTGCTCGCCACTTCCTTGACCAGCTGGGCGCCCATGTTCTCGAAGGGCTCCTCGAGCTCGATCTCCTTGGCGATCGTGACTCCATCGTTGGTGATGGTCGGCGAGCCGAACTTCTTGTCCAGCACGACGTTCCGGCCCTTGGGGCCGATGGTGATCTTGACGGCGTCGGCCACCCGATCGACCCCTCGTTTGAGATGGGCGCGGGCCTCGACGTCGAACAGCAATTGCTTGGCCATGGTTCCTCCTGGTTTGATCCTCTAGCCTAGGGTTCCAGGAGCTAGTTTAGCACTCGGGTGGTCTGACTGCTAGCGGGTGACGGGGACGAGTGCTAAACGACGGCCGCCGGATCGCACCACCGCTGGTGCGATCCGGAATGGCCGGCCATTCCTCTCGAAACCCGGTCAGCGACTAGGGTTCTTGACGTGGCCTTCGGTGTCGTCCTCGTCAGGCGTCGCCCGAGGGTAAACGGAGGGCTGCTCTGCGGGGTCGGCGCTCCTGTTTACGAACTTGTGTCCGGAGGTGTCCTCTTCGTCTTCGTCGGTCTCGCTGCCGTGGACCCCCGGGGCTGCCTGCTCGTCGGCCTTGTCCGTGCTCATTGCCTGTCTCCTGTGGCGGCTGGGCCGCTGCTGTTGTGTTGCCCACATTCTGCGGAATCGAGATGGGGGAGTCAGTCGTCCAGCTGACAGCTTCCCTGTCGGCGTTCTGACACGGCGGGGCAGCGACGACGGCGCAGGCAGGAGCCGGCGATATCAGTCGTGCTGGCCTGCTCTGCGTTGCAGCAGTTCCGGCTTCCGGATCACAATGCGCCGGCCGTCCAGCTCGACATACCCCAGCCGCTCAAAGGCGTTGAGGACCTGGTTGACGCTCTGGCGCGAACCGCCAACCATGTTGGCGAGGTCCGACTGGGTCAGATGCAGGTCCAGCGCCCGTCCCCCCGGTACGGGGGTGCCGCGCTCGTCCGCGAGGCGGAGCAGAAGTTTCGCGACGCGACCGTGCAGGTCCAGGAACACCAGGTCGGCGGCCTGGTCGGTAAGCCGGCGCACCATCGTTCCCAGCGACCGCAGGAGACGGTCGACCAGCTCGGGCGAACCCCGAAGCGCTTCCAGCAACGCAGTTCGGCTGATCAGCAACACTGTCGTGGCTTCAACCGCCGCGGCCGATGCCGACCTCAGGCCACCATCGACCGTGGGCAGCTCGCCGAACACCGATGACGGTTCCAGGGTCACGAGCAGCATCTCGTCGCCGTCAGGCGAGCTCCGGTACACCTTGACCAGACCGGTGACGACAACACACAGTGCGTCACCGGCGTCGTCCTCACGGAAGATGACCTCTCCGCGCCCATACGACCGCCGGACCCCCTTCTCGGCAAGCCGCTGCACCGCGTCCGGCGGAAGCGTCCCAAAGAGGGAGGTGTTCTGCAGGAGCGCCTCATCGCCGCTGGTCATTCGAGGTGCCTCCCTAGTCATCCCGTTTACGGGCGCGCTCCGATGGCGCCGGCGAATTGTAGAGTGCCGGAACACCATGGGTGATCGCGATTCGACGAGAGACGTGCTGGCGGATCTGACGCAGCTCGCGGCCGACCTCGGTCCGGTGCTCCGCCCCCGCCGCGACGAGGAGTTTCTGCAGGCAATCGTCGAAACCGCGCGCCTCGTCTTCGACGCCGCCGCCTGCTCGATCGCGCTCTTCGACGAGCGCGAGGAGGAGCTCGAGTTCCGTGTCGCCGCTGGGAGTGGCGCCGAGGCGACCATCGGCCTGCGTATCCCCGCAGATCGCGGGATCGCGGGCTGGGCGCTCATGTCCGGACAGTCGATCGCCGTCGACGACGTCCGCCAGGATCCGCGCTTCGCCGCAGATGTCGCCGAGCGCACCGGCTACGTGCCCAACGCGATCATGGCCATGCCGCTGGAGAGCGAGCGCCAGACCTTCGGCGTTATCGAGGTGCTCGACCGTCAGCGGCGTGGCGGCGAAGGCGTCGACGACATGGAGTTGCTCGCCCTGTTCGCGCGACAGGCGACCCTTGCGGTCGAGACATCGCGGATCTTCTCGGACCTCGGACAGGCGATCCTCGAGTCGGCCGCGCTCGCGACCCAGCGAGACGACCTTCGCACCGCCCTCGAGCAGCGAGCGCGTCAGGCACCGCGACCCCAGGCGGAGCTTGCCGAGCTGGCGCTGCTCTTCCACGATCTCGGCGTCCTCGGGCCGGAGGAACGGCGTGTCGCCGCGCGCATTGCGGACGACTTTCTCGCGTACGCACGCAAGCAGCGCCGTTGAAACCGGCCTGGTCGTGGCAGTTCGACCGGGCGACCCTGCAGCGTGTGCAGGCATCGCTCCCCACGGCGATCACCCGCGAGTGGGCGTGGGAGGGCAGCACCGGGGCAGGCGTCAAGGTGGCGGTCATCGACAGCGGGATCGATGCTGCTTATCCCGGAGTCGGGCCCCTCGCCGGTGGTGCGGTGGTCGTCGCCGATGCCGACGCGCCACGAGGCGCTCGTGTGATCGAAGGGCCGCACGAGGATCTGTTCGGCCACGGCACGGCGTGTGCCGCGATCATTCGCCAGGCCGCGCCGGATGCCGAGCTGTACAGCATCAGGGTCCTTGGCGAACGGCTGACGGGACGCGGCATCGTGTTCGCCGAGGGTATGCGCTGGGCGCTCGCCGAGGGCATGCAGGTGCTCAATATGAGCCTGAGCACGTCGCGCGCAGACTACTTCGGGGTGTTCCATGAGATCGCCGACGACGCCTATTTCCAGGGAGCGATGGTCGTCTGCGCCGTCAACAACGTCCGGGCGCCAAGCTATCCGTCGCAGTACGCGTCGGTGTTTTCCGTCGCGGCCCACGAGGGTCGGGACCCATTTCGCCTGGACTACAACCTGTCGCCGCCGGTTGAATTCGGAGCGCCTGGGATCGACCTCGAGGTGGGCTGGCTCGACGGGAGGACCATTCGCGCGACCGGCAACAGCTTCGCGGCGCCTCACATCGCCGGATTGATCGCTCGAATCCTCGGCAAGCACCCGGCGCTGACTCCGTTTCAGATGAAGACGGTCCTGATGGCGTTGGCGGACAACGCGAGCTAGGTCCGCGTCTGCCGCTTGTCGCCAGGCTGACAGACAATGCACCCCGTTTTCGCTGACAATGCGCGTCATGACCGACAAGAAAACACTGGTCAACCTGCTGAGTCGCAATCGACTCTTCGACGAGCTCAACAAGAAGGATGTCCTCGCGCTGATCGACTCGGCGAAGGAAGTCGACCACCGCGAGGGTCAGATGATCGTGGTCGAGGGGCAGCCTGGAGTCGGTTTTCATCTGCTCCTTGAGGGCACGGCGATCGTGAGCAGAAATGGCCGAAAGCTCCGGACGCTGGGGCCTGGCGAGACGTTCGGCGATATCGCGGTCATCGACGGAGGACCTCGCAGTGCGTCGGTGCAAGCAGCGACCCAGCTCCGCACCCTGTCGCTGCCGCCATGGGAGTTCAAACCCCTCCTCCTGGAACATCCCCGGATCGCCTACAGGCTGCTCGTCAAGCTCTGCTCGCTGCTCCGAGAAGCCGAGAAGCGGCCGCCGCTCTAGTCGCCTCGGGCTGCGTTGTGGTCATGCGCCGGTCGGCGAGGGCCCGGTCGAATTCAAGGTGAGCTCCACTTACCTATGATGCACCGCGTCCACTGTGGAGTTGGGAGAACGCCATGACAAGTCGGAGCGCGCAGGTCAACTTGCTCAGCGGCGTCGCGCTCTTCGCCGGGCTGACCAAGAAGGAGGCAAGGTTCGTCCTCCAATTCATGCGCGACTACGACTATCCGGCTGGGAAGGTCATTGTCGAAGAGGGCGAGATGGGTGGACGTTTCTTTCTCATCGTGTCGGGCACAGCAGTGGTAACGCGACGCGGACGTCGTATTCGCAGACTCGGTCCCGGCGATTCGTTCGGAGACATCGCGCTCATCGATGGAGGTCCACGATCAGCGACGGTGGCGGCGGAAACACCCGTCAGCACCTTGTCGCTGGCAGTCTGGAATTTCAAGGCAACGCTGCTCGAGAGTCCGAGCATCACCTACAAGCTGCTGCTGGCCCTTTGCGGAAGACTGCGTGACGCGGAGTTGAGCGCGCCGATCTGATCCATCGAGCAACCCTCGGCTGGCTTGTCGCTGGGAGGCTGTCGCCGAGAAATGCCCGGGCAGCGCCGCGGACACCCAGCGCGCGGGGAGGTTCCGGAAGGCCCAAGCCGGCCGCGAGTTGAAGCGCCTGCTCGGCGAGCGTGATCGCCTCCGCGTAGGCGCTGTCATCGCCCTTCCGGCCTGCGAGTTCTACATACGCGGTGACGAGCTCTGCGCCCGGCTCCTCGGCTTCGAGCAACAGCAGCCCTCGGCGATGAGATCCCTCGAGGTCGGATCGCCGGCCATCTGAAGCACCGTCGACAGCGTGGTCAGCGTCCGCGCGACGGCCAGGGTGGCACCCGCATCCCGATACATCTCGAGCGCGGCCCTCGCCCCAGCCTGGCGTCCCGGTACGTGCGCCGCCTAGGCCCAGCGTTCCAGCAGGGCAGCCCGCTCGCGGTGGTTCTCAGGGGCGAGCTCGAGCGCCCGGGCGAAGCTTTCAGCTGGGGCCGCTCGAACTCCCGGCCCACGAGCGGCGTCGAACTCGTTCGGATGACGTCGGCGCCGAAGCGGGCCTGGGCGGCCAGTGGAGGTCAGACAGGGAGCGGCTCTGATTTCCCTTTGACTTGCACCGCCTCGGAGGCGATCGAAGATGAGCACGCGCTCGGTCTGGCGGTAGGTCGGCTCTGACACCGCCACACCGTTGATCGGGGCGATGCCCTGCAGGCGTGACACGGCAACTTTCCGCCGCCCTTCGCGCGCTCGGTGCGCGCGTCTACGTATCGTCGACCGAGACGCTTCGACTTGAACAAGACGGAACGTCTTTGGCCGATGCTTCGGTGTGGAACCCTGCGACGATGTTCGGCGGGCTGGACATCACGTTCATCCCTGCTGGAACCACGGGATACGCCGACCTCGCTGAGCGTGCGCAGGGCATCGACATCGGCGGAGTGGTCGTCAGGGTGGCTGCTCTAGAGGACATCGTCAGGAGCAAGGAAGCAGCGAGCCGCGAGAAGGATCGCGTGGTCCTCCCGGCGCTTCGACGTCTTCTCGAGCGTACCGAGGACGAGCCCTACCAGAACACGCAAGGTGAAGCTTCGAAGTGATGACAGTCAGGTCTGGATCTTCCTGCGCAGCCGCTCCACGGACTCGGCAAGGTCCCACACCATCTCGAGCGCAAGGTTGAGCTCGCTCGCCGTAGGCGGAAGCTCGTACACACGGTGATGACACGCGTTTGAAAGCGACTGCCAGGTCAGGGTCGCCCGGCCGCCAAGCTCTCGGTCGTTGAGCATGTCGCCGACGCAGAGCAGCTGACACCGCGTCGACGTTCGCTCCAGCCCCGGCGCCGTCACATCCCAGAGTCGCGCCATGGCGAGTTCGAGTCCCTGTCGCGCGAGCAGCGCCGCTGCACGGGGCCAGAGGCCGGCGGTCGCAATGTCGTCGGCCCGGATGAGATCGCGCGCGGCTGAGACGAGCGCATGCGCGTCAGCGGTCGAGTTCGTGCGCGGCGTCAACGTTCGAGCACCTTCTTCGTCAACTGCTCGACGCTGCGTATGAAGTCCTTCGCGTCGCCGTACAGCTTCCCGCTGTGCGTTCCGCGATTGCACTCCCTGACCGCATCGACCGCCCAGGGGTGATGCTTCATCAGAAACGCGGTCACGTCGCCGCTTCGTTCCGGGTCATGCAAGAGCGCAAGTGCCAGCCACATGTTCAACGTCGTCGGCGTGGCGAGGATCGCGCGCACCGCCGCATACGTCTTGCCCTCGCGAAGCAGGCGCCGCGTGGCCGCAAGCGAGGACGCAGCCTCGAGTGCGAGCCTGCAGAACCCCGGGATAACGCGGAGCGCCTCTACGGGGACATCTCGGCTCATCGCAACCGCGAAGGCGTCGTCGATGTATCGCTGCACCGGATCCTGGATTCGGCGCAACTCGACGACCGACTGCTCACGCCGCACCACCTCGACAACGGTGGCGGCGATGTCGAGCGCACTCATCGCGTCGGCAAGACGCGTGTCGTGGGTGAGCACGACCACCTGCCGTTCCCGTGCGGCGCGCGCGAGCACGGTGGCGAGCCCGGCCACCTTGGATGGATCCATCGCCTGCACCGGGTCATCGATGACCACGAACCGGAACGGCGACTCGGGCATCGATGCGCGGGGCAGGAACAACGACAGCGCCAGGCAGTTGAGCTCCCCCTGACTCATCACGCCGAGCGCCGAGCCATCCTCACCGTCGACCTTCACGTCGAGCGAGAGTCGGCGCTGCGTCTGAGCGCCCATCAGGCGCAGATCGCCGAGCGAGACGTTGCTGTCCTGGCGCAGCTCGGTCCAGTTCTCCTGCACGGCGCCTGCGATGGGACGAAACCGTTCCTCGCGCAGCTCGTCATGCGCGTCCCTGAGCCATCGTTCCGCGTCTTTCAGGCGTAGGGCTTCGCCCTCGGCCTCCTTCGCCCTGCGCCCGAGCGGCAGCCACAACGCAATCGCATCGGCGGCGGGCCGCCAGGCGTGTTCCAACCGGTCGAGCTCGGCTGCGGCCGCCCTGCGCAGGTCGCCGACCGCGGCGATGAGGGGCGATCCGTGCGTCTCGAGGTGGCCGGCCAGCGCGAGCGCATCGTCGTCGTCGGCCACAGCAGCCCATCGCTCCCAGAGCTCGATCACGGGCGCGACATCGATGCCGGCGCCGGCGCCATCGCGAAGCGCAACCGGCGGCGCGGTCACCAGCTGCCGAGCCTGGCGCATCGCATTGGCGAGCATGTCGCGACCCTTGCGCACCGCATCCGCCGCTGCGCGCAGCGCGACCACCTGGTCGCGCGCCTGCACACGCCACTGGTAGGTCAGCACGCCCTCGGTGCCACAGACGGGACAGCCTTCTCCCTCCGCATGTGCGTGCACGTCGAGCGCCTGTTGCAGGAGTGAGGCGACCTCGTGCGCCCGGCCGGCGTCGGTACCTCGCAACCGCTCACCGGCCGCCTGCGCCTCGCGCAGGGCTGCGACCGCTTCGTTGAGTCGCTCTCGATCGAGCACGGGGAGCCCTGCCAGGTCGCGCAGCTTGCGAAGCACGCTGCGCTCGTCGCTCTCGGCCGCGCCGCCGATCGTACGCGCGACGGCGTCGAGATCCCAGGCCTTCGCGGAGAGCGAAGCAGCCACCAATCCCGCCCGTTCATCGGTGGTCCGGTCGAGCAGCGCGCGCAGCGCCGGCAGTGCGTCGCGCGCCTGCTTGACCAGATGCTCTCGATCGAGGCGCGTCCGCTGCAGCACCTGCTGCGCGGTTGCGAGGTCGCCGAGACCGAGGATGCCGGCGAGCGCGTCGTAGAGCTTCGATTGCTCGCGATCGAGCGCGTGTTCGAGCTCGTTGTGTGAAAGGAGCGGCGGGTAGCCGGCCAGCTGCGGCGCCCAACCCAGCGCCTCGGCCGGCGCGGGCTTGCCATCAATGGTCAGTGTGGAGGCGTCAACCCCATCGGCTTCCTTCCAGATGCGGGCCACGTCGAGCGGCTGCTTGCGTCCGTCCACGATGAAGCGTGCGGCGACCCGCGTGTGCCGGTGGTGCAGGTTCTGCCAGCCGTCGCGCCACACCTTGACGCGCTGCTCCCAGCGCTGATTGGTGCCGAGCAGGACCATTTCGAGCGCCTCCGAGAACGAGGACTTCCCGGAGCCGTTGCGACCGACCACCAACGTGAGCCCCGGACCCGGGTCGATCGCGAGCGTCGTGGGCGGGCCGATCCCGCGGAAACCCTCGACCTCGATGGCGGTGAGATACACCCCACTGGGTGCCGCCCCCGCGCTACGGCTCGTCGGGGCGGAACCAGGCTCGCCGCGGAGCGCGGCCTCGACAGGCTCCGCGCCCTGGAAGGCGGCGAGGATCAGGTCCGCGGCCCCGCCCGCCGGCGGATTCGAGTCGATCCGATCAACCACCAGGCCGAGCAGCGCGGCGTCAGGCATCCGGTGCCGATGGCGTGCTGGTCACACGTTTCAGGACGATCTCGTCGGGCGTCCTCCCGTGGTCGACGAAGTAGGTCGCGCGCCTCCCGTCCTTCTCGAGGTGGACGAGCGACCCGACCTTGAAGGTGTCGGCGGGCATGGTCAGCGGGGGCGTCCGCGACGGGCGGTCGACGTGAGGAGGTATGGCGGCCGGCGATTGCGGCGTCGCCACCGACGGCATGGGAACCATTGCGGCGCCGGGAGCGGCCGCGCCGCGCTGAACGTGCCGGCGGTGCACGGTCACGCCGACGGCGATCGCGGTGAGCACCAGCACCGGGACGCTGATGTACCAGTACGCGATACCGAGGGCGAGGACCACGACCAGGACGACGAAGCCCACGCAGCCGACACCGCCGGTCGCGTGGGCGGCCTGTCGGGCGGTGTGATGGGGTCGCCGCCCGTAGGTCGAAAGGCCCGCCCAGAATCCTCCCGGGAGACGATGGCCGAGGTAGAAGCGCACGGCGCCATTCTGGCTCCCGCACGCCGTCACCTTCGCAGCCCGCCTTTGGCGACCGACAATGACCGTGTGCCCGAATCGACCGCCGCCCCGCCGCTGACAGAGCGCTTCGCTCACGCGTTGACCTTCTCCTGGCAGGTGCACGGCCGGCAGGTCCGGAAGAAGACCGGGATCCCGTATATGGCTCACGTCCTGGCCGTGTGCGCCCTGGCCCTCGAGCACGAGGCGGATGAGGACGTCGCCATCGCCGCGCTCCTCCACGACGCGGTGGAGGACTCGGAGGATGGCGCCGCGACCCGCGACCAGATCGAAGAACAGTTCGGCGACCGAGTGGCTCGGATCGTGATGGCCTGCAGCGACGCGATCGCCGTGCCCGGTCAGCCGAAACCGGACTGGCGGCAGCGCAAGGAGACGTATCTGCGCCACCTCGCCGACGCCGACGAGGACGCGCTGCTGGTGTCCGCCTGCGACAAGGTCCACAACGCCGGCTCGATCGTCGCCGATCTGCGCGCCGAGGGCGATGCCGTCTGGCAGCGATTCACGGTCAAGGATCCGCGCCTCCAGCTCTGGTACTACGCCGGTGTCACGGAGATCCTCATGCGCAGGCTGCCCGGGCCGTTGACCGCGAAGCTCGGGCGCATCGTCGACGAATTGAGCGCGCTGGCCGCCTGACCAACCACGCTGGGGATCAGGCTCAGCCCGAGAATCGGGCGGCGCCGGTGGACGCGGCGACGCATATGATCCGCGCCAATGAGCGCCCAACGCCCACTTGATGGCCGCGTCGCGGTGGTCACCGGATCGAGCCGCGGCATCGGGCGCGCGATGGCGCTCCGCCTGGCTCGTGAAGGCGCCGCGGTCGTGATCACCGGCAAGTCCGAGAGCGGCACCGAGAAGCTTCCCGGCAGCATCAACACGGTTGCCGCCGAGGTCGAGGCCGCCGGAGGGTCAGCGCTCGCCGTCCGCGTGGACGTGCGCCACGAGGACGAGGTCACGGCGATGGTCGACGCGACCGTCGAACACTTCGGCCGGCTCGACATCCTTATCAACAACGCGGGTGCGCTCTGGTGGAAACCCATCCTGCAGACCCCGCCCAAGCGCTATGACCTCATGTGGGAGATCAACGTTCGCGCCGCCTACCTCTGTGCCTACTACGCGCTCCCCCATATGGTGCGCAATCGCTGGGGCCACGTGATCAACTGCTCGCCGCCGATCAGCACGCAGCCAAGCCCCGGCCACGTCGCCTACATGACCACCAAGATGGGGATGACCCGCCTCGCCATCGGGATCGCGGCCGAGCATGCAAGCGACGGCATCGCCAGCAATTCCCTCTGGCCGGTGACCATCATCGAGAGCCTCGCGAGCATCAACTGGGGCCTCGGGGACCGCAGCCAGTGGCGGTCTCCGGAGATCCTCTGCGACGCGATGATGGAGATCGTCACCACCGAGCCGCCGTCGCTGACGGGACGGCAGATCCTCGACGAGCCATTCCTCCGCGAGCGGGGCTGGACCGACGAGCGCCTCGACGCTTACTGGCTGGAGGGCAAGCCTCCCGAGCACCCGGTCTACATCGACGGGCGCTCAGGCTCCTCGATGTAGGTTCCGATCGGTCGGCGGTCCACCCGTATGATCGAATCATGAGTCCTGCCAGTCGCGGAGACATGGTCCGGCGGTCGTTCGCGGTCGGGGCCGTCGGCGCGGGGGCCGTGCTGTCCGTGCGAGCGCTGCTTCGCCCGCAGCTCAAGACGCAGCGACGCCTGGTGGACTGGGCCGACGTCCGCCGCATCGCCATGTCGCGGGCCGGCGACGCCGGCGGTGGCGTCGCGATCAATGCCGAGGCGCTCGAGGCGGCGTACTCGGAGATGGCCGAGCGGGTCGCGCCACTCCTGACCGAGGTCTGCCAGGTCCCGCTCAACGCCTATCCGCAATTCGTCGCGCTCGATCGTCGCGGCTTCATCGACGCCAATCTCGGCATGGTGCAGCGCCTGCTTGCCCCGGTCGAGCGAATCCGCGCGACCGTCCCCGAGTCGCTCGCCACCGGCATGAGCCGGCGCGTGCTCGACCGGTACGTCGGGGAGCTGTTCGGACTGATGTCGCGGCGGGTCCTCGGCCAGTACGACCCGGTCCTCGACCTCGAGGACGTCCCCGGCGCCGCACGCCAGGCGAGCGCGCTCTACCTCGTCGAGCCGAACATCGCCGGGATCGAGCGCGACCTCTCCCTCACCGGCGCCGACCTCCGCCCCTGGCTGATCCTTCACGAGCTCACCCACGCCTGGCAGTTCGAGCTCCATCCATGGCTGGGGCAGCACCTCGAGACCGTCATGCGCGGGCTGATGCTTGACGCGCTGTCCGCGGACGGGGAGACGCTCCTCCCCTCGCGCCAGATGGTTCGCAAGCTCCCCGATACGGTGCGTCATCAGGTTCAGACCATCCGCCACGTTCAGGCGGTTATGAGCGTGCTCGAGGGGTACAGCAATTTCGTGATGCATCGCGCCGGGCGCACCGCGATTCGCGGATCAGACCGTCTCGAGGCAGCGATGCAACAGCGCCGGCGCCAGCGCGGGCCCGTCGAGCGTCTCGTCCTTGCGATCACCGGCCTGGAGTTGAAGATGCGCCAGTACGAGGTCGGCGAACAGTTCGCCGTCGGCGTCGTTGATCGGGCCGGGCTGAGCGCGCTCAACCGAGTGTGGGAGTCCGCGGACATGATGCCGACGCTCGACGAGCTCCGCCATCCCGAACGGTGGCTGGCGCGGGCGGCCTGAACGATGCCCGCAGCAGCGCCCACCACGGTCAAGGATCGCCTCGCAGCCCACGGACATCGGCTGACCCTCCAGCGAATGATCGTCGCCAGCGAGCTTGCCCGGACGCCGCACACGGTGAGCGCCCAGGAGCTGTACGACTCGCTCCGGGTCGAGCACCCACTACTGGGTCGGGCCACCGTCTTCCGGACCCTGGATTTCCTGGTCGAGAACGGTCTCGCCCAGCGATTCGAGGCGGAGGGGCACATCCACGTTTACACCTCGTGCGCGGACAACCATCATCATCACCTCGTGTGCCGCATCTGCGCGTCGACCACGGAGATCGACGACACGGCGGTCGATCAGCTCATCGACGCGGTGCGCGGCGGGTACGGCTTCGCCCTCGACCACGCCGCCCTCGACTTCTACGGCACCTGCGCGGCCTGCGCGGCAGCGATCACAGGCCCCTAATCTCTCGAAAACAGGGGGTTCACGGGGGATTCCCCCGTGTGGCTCCTAGTAGATCGGGGTGAGCCAGGCCGCGTATTTTGGATCGCGCCCGGTGACGACCTGGTGGTACGTGTCCTGGACGCGATTCGTGAGCGGACCGGGTTCGCCGTCGCCGATACGCCTGCGGTCGATCTCGATCACCGGTGCGACCTGCGCTCCGGTGCCGACCAGGAACACCTCGTCGGCGATGTAGAGCTCCGAGCGATCGATCGACCGTTCGCGCACGTCGAGGCCGAGTTCCTCCCGGACCAGGTGCATCACGATTGCGCGGGTGATGCCTTCGAGAATGTTGTCCGAGGGTGGCGGTGTGATGATCTCGCCCTTGCGCACGATGAAAATGTTCTCGGCGCTGCCCTCGCAGACATGGCCGTCGCCGGAGAGCATGATCGCCTCGTCGAATCCGCTTTGCAGCGCTTCGCTCTTCGCCAGCGCGGAGTTCACGTACAACCCGGTGCACTTGGTCCGCACCGGCGCCATCGCATCGTCGATGCGACGCCATGACGAGACCATGCAACGGATACCGCCGTTGCCGACGTACAGGCCCATCGGAGCGGTCACGATCGCGAAGCTGTCGGGAACGTCGTGGAGTTTCACGCCGATGATTTCGGCCGACTTGAAGGAGAGCGGCCGCACGTAGGTGTCTTCGCGGTACTCGTTGCGGCGCAGCAGATCGATGGTCGTCGCGACCAATTCCTCGACACTCCACGGAATCGTCATCAGCAGGGCACGCGTGTTCTGATGCATGCGCTCGAAGTGCTCGGCAAGGCTCAGCGCGAAAAGCTGCTCGCGGTCCGCGTTCCAATACGCGCGAATGCCCTCGAAAACGCCGGTTCCGTAGTTGAGCCCGTGGGTGAGCAGGCCGACCTTGGCGTCGGCGTAATGAACGATCTCGCCGTTGAAGAACACCCAGGACTTCTCCCGGAGCGACGTGGCCTCAGCGATGGGAACGGAAGCGGTCTGAGTCATCAGCCACAGCCTACAACCATGCGCGTGGGAAACCGTTGCTCCTGCCCACCTCGCGGAACCCTTTGCTATGCTCGCGAGGTCCGGAAAGCCTGCCTGGAACGACGATCGAGGTCGAGCGGGGGGATCGCGACCCAGGGATATTGGAGGAGTCATGACCGACGTCATCAAGACCCATGCGGGCGCCCTTCCCGCGGCTCGCAATATCCGCTGGAACCCCTCCCCCGCGGAGCTGCGCGAGTTGACGTCGCGGATGCCCAATGCCCGGCACACTGAGTTTGACAACTACAACGTTCAGACGAGGGTCGTCTCCCGAAGCAAGGCGAGCACCTACGTGGTCACCGACCGGCCCGAAGAGCACTCCGACCAGACGATGAGTCGCGCCGACGGCGCGAAGATCGCGGAGCGCCAGGATGCGTACATCCGCGACCGGGAGATGCTGGTGGTCGACGGGTACATCGGCAACGATCCCGCCCAGCGCGTCGCGGCGCGCCTCTACATCGAAGCAGCGAATGCCAACATCGCCGGCATGCAGCACTGGCTCTACTTCGACTCCGAGAATCCGGGCGCCGATTTCGCACCCGTTCTGACCGTCATCTACACGCCCAACCTGGCCGCTCCTGGATATCCCGACGACCGGGTGATCGCAGTGGATCTGGAAGCCGGTGTCACCCGCGTCCTGAACAGCGACTACTTCGGTGAGTCGAAGAAGGGCGGCCTGCGTATGTGGAACAAGCTCACCTACGACCAGGGGGGCCTCTCGTTGCACGCGGGCTGCAAGGTCGTCCCCACCGCTCGCGGGGATCAGGCGCTATTGATCATCGGCCTCTCCGGCACCGGCAAGACGACCACGACATTCACTCGACAGAACGACAGCAAACCGGTGCAGGACGACTTCGTCGGGCTGTACCCGGGCGGCCGCATCGTCGCAACCGAGAACGGATGCTTCGCGAAGACGTTCGCGCTCGATCCGGAATTCGAGCCCACCATCTACGGCGCGGTCTGCAAACCCGAGGCGTACCTCGAGAATGTTTCGCAGAACGATGCCGGCGTCGTCGACTTCTTCGACACCGCCTACACCCCAAACGGGCGGGCCGTCTTCCGCATGGACGCGCTGGGCTGGCACAAGGATGCGCGCGAGGTGCAGGCGGTGGACCACTTCCTGATCCTGAATCGCAACGACAACCTCATCCCAGGCGTTGCACGCCTCAATCGTGAGCAGGCAGCCCTCTACTTCATGCTCGGCGAGACCCGCGGAACATCGGCGGGTGGCAAGGAGGAGGCGGGCAAGTTCCTGCGGGTTCCAGGCACCAACCCCTTCTTCCCGCTTCGGCACGAGCAGCAGGGCAACCGGTTTCTCGAGCTCATGGACAGCAGCAACTTCCAGGTCTATCTGCTCAACACGGGCCGCGTCGGCGGGACCGACGAGGATGAGCGCGGCAAGAAGGTCTCCATCCCGTACTCGAGCGCGATCGTCAAGGCGATTTCGGAGGGCACCATCGAGTGGGAGTTGGATCCGGATTTCGGCTACGAGGTCGCGTCGGTACTGCCCGGTCTCGACGACTCGGAGATCCTTCAGCCCCGCAAGCTGTACGAGCGACAGGGCCGCGTCGAGGAATACCGAGCGCTGGTGGGGAAGCTCAAGGCGGACCGCCGCGCGTACCTCGCCACCTTCCCCGGTCTGCGTCAGGAGATCGTCGACGCCGTCGCGTGAGGCACTGATCACCGAGCCGGTCACCGCCGCCGACGTGGTCGCGACCCGTGACCGCGTGCTCGGGTTCCTCCGGCCGCTGCGCGGTCGCGACTGGCAAGCGCGGGTGCCGGACCTGGAGTGGAATTGCGAAGAGACGCTGCGCCACGCGATCCACACCCAGCTTTTTTACGCTGCGCACCTCGCAAGCCGGGCGACGCGGCGGCTTGCCGTCTGGTGGGAGGTCGACTCCCGGGGCGACGTGGATGGACTGCTCGACAACCTCGAGGCGCAGACCTCGATCCTCGCAGCGGTGATTCGAGATGCGCCATCCGAGGCGCGCTCCTGGCACAACTCGGGCATGACCGACCCGTCGGGGTACAGCGCCATGGCGTGCAGCGAATTGCTCATCCACACCTGGGATATCGGTCGCGGGCTCGATGTCCGGTTCGTGCTGCCTGGCGACCTCTGCGGCCGCGTCGTGGAGCGTCTCTTCCCGATGTGGCTCCCGATCGACGCGGCCTCCGAGGACGCGCTGCTCTGGTGCAACGGTCGGATCGAGCTCCCGGATCGACCGCGGCTCGGCCCCGACTGGGGATGGTGGTCGAGGCCCCTCGACGAGTGGGACGGGACCGACCCGGACGCCTGACCGGCTCCGACCGTCGTCAGCCGTCGTGGCAGAAATGCACCCTCACCGGCATCAGCGCCTTGAGGCCGGTGAGCGAGTCACGCCAGGCGTCGGCATCGGCGGCCTGACCGTCGGGCAGGTTCGCCATATCCGGGTGATTCCAGATCGCACGGGTGTATGCCGCGTCGCCGATGAACAGCTCGGTCCCCAGCTGCGTGGTCGCGACCACCGACTGATGCCCCGAGGTATGCCCGGGCGTGGTCGCGATACGCAGGTCTGAGGCCAGCGCGAGGTCGCCATCCATGAGCTCGAACGCCATGCCCGACGCTTCGATCCAGTCGGTGACTTCGTCGCGCTCCCGAAAGATCCGTTCGTGCTCGGAGCGCTGCACCATCAGCGGCGCGTGCGCGAATGCCGGGTTCTGCCCGCAGTGATCGAAGTGCAGGTGCGTGTTGATCACCATGGTCACGTCGATCGGCGCGAGCCCATGGTCGGCAAGAGCGTCGGCGACGGTGCGGTTGACCACCTTGAAATATCGCAGCACCTCGTCAGGACCGCCGCATCCCGTGTCGACGAGGATGACGCCGAGCTGATCGTGCACGATGACGTAGCCGTGCACGGGCCACTCATGGGTCGTGACCACAAGATGGCCAAGGTCGAGGCGCTTGATCTCCATGCCGTGCTCCTTTCGATGTGGTCGCTCAGGCCGCGATCCGTCCCCACAGCAGGATCCGCTTGAACGGGTAGAAGTACGGCCGCTGATCGCCGAGTGCCGCGTTCAACCGCTCGCGGTAGCGTGCGACAAACTCCGCGTACATCGCCTCCGGCATGCGCGACTCGTAATCGGTCAGGAGCGTGCCCCGGACCCACTCCACGACGGCGTCGGGCGATTCGAGCACGTGGCCGTACACCTGCAGGCGCACCGATTGCCCGACGAACCCGAGCTCGTGGAGCAGCGCCGCATACTCCTCCGGCCGCAAGACCGCGAACGTCCGAACGTATCCCCGCATCGCGCCGGCGAACGGCTGCTCGCGAGCGGTCTCGGCCGCGAGCGTATGGGAGACGTGATCGAAATTGGCGGGCACCTGCACGGCGAGCTCGCCACCGGGCACGAGCATCGCTTTCAGGCGCGCAAACAGCGCCGGATGATCGCCAACCCACTGCAGCGCCGCGTTGGAGAAGACGACATCAAGAGGCGCGGTCGGCCGCCATGCACCGATGTCGCCGCGCTCGAACGCCAGCCCTTCGACCTCGAGCGTGCGCGCACGCTCGAGCATCGCCTCCGACGAATCGACACCGAGCGTCTCCTCCGCGCCGAGCTCGCGGTGCAGCGCCGCGGTGAGGACGCCGGTACCACATCCAAGGTCGACGATGCGACGATCTGGGCGTCTGGTGATGAGCGCGACCAGGTCGTGAAAAGGTTGCTCGCGTTCGGCGCGAAAACGCTCGTACTGCGTGGGGTTCCAGGTGTCGCGCGCGGTCATGCGACGAGCAGCGAGACAGGCATGGAAGTCGTGGACATCGGCGGACAGGATAGCGTTGCCCTGGTGCGATCCAGAGCGTGGACGGGGCTTGCCGTCGGCGTGGCGCTCGGTGCCGCCACCGGGTGCACCGCAACCCCAGCGGCTCCGACCACCGCTCCGCTCACCCCGGGACCGACCGCGACCACGCTCGCGGCTCCCGCGCCTCCACCGCTCACGCTCCCACCGGTGCGCCCGCTTGTCTTCAGATCCTGTGCAGGCGCTGATGGCATGCAGTGCTCGACGATGACCGTGCCGGTCGACTACGCGGAACCAAGCGGTTCGACCATCGCGATCGCGGTTGCGCGGCTGCCTGCCGTCGCCAGGCATTCGAGCGGCTCGATCATCGTGAACCCCGGGGGGCCGGGCGAGTCCGGTATCGACTACCTGGAAGCGGCGGCGAGCCAGTTCGCGGCGCTGCGCGCCTCCTACGACATCGTGTCGTTCGACCCACGCGGTACGGGCCGAAGCGAGCCGGCACGATGCCTGGCACCGTCGGACCTCGACGCGTATTTCGCATTCGACCCCATCGACACGGCCGCTGCGAATCAGCAGGCCATCGAGACGCTCTCGCAGCGGTTCGCCGCGGGGTGCCTGGCCCGGAACGGCCGGCGGCTGCTGTTCCTCGGCACCCAGTACGTCGCCCGCGACCTCGAGGAGTTGCGTCGCGCGCTCGGCGAGCCGAAGCTCACCTACCTCGGCTTGAGCTATGGCACCTACCTCGGCGAGGTGTACGCGTCGCTGTACCCCCAGAACGTGCGCGCGATGGTGCTCGACGGCGTCGTGAACCCAGCCCTCCCGCTCCTGACAGAGGGCGAACAGCAGGCCGCCGCGTTCGAGCGCGACCTCCGCGACTTCGACTCGGGGTGCGCACGAGACTGCGGATTCTCGGGCTCGCCCGGTTCGACGATCGCGCAGGTGCTGGCCAAGGCTGCCGCGGATCCCCTGCAGGTGAACGGGCGGTCGCTCATCCGCGGTGAGGCGCTCACCGGCATCATCGCCTACCTCTACCAGCCTGCCGAAGACCGCAACCCGGAAAGCGCCCTCGCAAACGCGCTGACCCAGGCGGCGGGTGGCAACGCGGACCTGCTGCTCCGCTCCGCCGACAGCTACGCGGGCCGCCTCGCCAACGGCACGTACTCCCCGGTCTCCGAGGCAAACGCATCGATTGCGTGCGCGGACAAGCCGGCTCCCACGACGACTGCCACGTACGTGACCGAGGCAGCGCGAATGAACACCGTCGATCCGCACTTCGGCGCCGCTGTGGTGTGGGGCCTCCTCGTCTGCGCGTACTGGCCCTTCCAACCGCCGCCTCCCACCTTCCACACGGTCGGCGCGGTGCCGCTGCTGCTGGTCGGCGCCACCGGCGACCCCGCCACACCCTACGCGTGGGCGAGCGGCACTCTGCCGTATTTCCCGGGATCGGTGCTCCTGACCCGCGACGGCGATGGGCACGTGTCCTTCGGCAAGAGTCGATGCGCCGACGCGTACGAGGCCGCGTACCTCACGCGGCTCGTGCTGCCGCCACCCGACGCGATATGCCCGACGGACTGACGCCCGAGCCGGGCATGCCCGACCCGGGGCTGATCCCCGAAGGCGACCCGAAGACCGCGCCGATGCGCCGGCCGATCGCGACCCGAGCCTTTCGTTCACTCGCGGTCGACGCGCGGTCGCTGCGCGAGTCGCGACCGTTTCGCCGGCTCTGGATCGGCCAGCTCATCTCCCTGGTCGGACGCCAGATCACCCTGGTCGCGGTGCCGTTCCAGGTGTACTCGCTGACTCGCTCCGCGCTGGATGTCGGCCTGCTGGGCATCGTCCAGGCGGTGCCGCTGATCTGCGGCTCCCTCGGCGGCGGAGCGATCGCCGACCGCTTCGACCGCCGTCGCGTTCTGATCGTGACCCAGCTCGGCCTCGCCTCGTGCTCCGGGCTGCTCGCCCTTGGGGCGTTCATCAGCAATCCCCCGCTCCTCGAGATCTACGCCGTCGTGGCGGTGGCGGCGCTGGTCGGGGCCGTCGACGCTCCGACTCGCACCGCGATCATTCCGAACCTCGTCGGCGTCGACCGGCTGGCCGGAGCGCTCTCGCTCAACATCGTGCTGTTTCAGACCACCTTGGTTGCCGGCCCGGCGATCGGCGGGCTGGTGATCGCTCACCTGGGTCTTCCGGCAGCGTATGCCGTCGACGTGGTCACGTTCAGCGCGGCGCTCACCGCGGTTGCGCTGCTACCACCACAGGGTCGCTCGTCGTCGGAGCGTGAACGTCCGGTGGCGGCCATCGTGCGCGGCCTGAGCTTCGCGCGCCGCCAGCCGGTGATCCTCGGCGGGTTCGCGATGGATCTTGCCGCGATGATCTTCGGCCTCCCGCGCGCGGTGTTCCCGGTGCTCGCGGCGACCACGTTCCACGCCGGTCCGCAGGGTCTCGGTCTGCTCTACGCAGCCCCAGGATTGGGAGCGGTGATCGCCGCACTGGCGAGCGGGGCGGTGGCTCGGTCGAAGCGACTCGGGCGCATCATCGTGATCGCGATCGTGGCCTGGGGCCTGGTCATCATCGCCTTCGGATTCGCGCAGACGCTGTGGCTCGCGCTGCTGCTGCTCGCCGTCGCCGGTGGCGCGGACAGTCTCAGCGCGGTCTGCCGGACGACGATCATGCAAAGGATCGCTCCCGACGAACTGCGCGGCCGGCTGACCTCGCTGTACTTCATGGTGGTCGCCGGAGGTCCGTACCTCGGTGACGTCGAGACCGGCATCGTGGCGAACGCGCTCGGTGCCCAGGTTGCGATCGTGACCGGCGGAGCCCTGTGCCTCGTCGGGCTCGGCGCGGCGGCGGTCGCGTTCCCGTCGGTGTGGCGCTATCGGACCGACGCCTGACGGTTGTCGTATCGATCACATCCTTTCGCTCGGACGGCGAGGAAAAGGCGCTGTGCGCACGCGGTCCGCCCGGAGTGGGCGGCCCGTGTATCGTCCGAGGCCGCATGCCAAATCCGGATCTGACCGACGTCGGCTCCATGCCGCGCCTTGGCGAGGTCCCCGCACGGATGCACGCGCAGGTGATCCGACCCGAGCGCTACGGGGATCCTCAGACCGCGTTCGTCGTCGAATCGGTGGCGACGCCGCGTCCGGGGCCCGGACAGGTTCTTGTCTACGTGATGGCCGCGGGCGTCAACTACAACAACGTCTGGGCCGCGCTCGGTCGACCGGTCGACGTCGTGGCCGCGCGCCGGAAGGCCGGTGAGAGCGAGGATTTCCACATCGGCGGCAGCGATGCCTCGGGCATCGTCTGGGCGGTCGGCGAGGGGGTTGACGGCGTTCGCGTCGGCGACCATGTCGTGGCCCATTGCGGGGTCTGGGACTCCGCCGACCCGTGGATAACCTCCGGCGGCGACCCGATCATCGCGCCGAGCGCGCGGATCTGGGGGTACGAGACCAATTGGGGGAGTTTCGCCCAGTACACGCTCGTCCAGGCACACCAACTGCTCCCCAAGTCGGCACACCTGAGCTGGGCCGCAGCCGCCGCGTGCACGCTGGTCGGGGCGACCGCGTATCGCATGCTCTGCTCATGGCAGCCGCACACCGTCGCCGAGAACGACGTCGTCCTGATCTGGGGGGGCTCGGGCGGCCTCGGCTCACAGGCGATCCAGATCGCGAAGGCCAAGGGCGCGATCCCGATCGCGGTGACATCGGGTCCGGAGCGGGGCCGCTACTGCATCGACCTCGGGGCGCGCGGCTTCATCGACCGGCGCGAGTTCTCCCACTGGGGCGTGATCCCCGACTGGCGGGACGACGCGGCGTTCGCCACCTGGACCGCGGGCGCCCGAGCATTCGGCGCCGCCGTGTGGGACGTGCTGGGCGAACGCCGGAATCCGAGGATCGTTTTCGAGCACCCGGGTGAGGACACCATCCCGACATCGATCTTCGTCTGCGACAACGGCGGCATGGTGGTCATCTGCGCGGGTACGACCGGGTACCACGCGGCGGTGGATCTACGCTATCTCTGGATGCGGCAGAAGCGGCTCCAGGGCTCGCACTTCGCCAACGACAACGAGTGCGCCGAGTTCAACGCGATGGTGACCAGCGGCGAGGTCGACCCCTGCCTTTCGAGAACATTCGCGTTCGATGAGGTCGGTCTTGCGCATCAGCTGATGCGCGAGAACCGCCACCCGATGGGCAACATGTCGGTGCTGGTCGGCGCGCGCGACGCGGAGCAGCGCGACTGATCTATCGCTGCGAGGCGAGGTACACGAGCGCGGCCTTGACACGACGATGCACGTCCGGCTCTTCGGAGAGGTCGAGCTTCGAGAAGATCGCGTTGATGTGCTTCTCGACCGCGCGCTCGGTGAGAAACAGCGCGGCCGCGATGCCCGCGTTGTTCTTGCCCATCGCAACCTGCTGGAGCACGTCACGCTCGCGCGGTGTGAGCTGCGCGATCGGCGAGTCGCGCACGGCGGTGCGGGCCGCGACCAGCACTTCGACGACCCGCGGGTCGATGACCGACCCACCGCGAGCCACCTCGCGGACCGCGCCGACGAGCTGATCGATGTCGGAAACGCGCTCCTTGAGCAGGTATGCTCGGCCGCTCGCGCCCTTCTCGAGCAGCGCGAGCGCGTACTCCGGCTCGGCGTACTGACTGAGCACGACAACCCCGACCTGGGGACGCTCGGCGCGAAGGCGCTCGGCGGCGCGCAGGCCCTCGTCGGTCCCGGTCGGTGGCATGCGGATATCGGTGATCACGACCGCCGGGCTATGCTCCTCGATGGCGTGCTCGAGTTCGGGAAGGTCGACGCAGGAGGCCACAAGCTCCACCTCGTCGGACGTTTCCAGAAGTTGCCGGATGCCCTCTCTGAGCAGGTAGTTGTCCTCGGCGAGGACCACGCGGATCGGCACACAGAGAGGATAGGGTGCGCCCGCGCCGGGTGCCTGCATCACCGCATCGGTGAGGCAAGTACGCTTGCCACTTCTCCGCCGCCGGGATACCGTGCGAGTTGCAATGAGCGTGAGAGTGTTGATCGTCGACGATCAGGCGCCGTTTCGCGATGTCGCGCGAACCGTCGTAGAGCTGACCGACGGTTTCGAGGTGGTCGGTGAGGTCGAGACCGGCGAGGATTCGGTCACCTCCGCCCGCGATCTTCGTCCCGACCTCGTGCTCATGGATGTGAACCTTCCGGGCATCAGCGGGCTCGACGCCACCCGCCAGATCCTCGCCGGCGTCGAGGCAACCCGGCCGGTGGTGGTGCTGGTGCTGTCGACCTATGAGGCCGACGAGTACGCGCCTCGCGCTACCGAGGCGGGGGCGGCCGGATTCATCTCCAAATCCGACTTCAGCCCCGACCGGCTCGTCGAGGCCTGGGCCTCCGCGACCGCATCGGCATAGGCGCTGTCAGGCGAGCACAGCCTCACGCACCGGCGCGGGAAGGTCGCCACGAACTCGAGTCCCCTCACCCGGATGCGAGATCACTTCGACAGTACCGCCGAGGGCCTCGACACGGTCGACCATGTTGGTGAGCCCTGAGCCAGGCTTCACGGTCGTGGTGTCGAACCCCGACCCGTCGTCGGCGACCTCGAAGGTCAGCAAGCCAGCGGCACCCCGGAGGCGAACCATGACGTGCAGCGCCCCGGCATATTTCTGGACGTTCTGCAGCGCTTCGAGGACACAGAAGTACACCGTCGCCTCGACGTCCTGCGGGTAGCGCTCCACGTCTTCCGCGTCGACGGTGATTGGCGATATCGCTTTGCGCGCCTGCGACTCCAGCGCAACCACCAACCCCTTGTCGGCCAGCAGCGGTGGATAGATCCCGCGTGCGAGGTCGCGAAGCGTCTCCAGCACCTCGTCGGCGTCGGCCTTCAGCTTGGTCACGGCGGCCTTCGCCTGGTCCGGGTTCGAATCCACCAGCGACTGCGCAAGCCCGAGATTGACCTTGAGCGCAACCAGGTGTCGCTGTGCTCCGTCGTGCAAGTTGCGTTCGAGACGGCGACGTTCCTCGTCCTGGGCCCGCACCAGCCGCTGGCGCGAGGCGAGCAGCTCGTCGAGGCGGTCTCGGAGCTCAGCAGCAAGACCCACGTTTCTCAAGACCAACCCCGCCTGGTGCGCGAGGTCGTCGATGAGCTTCTGCTCGGTGGGGCTCACCGGGTCACCCCTGCGCTTGACGATGCTGAGCGCGCCGAGCAAGCGGCCCTGATGCTCCACGGGAACTGAGGTCGTCGCGCCCGGGATCTCGGGCAACGAGCGACTGGACATCGGTAGTGCCCCCACCAATGACGCCTCCGCGTGCGGGTACGTCGCAGCGGGGCGCAGGATCGCCGGGCCCGTCAGCCACACGGTTGCTGACTGAGCAGCGGTCGCCTCCTGGAGCACACGCGCCATGAGTGGCAATACCTCGTCCGCGGCATATGCCTCGGCGACCTGACCGGAGAAGGTGGTGAGCACCTCATATGGGGTGGCACGATTCCCGTACACGAGCCGGTTGGCAATCTTCTGCACACGCTCACGGACGGGCTGAAACCCAAGAGCGACGATGATCGTCGCGACGATCGACAGCCAGAGATTCGGCTGGCCTCCGCTGCCAACGAGTGTGCCGATGCCGACTGCGATACCGATGTACACGGCGGTGATGAATGCCGCTAGGACGCCATACACAAGGGTTCGGCTGATGATGATGTCGATGTCGTACAGGCGGTACTTCAGCACCGCAATTCCGATGGCGACTGGTAGCGCGACCCCAAACCCCAGGAGATTGACGAACAGCCAGGCGTCATTCGTTGCAACCGCGTCCTGGGGTGCTATCACCTGCGCGACGAGAACTGCGATGGTCGCCAACGCGGTGCACACAACGACATACGCGATCCACTTCAATTGCTCTCGTTCCTCGCCGCGGGCGCGACGCAGGCGCACGAACGGCGCTGTTGCCGCGATGAACAGGACCGCCAGCGCGACCGCCCAAACAAGGCCAAGCGGACCCTGGACGAGCACCTCGAGACTTCTGACGCCGACCGGGTTGCGGAGCTGCGGCTGATTCTCCGGACCCTGCAGTGGTGATGCGCCGAGCGCCTGGATCACGACCGCTACTACGAGCGTGACAACAACTGCCACAGGGATCAGGGGTCGCCATCGACGGGAGGGGAGCCGTCCGTCCGGAATCAGTAGGAGGGTCATGCTCGCGCCCCCTGCTGGATAGACGAGTTGCTCCGACCAGACGTACCACCACAGCGCCCATTGCGCTCCGGGCAGCCCGGGGTGCGTGATCGCAGCCAGACGGGCATATTGCGCGGACAGGCCGCCGGCACCCATGACGATCGCCATGAACAGGAAGAGCCAGCCGACCGGGTTGCGGGAGCGTTGCGAGGCGATCAGGCCGCCGACGACAGCAAACGTCAACGCCATCACGATCTCGAGCGGGTTGGCGGCGTCGAAGGCGTGAATCGAGGCGCCGTTCGCAAGCGCCAGCGCCGCACAACCGACACCGAGGGCGACGCCGAACCCGGCGATGCCCCAGGCCAGTCGCGACGCGCTTCGATCGCTCACACTGCCGCCGCCACAATCGCCCGCACCTTGACGGGCAACGTGCCCCGAATGATCGTGCCGGTTCTCGGCTGAGAGGTCACCTCGAGAACCCCACCGAGCGCGTCCGCTCGGTCGTGCATGTTGGCCAGGCCGGCTCCCTGCTTCGCCGTCGTCGCGTCGAAGCCCCTGCCGTCGTCCCGAACGTCGAAGATCAGCGCGTCGTCTTCGCCATGAAGGCGCACCACGACGCGGGACGCATCCGCGTATTTCTGCACGTTCTGCAACGCCTCGAGCACGCAGAAGTACACCGTGGCCTCCACGTCCTGCGTGTAGCGGCCGACGCTCTCGGCTTCGAGCGTCACCGGCACCGTCGCCTTGCGTGCCTGCGACTCCAGCGCCACCACCAAACCCTTGTCGGCAAGGAGGGGCGGATAGATGCCGCGAGCGAGATCTCGCAGCGTCTCCAGCGCCTCGTCAGCATCACCCTTGAGCTGCTCCAGGGTTGTCTTTGCCTTCTCGGCGTCTCGGGTGAGCAGCATCTCCGCAAGGCCCAGCTTCACCTTGAGCGCCACGAGGTGCTGCTGCGCACCATCATGGAGATTCCGTTCCAGGCGACGGCGTTCGAGATCCTGCGCATGCACCAACCGCTGGCGAGAGGCGCGCAGGTCGTCGAGGCGGGCCCGCAGGTCGGCACTGAGGCCGACGTTCTTGAGAACGAGTCCTGCCTGGTGGGCAAGATCATCGACGAGCTTCTCCTCGATCGGCGTCAACGCCTCCCCGCGACGCTTGGTCACGCTGAGAGCACCGAGCAGTTCCCCCTGGTGGCGCACCTCGACGGCATGCGTCGCTTCGAGGAGCGCGGGCAATGTCCCATTGCTCAGTGGCAATGAGCGGTGAGCCGCTTTGCTGTCTGGATGCGTGGCCGCTGGACGTAATTCGGTCAACCCTCGCAACCACACCGTCGCCGACTCGGATCCGGTTCCTTCCTGGAGGACACGCGCCATACGCGGCAGTACCTCATCAGCGGCATACGTCTCTGCCACGCGACCTGAGAACTCGCTGAGCACCTCGTAGGGTGTCGCGCGCTTCCCATAGACGAGTCGGTTCGCGACCTTCTGGACGCGCTCGCGAACCGGCTGGAAGCCGATCGCAACGATCGCCGTGGCCAGGATCGACAGCGCCAGGTTGGGTTTCCCCCCACTCCCGACCAGCGTTCCGATCCCCACCGCGATGCCCACGTACGCCGCGGTGATGAACACCGCCAGCGACCCGTACACCAGCGTCCGGCTGATGACAATGTCGATGTCATAGAGCCGGTGCTTGAAGATCGCCACGCCGGCGGCGATCGGAAACAGGATGCCGAATCCGATCGCGAGGTCGGCGTTGGTGGTGGCCGTCGAAGCTGGCAGGAACGTCAACGGGATGTACGCAACCGCTGTGACGGTGACCGCGTACGCGATCCACTTCAGCTGCTGGCGCTCGTCTCCCGCAGCCCGGCGCATGCGCACCAGCGGCGCGATCGCTGCGGCAAGGAAGAGCGCGAGGCACGGAAGCCAGAGCAGGCCGAGTGCCTGCACCGCGGCCTCGACGCCTCCGGTGACGGGAAGCCCGACGGGGTTGTTCGGTGTCGCGAAATTGGTGTTCGTGCTCAACGGGCCCGGATAGAACATGCTGACCGGGATGAGCACAGCGGTGGCCACCACGCAGATGACAGCGAGCGGCTTCCACCGACGGGACGGCAGATGTCCGTCGGGGAAGAGCAGCAGTACGAGCGCCACGGCGCCCGCGGGAAAGATCGCGCTGGTGACCCAGCCGTCGACCCACAATGCCCAGATCCCCGCCGGCGCCCCGGGGTGGGTCACGAAGGCAAAATGTGCATATCCATCCGCGACGCCTTGGATGCCACCCACCGCCGCGATGAAGAGGAAAAGCCAGCCGACCGGGTTCTGCCGCTGCCGCATGGCCACCAGCGCGCCGAGGATGCCGAACGTGATCGGGGTGTCGAACGCCGGCAGTTCAGCGTTGAGCAGTCCGTGAAACGACGGCGCGTTGGCGATCGCGAGCGCGATGCTTGCCGCAGCCGTCAGAAGGGCGAACACGCCCGCCGTCACCGCCAGCGCCCGAACGCCCGCGCCTCGCGACCCGGCGGCGTTCATGCTGACGCCATGCCCATGCGGTACGCGCCGACCGGCGTCTGACGGCCCTTGACCAGCGCGGGCTCGATGCGTTCGGCATCGGGCTTCTCCATCAGTGCGTCGTAGGTCGGCTCGCTCAGCACCGTCTGCCCACCCTCGCCCCACTGCTGGAGGCGCTGCGCGAGGTTGACAGCGTCGCCCACCAGCGAATACTCGAGACGCTCCTCCGAGCCGAGCAGCGCAGCGGCGACATCACCGGTTGAGAGGCCGATACCGAGATGAAACGGCGGCAATCCTTCAGCCGCCCATGCTGCGTTCACCTCGTTTTGGGCATCGTGCATGGCGAGGGCCGCGGCCAGCGAACGCTCCGCATGGTCGAGTTGCGGGAACGGCGCACCGAACACCGCCATCACCGCGTCGCCAACGAACTGCATCACCGTTCCGTGCTCGGCGAGCACCGCGTGATTCATGGCGGCGCGATGCTCGTTGAGCTGGCCGGCGAGCACCGAGGGATCGGACTTCTCGGCGATCGTGGAGTACGCGCGTATGTCCGACATCAGCACCGTGACCGTGAGGCGCTCCGTCCTGCCCGGCTCGACGCCGTGCTCGCGCATCTGCTGGGCGATGCCACCGGGCAGCATCCTGCTCAGGCTCTCGCCCTGCTCCTCGCGATCGATGATCACCTTGTGCAGGAGACGCAGCCGCTCGAGCGCGCCCTGGGTTCCGGCACTCGCCTGCTGCGCGAGCTTGAGGAAGAGCTGCTCCACATCGTCGGCAACCGATGCCGGCGTGGAGTGCAGCGACGCGGCGATCGCCTTGATCGGTTTGCCCTCGGCAACCATGCGCAGCAGTCGCTCCTCGACCCCGGTTAAGCCACCGGCGTCGCTCACCGGCCTGGTGAGCGCGTCGACGATGCGAGGGTCGAGCATCGATCCCCCGGTGCTGACCTCACGGACGGCTCGAGCCAGTTGATCGCCCTCCGCAACCCGATCCTTGAGCAGGTACGCGTACCCGGCGGCTCCCTCGCTGAGCAGCGAGATCGCGTACTCGGGTTCGTCGTACTGGGAAAGGATCACGATCCCCGTCCCGGGATGCTGCTTGCGGACGATCCGCGCGGCGCGAATGCCTTCGTCGGTGAAGTCGGGGGGCATGCGGATATCGGTCACCACCACCTGGGGCAGGTGCTCGGCCGCTCCGGCCAGGAGCTCGTTGTAGTCACCCGCCACCCCGACGACCTCAACGTCTCCCGAGATGGCGAGCAGCGCGCGCACGCCTTCGCGGACTATCAGGTTGTCGTCGGCGAGCACGACGCGAATCGACTGCTCCAACGCCATCGCTCAACTGTAGTCAGCGCAGCGCACTGCGAAAGGGGGCTGCCACCACGTTCTCAGGGGGTGACCATCACCCCCGACTTGTGGTCCGGGCACCCTCGACCACCCGCATCGGGAGCGCGATGATCCGCGCCACGGAGGTACGTCATGCGCATCGAATCGTCGGTCACATCAATCTCGTGGATTCCATCCGAGGCCGTCCAGGGGCTCACCAAGGTCCCATTCGAGATGGGCCTGGCGCACTACGACGATCCGCCGCCGGATCACGTCGATTCGCTCGCAGCGCTCCAGGAGGCGGATCGGTTTCGGTTCGCCAATCATCTGAGCGCGTGGATCGAGGTCGACGGGGGCCGGATCGTCGACCGCGGTCAGGCGGGCGGCGGGCAGATCGGCTCGACGACCATCAGACTGGGAGGCCGCGGCATGACCTTCGCGGCGGTGGCGTTCCCGGACAAGCGCCCGGTACCCGTCGCCGGCGACGGTTGGGTTCGGTTCACCCAGACCGCCGGCGGACGCACCGGGGTCCCGGCGCCTCGCAAGGTCAATCGACCCCCCTTCATCCAGCTCGCGGCACCGCTCGCGTGGACGAGCCTGACGCTGACGCTCTTCTCCGACGGGAGGTCGCTGCACGAGCTCACCGGCGCCAGTCCGTTCCCGCGCCACTGGGTCTACGACCACGATCGGAATCTCGCTCAGAAATCGGGTTTGGTGGACTTCAAGCGCTGGTATCAGCACGCGTTCGGGACGCACACGCCCTGGGGCGACGAGGACTCGCCGGCGCTGGTCACCGAGGTCGAGACGGCGTTGGAGCGCGAGCTCTCGCAGCGCATCATGCGCAGTGGCCTGAAACCTCGCATCCAGCAGATCAAGGCGGGCGCGACCCTCGTGGAGCAGGGCGATGAGGGGCGCGATATGTATGTGCTGCTCGACGGCGTGCTCACGGTCGAGGTTGACGGCGAGGCGGTGGCGCAGCTCGGACCGGGCGCGGTGGTCGGCGAGCGGGCGTTGCTCGAGGGTGGCCGGCGAACCGCCACCCTCCGCGCGGTCACGCCGTCGAAGGTCGCCGCCGCGTCAGGCGCCGAGCTGTCTCCCGAAATGCTCAGTGAGCTGGCTGCCGGGCATCGCCGGGAAGGGGCGCAGCCTGGCTGATCGCAGCACGGACTCGATCCAGGGCGACCTCCGGCGGCAAGGTGGCGAGCTCCACCCGCCGGCCGCTCAGCAGCCAGTCGATCTCGGCGCCGTCCAAGAGCATGCTGAGGTCGCGGGGAAGGCGCGCCGGGGCACCTTCGATGACCTGATGCGAAGCCCCGGCGACCTCTCGAGGGCGCAGTCCGCCATCCACGACCTCAACACCCGAATCGCGGAGATCCTGGACGAGCGCCACGCCGCGCGGCGACGCGTCGTGGAGCACGACCACCCGGGTGCCGGGTCCGGGCATCCCGTCCTGGCTCGCAGGGATCACCCTGACCGAGCCAAGCTCCGCTCGCTCGGCGTTCGCGGCGATCATCGCCGCGGTATCCGGCGTGTCGCTGACGATCGTGACCGGCGCTGCGGCGCTCTGCGCCGAGGCGGGACCGGTATCGGGCGAGATCAACCCTTCCAGGCGAAGGGGCCCGAAGCGGCTGCGGAATTCGTCAAATGAGACGGCGAGAAGCCGCCCGGTCAAGTTCGGACGCCGCATCCGCCCGAGGATTCCGGCAAGCACGAGAGCCACTCCGAGGGTCACGAACAGCGCGAAGACGACCCTGACGGCGATGAAGGTCAGTCCCACCAGGATCAGCAGCACACCGAGGCCGATCTCGCCGTTGGATGCCGCGTCCGAGGATCCGATTTCGGCGCGGGCGCACGTGGCGTAGTACAGCTGCCGCTGCGTATATCGCCAACCACCGGCGGCAAGCCCGGCCGCCGAGTCCTCGACGAGCGACGTGGTCACCGGAAGCGCCATCGCGCGGAGTGTGGCACAGGTTCCGGACGCCTGCGGACGAGTTCGCGAGCTCGCGACACAGCGATATGCTGCGGCCATGGCCACCGAGCGGGATGATGCCGCGTCCGTCACGGTGGAGGAAGGAGAACCGGACTTCATCGAGGCACTCCTCGACTGGCAGGACAAGGTTCTCGAGCCGGCTCGGACGCGCGGCGAGCGAAAGGACCGCTTCGAGACCGGGAGCGGCATCCCGGTGACCCCGCTCTACACCGAAGCCGACCTCACGAGCCACGATCCGCTTCGCGACGAGGGATTTCCGGGAGTGCCGCCGTTCACGCGCGGCATTCAACCGACGATGTATCGAGGTCGCCTCTGGAGCATCCGCCAGTACGCGGGATATGGAACCGCCGGAGACGCCAACGCGCGGTTCCGCTACCTGCTCGCCCAGGGCCAACCCGGACTGTCCGTGGCGTTCGACCTCCCGACCCAGATGGGGCTGGACAGCGACGATCCCCGCAGCCTGGGCGAGGTGGGGCAGGTCGGCGTCGCCATCGACTCGGTGCGCGACATGGAGGATCTCTTCGAAGGCATTCCGCTCAGCGCAGTGAGCACCTCGATGACCATCAACGCACCGGCGCCGGTGCTCGTGGCGATGTATGTCGTCGCCGCCGAGCGCCAGGGCCTCGACGCCGCCGCGGTCATGGGGACGGTCCAGAACGACGTGCTCAAGGAGTACATCGCTCGGGGCACCTTCATCTATCCGCCACGGCCGTCGTTGCGACTCGCGGCCGATCTGATCGTCTGGTGCACCCAGAGCGCACCGAAGTTCAATCCGATCTCGCTTTCCGGCTACCACATCCGCGAAGCGGGGAGCACCGCCGCGCAGGAGATGGCGTTTGCCCTGGCAAATGCGTGCGCCTATGTGCAGGCGTCGGTCGATCGCGGGGCCGGTGTTGACGACTTCGCGCCCAAGCTCTCCTGGATCTTCAACACCCACATCGACTTTTTCGAGGAGATCGCAAAGTACCGAGCGCTGCGGCGGATGTGGTCGCGCATCATGGCCCACCGCTTCGGCGCACGTGATCCACGGTCCCTGATGCTCCGAACCCACACGCAGACGGGTGGTTCGACGCTGACCGCGCAGCAGCCGGAGAACAACATCGTGCGTGCCGCCATCGAGGCACTCGCCGCGGTGCTCGGCGGCGTCCAGTCTCTCGCGCTGTCGTGCTACGACGAGGCGCTCTCGATTCCGACGGAGAAGGCGCAGCGCATCGCGGTGCGGACGCAGCAGATCATCGCCGAGGAGACCGCGGTCACCAACACCGTCGACCCATTGGGCGGCTCGTACTACGTCGAGTGGCTCACCGACGAGCTCGAACGCGAGGCGATCCGGCTCCTCGACGAGATCGACAGCCTCGGCGGCGCCGTGGCGTGCATCGAGTCCGGCTGGATGCAGCAGCACATCCAGGACGAGGCATACCGCACCGAGCGGGCGATCGCCGCCGGCGAAAAGGTGATCGTCGGCGTCAACCGCTACACCGAGACCGAGGAGGGCGGGGCGCCACTGCTCTTCCGGCCCGACGAACGGGCGATGGCCGAACAGGCCGCGCGCCTGGCCCGGCATCGCGCCCAGCGCCATCCGGCAGCTGTCGAAGCGGCGCTCGGTGCGGTCAAGCGGGCGGCCACCTCCGACGACGCGCTGATGCCCCGCATCCTCGACGCGGTGCGAGCGGAGGCGACCCTCGGGGAGATCTGCGGCACCCTCAGATCCGTGTTCGGCGACTACCAGCCGCCGGCCACGATCTGAAGCGAGGCGTGCTCGCTTCCATCCGCCGTTGGTTCAAAGCCAACCCGCGAACCGTCTTCCTGGTCGTGGTGGGCGTGGTCATCCTCGGTCTCTTCCTCGGAGTCATCACCCCATTGTTTGCGACATCAGGGCGCGCCACCGCGGACCTGAGCGGGACCCTTCCGAGCGCGGCGACCGCCGGCAAACGACTCGAGATCGACGTTTCCATCGACAACACCGGCGACTCGGTCATCGGCCAGGTCTGCGTCGGAGCGCTCGTCCAGGGGCCGCTGACGCCGGTTGAGGCCATCTTCCAGAACGTTGACAAGGAGCCGTTCATCGACGATCGCGGGGCGTGGAAAGCGTGTGGCGGCGAGCTGACCAGCCAGTCGAGCGCCCCGGCGCAGCTGTTCTTCGACACGGGACCGGCGGGTCCCGCCCAGGTGGTGCTGTCACCGATGAACGGCAAGCAGGTGATCGGCCAGGCGCTGACCGGGTCGCTGTCCGTGCACAACCCCTGATCTCTGAGGAACCGGACACAAGGCTGTCACGCCCATCTCCCGCGGCATGGCTCCATCTACGCTTTCCATCGAGAGGGTTATGCATAACGAGAGCGCCGCGCGGCGCTGGCTGCCGATCTTCGCGACCGCAGTGCTTCTCGGGATCACCAGCTGGCAGCTGGTCGGCTCCACACTGCAGACGCGCATGATGCTCGTGGAGATCGAGATCGTGGTGGTCGGCGCCGTGATGCTCGAGATCCCGATTCGCCTACGTCGCACGGCGCGTGTCAGCCCGTCGATCGCGACGCTGGTGCAGGGACTGACCAGCGTCGGGTTGTGCACCCTGGTCCTGGGTTTCTCGGCTCCGAAGTATCCGCTGCCGCTCATCGTGCTCGGATTTGTCGGCGTGCTGCTCACCGTCGATCCCTCGGCCCGCCCGGTGGCGCTCTGGACCATCCTCATGGCGTCATGCGCAGGCATGGCCGCGGTCTGGTGGTGGGCGAAGTTGTTTCCGATATACGGGGTCAACGAGCTGCTCCAGGTCGATGCGCTGATGGTGGGCGTCGTGGTGCTGGCGTACTCAAACTGGTCGTTGACCGATCGCCATTACCAGGCGCAGACGCGACGGTTGCGCGCCGTCGCCGACGTGGCCCGGCGACTGGGGCTCACCACCGACTCGAGCGAGGTCGCGGCCGCGGTGCTCGGGGGCTGCCACGAGACCTACCCGGACGCGACCTGGGGGCGAGTCCTGCTCTTCGAGGCAGGGTCCGACGGCCTCGCGACGCTCCCGCTGATCCTCGGACCCGCCGGCGTGTCGGCGGCAGCGGGGCCGATGGTTGTCATGGCGCCCGGCGAGGGGGTGATCGGCCGCGTGTACTCGACGGGCGAGGCGTGCCTGCTCCGGACGCCGCGCGAGATCAAGCAGGCCTACGCGTCGATGCCGGATTCACACCTCGACGAGCTCGAGAGTCTCGGCGGCGGGCGACGCTCGAGACGCGTCGTCGCCGCGCCGTTGCGTGCGGCGGGCGGACGCGTGATCGGGGTTCTGGTGCTGATCTCACATGCGCGCCGGGGCGCCTGGGACGCCCACGACCTGACCGTCGTGCAGGCGATCGCCGACGAGGCCGCGGTGGCGGTCGCGCGAGCCGGCCTCTTCGAGGAGCGGGCGCTGCACGCCACCACAGATCCCCTGACCAAGGTCGGCAACCGGCGCGCGTTCGATGAGCGCCTCGGCGAGATGACCGGCGCGAGCGCGGTGATCGCCATCGACGTGGACCACCTCAAGCCGATCAACGATGAGTTCGGCCATGAGGCCGGCGACATGCTGCTCATCGAGGTGGCGCGCACCTTGCGCGCGTTGCTCCGGGTCGGCGACCAGCTGCTGCGTATCGGCGGCGACGAGTTTGTGTCAATCATGGATGCAACTACCGAAGCCGAGGCGGTCGCGATCGCCGAGCGGATGCGCGTCTCGCTGCACGGGGTCGCCTTGCCGCACGGCAAGGCGCGGATCAGCGCAGGCGTCGCCGCCGGCGGTGGCGGTGTGCACGCCCTGTGGCTGGCCGCCGACGAGGCCCTGTCGGCGGCGAAGAAGGACGGTCGCGATCGGGTCGTCGTCGCCGGCGACCGGTCGCTGCCCAGCCTCGTGCGCGGCGGCGGGGACGCCGGCGCGATGCTGGACGCGATCCTCAGCAAGCGGCGCGTCATCCAGGCGGTGTTCCAGCCGATCGTGCTGCTGAACGACCACCGGGTGATCGGATGGGAGGCGCTCGCGCGGGTTCCCGGCCTCCGGGATCCGGGCGACGGCGTCGAGGACGTGTTCGCCCTGGCGCACCGCCGTGGCGTCACCAAGGAGATCGACTGGATCTGCAGGCGGATCGGCATGGCCGCGGCGTCCGGGTTGCCGGAGTCGGATCCACTCTTTCTCAATGTCTCGGCGGCGATGCTCCTCGATCCGCTCCACCCGGTCGATCACATGCTGCTGCTCGCTCGGTGGGCGGAGCGCGACCCCGAGACCATCGTTCTCGAGATCACCGAGCGCGAATCGATCGCCGACCAGCAACGCCTTCGGTTGGTGCTTGCCAGTTATCGCGAGCACGGCTTCAAGTTCGCGCTCGACGACATCGGCGAGGGCCACTCCACGCTCGAGCTGCTCGCCGCTGCCGTCCCCGAGTTCCTGAAGGTCGCCAAGAGCATCACCCAGGGCTGCGTCGAGCGCGGACCCCGCGCGGTCATCGAGGCAACCGTCGCCTACGCGCGCAGCTCGGGGTCGACGGTCATCGCCGAGGGCATCGAGGACGAGGCGACCGCCGACCGTCTCGCCGCACTTGGGGTCACCGCCGGTCAGGGCTACTGGCTCGGCCGCCCGCGGGAGATGGAGCTCGATCACGAAGCGCGCGGCGAGGCAACGGCCTGAGGGCGAACTCGCGTCTACTCGCTGGGCGCTGAAACGAGATCCCACGTCGAGCCGGCCGGCGTGTCGTGCACCTCGACCCCCGCATCGACCAGCACATCGCGGAGCTTGTCGGCGAGCCCGTACTCCCCCGCACCTCGCATCTGCACGCGCAGGTCGAGGATCCGGTCGACGACCGGACCGATGAGGTCGCGGGGATCGGCCGTGCCGTTGCGGGCAAGGTCGCCGAGGCGCACCACGTACCGCCGCAGGGTTTCACGCGCCCGGTCCTGCTCATCGGAGTCCAGGGTGTCGGCAGCCCAGTTGTGGATCTGCGAGTCGATCGCCAGCACCGCGCCGACGGCGCCGTCGACATCGCGCGACGCCAGTGCCGTGTCAGCGGCGTCGGACTGCCGGGCCACCTCCTCAAGAAACGGCGACACACCTCCGATGGGGATTGGAATCTCTCGATCCGAGCGGATGTCGGCGCCGGCGCTCCCCGGCGCGGGAGGGCCCACCGGTCCGAGCCCGGTGGCGAGGGCGCGGAGGGGGACCGTCGTGCCGTTCTCAAATCGTTGTGATGCACCCTTGCGGCGCCACGTCAAACCGCCCCGCCCGCGTATCGACACCGTCCCCGCGTCGATGTCGAAGATTGCCGCCGTGTGCTCGTCGACACCGAGGACATCGACGCCATCGGGCAGGAGTTCCTCGAGGATGCGCAACCGGCGCTCGCCCATGTAGCAGTACCGGGTGTCGTGGGTCCCGCCCTCCGCATTGTTGTAGTGGGGGATGACCGCGGCGCGCAGCCCGGTGGCGCCGAGCAGGTCGAGACCGTCCAGCCAGCGCGGCTCCTCGCCGACCTTGTAGATCTCGTACACCGGGAGCGAGCACACCCCGAGACCGACGGCTGCGGCACTCGCGAAGGTCACGCAGCCGCCCTCGCGCAGCTTGGCGGCAAGCAGGTCGGGAACGGCCGTTCCGAGCCACTGGCGAAGCGCGTAGCTCGGGCTCCCCGGGCCGGCAAACACGTAGCGCGCCTCGGCGATCCGGGCCAGCATGGTCTCGTACTCGAGGGCAGTGGCCTGCTCGCGATTCCGAAACGAGACCACGCTGATGGGGAACCCGACGTGATCGCGGAAGTACGCGACGGTCCGCTCGCTGATGTCCGCGGCATTCTCCTGGAAGCCGAACGGTGTGTCGAGCAGCACCGCAGGCACCGGTCGCGGGCCGAGTCGCGAGAGCAGGTCGGCGTGCACCGACACCATCGTCGGCGTGGTCTCGCCCGACCCCATGATGCAGAGCAGCCGCTGCATTCGAGCAGCGCCGCCGGTGGCGTTCATGCCTCGATCCTACGGCGTGCGGCCCGTGCAACCATGTGGCCCAAACCATGGACCGGGCGGCACTCAAGGCGGCACTGGGCGACGAAGCGCGGCGCCTCGGATTCGCGGCGTGCGGCGTGACGTCGGTGCGCCCCTTCACGGAGGCGCGCACGCGGGCGCTCGCCGCGATCGACGCCGGACGCATGGACGGGATGCCGTGGTACAAGCGGGAAAGGGTGGAGGCATCCGCGGACATCGGCGGTCGCTATCCATGGGCACGGTCGATCGTCGCGCTTGCCTGGCCGTACCGGCCGGCGCCGGGGCAGAACCCGCGCGACGCTGTGCCGGGGGTTGTCCGGGGTCGCTGCTCCGCCTACGCGTGCACCGAGGACGGCGGCCGCGCCGTCGACTACCACGACCTGCTCGCGCAGCGCTGCGACTCCCTGGTCGACTGGCTCCGCGAACGGATCGATGGGGTCGGCGCAAAGCGCTTCGTCGATCACGGATGGGCGCTCGACCGCGCCATCGCCGAACGAGCCGGGATCGGATTCGCCGGCAAGCACGCGTCGGTGATCACGCTCGAAGCCGGCTCGTATGTGCTCCTTGCGAGCATCGCGATATCGGTCCCGCTGCCGGCCGACTCACCCTCGCGACGCGGATGCGGGAGTTGCACCGCCTGCATCCCGTCGTGTCCCACCGGGGCGATCGTGGCGGCCGGCGTCATCGACGCCCGGCGCTGCATCTCCTATCTCACCATCGAGCACCGAGGCGCGATTCCCCTCGAGCTGCGCCCGCTGATGGGAACGTGGGCATTCGGGTGCGACCTCTGCCAGGAGGCGTGCCCCATCAATCACCGGCTCGCTCCGGACCCGCTCGACATCGAGAGCGCGACCACGGTGCGCGGTCCGGTCCCGTATCCCGACCTGGTGGAGTGCCTCGAGCTCAGCGACGACGAGTTCAGAGCGCGCTTCCGCGCCACGGCGGTCTGGCGTACGGGGCGCGCCGGTCTGGCTCGGAATTGCGCGATCGCGCTCGGGAATGCCGGTGATCGAGCCGCGCTGCCGGCACTGCGCAACAGCGCGGAGCACGATCCGGACGCGGTCGTTCGCGATGCTGCTCGCTGGGGCATCGCGCAGCTGACACACGAGGGAATCCCCCGTGAGCCCCCTGTCCATGGGAGCTCCTAGCGGAAGAGCAGGACCGCGGCCCCCGCGCCGACAACCAGCGGAGCGCCGACGCACGCCGCCAACAGCGAGACGGGATCGGGATCGCGCGGCCACCACGCCGGCGGCAGGGCGCGGTTGATCGGCACTCTTGCGCCGCGCAGGCGGGTGTTTCCGTCAAAGAGCGCGAAAGCCGCGACGCATGCCAGCGCGATGAGCAGCGCAGCCTCGGCGAGGAGCGCGGCCGCGCCGGAGGCACCGAGGGCATGCAGCCAGGCGCAGAGGACGAAGGTGACGATGCCGAGACCGGCGCCCGAGGTCGCGGCCAGGAAAGTGGTCGGCAGCGAGGTGCGCGGCAGGCTCGGGAGTCGCATGGCTTTCGATGGCAGCGTAGCACTCGGGCCGAATCGATGACCGTTCACCGGGAGGCGACTCGGTTGTGACGAAACCGTTACGGCGAAGGGCAACGCTTGACGCGCGCGATCTACTGTGCCTACGCTGCTGCGGTCGCCAGCGGGGCGGCCGGTTCCCACTCTCTCCCAACGTCCCACCACACGAGGAACCCATGCCGACAAGGTCTCGTCTTGCCGCTGCCGCGCTCGGCGCCACCGCCGTGGCCACCATCCCGTCCGCCGTATTCGCGACCTCCTACGTGGTGCGCCCGGGCGACACCGCGTCGGACATCGCGGTTCGTCACGGCACCACCGTGGCCGCGCTGCTCGACGCCAACCGCATGGCCGCGCCCGAGCTCATCCGGGTCGGTCAGATGCTGCAGATCCCGGACGCGTCACTCGCGCTGCCCGCCTACGCGCGCGGCGCGGACGACTCCGAGACCTACCGGGTCGGCCATGGTGAAGGCGTTTTCGAGGCGGCCCGGCGTTTCGGTGTCGACCCCACGGCGCTCGCGCGCACCAACGGAATCGGCGTCAACGCGCCGATCGCTGAAGGTGACGAGCTTGTGGTTCCCGGCCGCCTCACGCGGATGAATGCGCTGGTGAGCTTCGTGGCCGCCGACGTCGGGGTCGACGCGCGGCTGCTCCGGGGCGTCGCCTGGGCGGAGTCCCAATGGCGGCAGGAACGTGTCTCTCCGACCGGGGCCGTGGGCGTCATGCAGATCGAGCCCTTCACGGGCGAATGGGTCTCGCGCCACCTCGCCGGGTCACATCTCGACATCTGGCGCGCGCAGGACAACGTGGTCGCAGGCGCGATGCTGCTCCGTCACCTGATGACCAAGCACGAGGCCGACATCTCCGCCACCCTCGCCGGGTACTACCAGGGTGATTCGAGCGTCGCCAGTCACGGTGTGTACGACGACACGCGTCGGTACCAGCGCGAAGTCCAGGATCTGATCGCTCAGGACGTCTGAGCGATCGGGGCCGGCCAGCCGCCCACTCGCGTCATCGCGCCGCTTCGGTCGACGAGCCGCGCGGGAAGCCCGGCCTTGTCGAGCCATGACGCTGCCGTGGCACCCCGGACGATCGCCGCGGTGGCGGCGATATTGGCGTCGACGCAACTTCCGGCGACGACGCTGACCGTCCGCCACGGCCCCGCAGCGGGAAGCCCGGTGGCCGGGTCGATGATGTGATGCAACTCAACCCCGCCACGCCGCCAGCGGCGCACGGTCGTGCTCGAGGTGGCGACGCCGCCGGCGCGGATCGCGATCGTCTCGCCGTCCGGCGTGATCGCGGCGCGGCTGTCCTCGGCGATCTGGATGTGCCATCCCTCGTCTGGAGGATCGCCGGCCACCGAAACGTCTCCACCCAGGCTGACGAGCACCCCACCGCCGTGCATCGCATCGATCGCCGCGGCGGCGGCCAGGTCGGCGGCGAGTGCTTTGGCGGTTGCGCCGAGGTCGATCTCGACGCCGGCGTCGATCTCCACACGTCGTGTGATCGGAAAGAGGCGGATCCGCCGCCACCCGGGCACCGGGGACACCGCGAGGGTCAGCGGCGCGCCGTCGGCAGGCACCGCGTCGAAGTCGACACTGTACCCGGCGCTGCGGACCGCCTCGCCAACCGTGGGATCGACCGCGCCCTCGGTGAGCTCCGCCGCGCGGATCGCGGTGGCGAGCGCCTGCGCCAGCAGCGGTGACACGGTGCCCTCCCGCCGCCCCGCGCCGGCCTGGAGGCGGCTCAGCTCGCTGTCCTCGCGGAATCGGCTGCACGCCAGGTCGATGGCGCCAACCACCGACTCGACCGCGGCGGTCGCGGCGTCGAGGGTGTGCGGGTCGGTGACGACCACGTCCATCGATGTGCCGAGAGCGCTCCCTCGGTACGCGGCAAGGGTCATGAGCCGCCGCTGACGGTACTCGCTGACGATGAGCTTCCGGTGCTCGCGGCTCCGGTGGAGAGTGACGACGACCCGGTGCTCGATGAGGAAGACGATGGAGTCGTGGTCGCGGCTGTCCCCGAGGACGATGTCACCGTGGTGCTCGACCCGCTGGTTGTCGTCGTCGACGTTCCCGCATGCGTGTGCGCAGCCAGGATGGCGAGCGCGGCGACGGCCGCGGTTCCAACCACCCCGAACGACGTCGTGAGCTTGCCGCGCAGACGGAGCGCCCGGTCCCGCTCGGCCACCGTAATGGGTCGCTTCGGCGCGGGCATCACCGAGCCCCCTGAAAAGGAGTCCGACGTGGAATATCCAGAACCGGAGCGCTGGTTGTGCGCAGATCATTCATGACACCAAGCGTGCGGCCGGGGCCTTGACGCGAGCCACGAAGAAGCTGGGAGGCATCTGTGAAGTCCCGGGGATCTCTGAGCAGAGTCACAGCGATCTCCGGCAGGTCTCCAAGCCGGCATCCCTACAGTCGCGAGCGAAGGAGTCCTCATGCCGAACCCCCAGCGCCGTTCGTTTCCCCGCCCACGGAGCGGCCGCGCATGGCTGTTCAGCGCGGTCGTCGCGGTGATCGCCGCCGGCGCCGCGGGCGTGCTCTTCGTCTATTTCGTGCTCTTCAGCCACTCGGCGCCGGCGCCCCTCGCGCTGGCGGCGCCATCAGCAACCACACAATCGCCGGAACTGACCTCGACCGCGATTCCGGGCAGCTGGACCGTCGCATCGAAGTCGGTTGCGGGATACCGCGTTCGCGAGCAGCTCGCCTTTCTCTCGGCGCCGAGCGATGCGGTGGGACGCACGTCGCAGATCACCGGTACCGCGACGATCACCGGGTCCGGGACCGCCCTGACCCTGAGCGCCGCTGCATTCAGCGTTGACGTGCAATCCCTGACCAGCGATCAGTCGATGCGCGACAGCCACCTCCAGACGCTCGGGCTCGAGAGCGCGCAATTCCCGGATGCGACGTTCGTGCTGTCGGCACCGGTGACCTTGCCCGCAACCGCGACATCGGGGGCCGAGGTGCAAGTGCCTTTGCAGGGTGCGCTGACCATCCATGGGACGACAAAGACCGTCACGATTCATGCGCAGGCACGGCTCTCGGGTTCGGAGATCGAAGTGGTGGGCTCGATCTCGTTCGCGTGGGGCGAGTTCAACATGCAGGCGCCGAACATCGGCGGGTTCGTCACCGTCGACGGTACGGCCACGATGGAGTTCGATCCCTTCCTCAAGCACGGCTGACGCGGAAGAGCGTCAGTGGCGCGAAGCGAGCGCCTGCAGGCGCAGCGCGAGTGTGGGGCAGCCGGACACCGCGCGCTTTGCGTGCGGCAACACCGAGTCGGGGACCGCACCGGGACGGATGATCGGGTAGCCCCAGTCGTCGAGCTCGATGAGCTCGGGCACCAGGTCGGCGCACACACCGTGGCCATCGCACTTGATGCGATCGATGCCGAGCGTGACGCGCTTGGTCATGATGCCGCCGCCACTGCGCGTGCGGCGCCGCATCGCCGGTCGAGGTCATGGAGCTCGAATTCCCCGGCAAACACTCGGAGCGCCGACCCGAGCAGACCGGCCGCGCCGTCGGGGTGGCGGCAGGCGCCGCGTCCCGCCAGCAAGCCGGCCCAGCGCTGGATGCGCTCGAGGTCACCCGGGGTCGACGCCAGAGCGGCGACGCGCCCCGCGGACGCGGAGATGGCGCGCAGGCCGAAGGTGCACGGCCCGCACTGGCGGGCGCTCTCGTGGGCGAGATACGCCAGGATCCTCGCGGTCTCGACGACACCGCATCGTTCTGACGGCAGCACGGCGATCACTCCGCAGCCGAGCGAATAGCCGCCTTCGCGCAGCGGCTCGGTGTCAAGTGGCAGACCCCATGCGGTGCCGGACTCGACCCATCCGCCGAAATATCCGCCGAGCAGCACCGCGTCGCTGTCCGATGTGATGCCGCCCGCGGCATTGACCGCATCGGCGAGTGCCAGGCCCATCGGGATCTCGATCAGGACCGTCTGGGGAACCGCTCCGCCCACCGTGACCAGCGTGGTCCCCGACGCGTTCCCGACGCCGAGTGAGCGAAACCACTCATCGCCGAATCGCGCGATCAGCGCGACGTGCGCGAGCGTCTCGACATTCTGTACGAGCGTCGGACGTCCATCGATCCCGCGCTCGTACGGACGCGGCGGAATCGACGTGGGAAGCGCGATCCCCGCGTTCACGAAGTGCACCGCGGCGGTCTCCTCTCCGGAGACATAGCGGACCGGTGAGCTCACCAGACGCATCCGCTTTCGCTCAGACGCGGTACGTTCGGTCACCGCGCGTTGCATCGCCTGGATGGCGCCGGTGTGGTCGGCGCCGACGTAGAGGACGATCTCATCGGCACCGACGGCGCCCGCGGCCAGCAGCGCTCCGTCGATGATCAGGTGGGGACGCTGTTCCATGAGCATGCGGTCCTTGCGGCTCAGCGGCTCTCCCTCACCACCGTTGGCGAGCACGACAGGGCGTCCCGCCCTCTGCGCGGCGACCGATCGCCACTTGGTCGCCACCGGGAAGCCGGCCCCGCCCTTGCCGCGGAGGCTGCTTCGCTCGATCGAGTCGACGAGCGCCCGGGTCGCCTTCGGCAGCGCGCCGAGACGGTGCTGATGCTCGGCAAACGACTCCATGCCCAGGGCGGCGGGCGGCCCGGCGAGCAGCGCGATGCTCATTGTCCCGGTCCGAACGACGCACGCTCCGCGGCGACGCGACGTTCGTCCGCGAGCGGGTCCGGCGGCGCCCCGACCATGCGCCAGACGAGAGCCACCCCGACGGAACCGACGCACACAACATCGATCACGATCATCCAGAGCGCCGCGCTGTCGGTGCCGGTGCCGATGCCGTGGAGCACGGCCACCGGCCAGCTCGCATAGGCGAGCCAGTGAATTCCGCGCCACACGCGAGCGCCGATGTACCGGCGGAGCAGGCTGGTCGCGACGATCGCGAGCAGCAGCTCAAACGCGACCGCCCCGAGGCCGAGCCACAAGGTCCGGTAGGACGAGCCGAACGGAACCAGTGCGGTCAGGCCGAGGTGGGTGAACGGGTCGACGACCGCGGTGACGATGTGGAGCACCAGGAACACGAGCGTCATCAGGGCGAGGTCGCCGTGCACCGCCGCGCTGAGGAATCGCGGCCAGCCATGCGTTTCAAACCGCACCCGCGCGAGTAATCCGAGGACGACCACGGCACTCAGCAGCACGAGGCTCACCGCGCCTGCGCCGCGCGTGGTGTACCAGAGCAATTGGTCAGACATCAGGCCGGAAGCTCGATGCGGAAGGTCGCGCCGCCGCCGGGCGTGTCGGTGACGCTGATCCTGCCGCCGTGTGCAGTCACGACTGCGGTGGCGATGCTCAAGCCCAGACCGCTGCCGCCCTGGTCGCGACTGCGCGTCGGATCGGCGCGGTGGAAACGCTCGAAGATCCGCTCGCGCTGTGCCGCCGGAACGCCGGGCCCGTGGTCGATGACGTCGATGTCGACGTGTCCGGTCTGCGCCTTCAGGGCTACCTCGACGGGGCTTCCCGCCGGCGTGTGCACGAGCGCATTGCGCACGAGGTTGGCGACCGCCTGACGCAGCCGCAGGTCATCGCCGGTCACCACGACGGGCGCGTCGATGTGGGCGGTCACCGCTCGATCCGGGTCGGCGGCGCGCGCGTCACTCACTGCGTCGTTGACCATCGACGTGAGGTCGACGGGCGCCCTGTCCAGCGGGCGTCCCTGGTCGAGTCGGGCGAGCAGCAGCAGGTCGTCGACGAGCACGCCCATGCGCCGGGTCTCGTCCTCGATGCGCCGGACCGCGAGCAGCACGTCGTCGCGTGCCATGTCGGGGTTGCGTTGCAGCAGCTCCGCGTAGCCGCGCATCGACGTGAGTGGGGTGCGCAATTCGTGCGACGCGTCGGAGACGAAGTGACGGAGTTTCTGCTCGGTCACATCGCGTTCCGCGAAGGCTCGCTCGATCTGCCCGAGCATCGCATTCAGCGCGAGCCCGAGTCTGCCGACTTCCGTGCGTTCGTTCGACGGCGATACACGCCGACCGAGGCCACTCGCGGCGATCGATCGTGCGGTCGCGCCCATGCGCTCGAGCGGACGCATGCCGCTGCGAACGAGCAACCACGTGACCACCAGGACGATGATCGTGATCCCGCTACCGATGGCGATCTCGAAGAGCAGCAGAGTGCTGAGCGTGCTGTTGACGCCGTCAAGAGGAACCGCGACCACCACCGTGGATTGGCCGGCACCCGGGAATTGCGATGACTGCGAGCTGACCAGCACCCTGTACGACTCCCATGAGCCGTCCCCGGGAACGGTCAGCGTCGTGCCGGCGTATGTGGCGATATTTGAAGGAAAGACCGGATGTGACGACGAGCTGGAGGCCACGGTTCCACCGTACGCGTAGCCCGACGCCGTGGCCACGCCGGACGCGTTGACAAGTTCGCCGTATGTTCCCGGCGGAAATGCGTCCTCCTGTCCATATCCGCCATCCGGTGGTCCAGCCTGGTTGCTCGAATGCAGCACGTTCTGCACGCCGGGTTCGATCACCACGAGTTGTTTGTCAACGCCCTGGAGCAGCGAGCTCTGCACCGCAACATACGTCCCGACGAACGCTGCCGCGAGTCCGAGAATGAACAGCGGCGCCAATGTCAACAGCAGGCGCAGTCGAAGGGACATCTACGGTCCTGAGCACATGGTGGGCGCGCCGCTCACGCGTGCGCCGATGTGGTGCGCGGAACGCGTATGACGTATCCCACTCCACGGACCGTGTGAATCAGCGGCGGGGTGACCGTGTCGACCTTGCGGCGGAGGTAGCTGATGTACGTCTCAAGGACGCTCGCGTCGCCGCCGAAGTCGTAATCCCAGACATGGTCGAGGATCTGCGAGCGCGAGAGCACCCGGCCGGTGTTCATCATCAGGTAACGGAGCAGGCGGAACTCCGTGCGCGTCAACTCGATCGGCGACCCGGCGCGGAAGACCTCGTGGGTCTCGTCGTCGAGCTCGAGGTCGTGGAGCACCAGCTTGCCGCTCGCGGCGGCGCCGTCAGGATTGTGACGCCGGAGCACCACCCGGATCCTCGCCACCAGCTCCTCGATGCTGAACGGCTTGGTCACGTAGTCGTCGCCGCCGATGGTCAGCCCGTGGACCTTTTCCTCGGTTGCGTCGCGGGCGGTCAGGAAGATCACCGGGACCTTGACGCCGTCGCTGATCAGACGCTGCACGAGCGTGAAACCGTCGTCGTCCGGCAGCCCGACGTCGAGGATCATGAGGTCGGGGCGGAAGTCCATCACGGCGTGGCGGGCCTGTTTCGCGGTGCCCGCGGTCTGCACCGAGAAGCCCTCGTACTTGAGCGCCATCGCCACGAGATCGGTGATCGCACGCTCATCGTCGACGACCAGGATTCGGTTCGGCTCTGTGGTCACCGGGCCATCTTCGCGCGGAAGTCTGGGAAAAGGCTCAGAGGTTGTTGGGGCTACGCCGGGCGTTGCACCGCATCGCGCGCCCGCCCGCGCTCCCCGTCGCCGAGCGGCAGCGAGAGACAGCGCACCCCGCCGCCGGCCTTGAGGAACTCCCCCATGGCGTGGGGGATCGGCGTGTAACCCGCGTCCCGGAGCGGTGCCTCCAGCTGCGAGATGGTCAGCGACGAGAGCACGTGCCGGCCGAGCGGCATCGCGTTGCAGGCAAAGCCCGCGGCCACCTCGACGGGCACCTCGATCAGATTCGGCACCAGCTCGCGGATCACTTGCAGGGAGGCCGGAGCGAACGCGTCCGGCGCCGCCAGGACGTTGGTGGCATCGAGCGGACAGAAGCAGGTGTCCAGGTGATAGAAACGCGGGTCGACCAGCTCCAGGGACACGACGTCGACCTCGAGGATCCGCGCCACCGGGTGGTGGGCTTCGCGATCGGTTCGGAACCCATGGCCGCAGAAGAGTCGGTCGCCGACGAACAGTGCATCTCCAGCGCCTTCGAACGACAGCGATCGTGGCAGTTCGTGGACATCGAAGCCGAGCCGCTCCAGCTCCTGGCGCCAGTGCACCTCCTCCCCCTGCCGCTCGGGGTGATGGAAGTTGCTCAGGACGGCGCGGTTGTCCCACAGCACAGCCGCATTGGCGGTGAAGACCATGTCGGGCAGACCCGCCACCGGTGCAGCCAGTTCGATCTCGACGCCGAGGTCGACATAGGTGCGATAGAGGGCGTCCCACTGTGCCGTGGCCAGCTCGTGGTCGACCTTGACCGCGACGTGCATCCACGGGTTGATCTCGTATTCGATGCCGAAGTGGTCCGGCCGGCACATGAGGACCGTGGCGGTCACGGAGTCGCCCGGGGCAGCGCGGCTCCGTCGCCGAGCGGTAGCGGCATGAGGAGTGTCGGCGAGAACCGCGTCCCCGCGTGCAGCTCGATCGGGCCCGCCACCGCGGGTCGCTGCACGCACCAGCGAGGATCGACGTCGTCGCGAACCGCAAGCAGCGCCGGCCGGAGCAGCGACCCCGCGGAGCTCCGACCCTGATGCCGGACGGTCGCCGTGAGCGCGGGACGCAGCCAGGTCGCGGTGACCGGCTGCACGCCATCCAGGGGCGCGCCGCTGACGGTCAGGTCGGCAACGCGTTGCGCCAGCCAGCCGGCCACGAGTCGATCGTTCGGCCCGTCCACATGCCCCGCGAACGTCAGGCGGCCGGCGACATGCTCGCCAAGGATGAGCCGGGTGCCGCCACGCCGGCGCGAGACGACGCCCGCGACGACGCAGGTGGTCTGATCCGTCAGCCCGATGCGCAGACGATCGGGCGAGGCGACCCCGGGGCGGTACGGAGCGCCCGCGCGCCGCGCGAGCAGGGCCGCCAGACCCCTTCCCATTGCGGCGGCCGCGAGCGCCTCTCCACGCCCACGAACGTGGTCCGGTACCTGGAGGGCATCGCTCTGCCCGGTCAGGTCGCCGAGGGCATCGAGGCGACGATCGAGGGGCCAGCCGAGGGTCGAGCGTCCATCGAGATGCAGGAGGTCAGAGCCCAGGTATACGGCCGGTAGCTCGTGCGCCGCAGCGGGTCCGGCGGCAAGGCGCCGGCCGAACCCCGCCAGGTCGGGACGTCCGTCGGGGTCGAGGACGGTGATGACACCGTCAAGCACCGCGCCCCGGCCACCCCGCACCGCTGCGGGCGCCGCAACGTCGGGGAAACGCCGTGCGAGATCGCCTGGCATCTCACCCTGGATCCGGACGGCCCCGCCGGGGTCGAGGAAGAGCAGCGCCCGGGCTCCATCCCAGTCGACGCTGAACAGCCAGTCCCGATCGTCGAACGGCGCGGCGCAGGGAACCGACGCCTCGATCGCGATGTACCCGGGGAGTTTGGGCGTGGTCGGGGATCGAAAGGGCAGAGGATCGCCGGACGCAGCCAGGGCGGCACGAGACAGGCCTGCTCTCCCGGCCACGCCCGACCCGCGGAGCCTCAGGAGGCCCGGCGACGGCGGGCCGGTTCCAGCGTGGAGACGTCGTCGGCGGCGGATTCCTCTGCGTCGGCGCCCTCGGCTCGGCGCGATTTCGCCGCCTCGACCGACGCTTTGAGCGCGGCCATGAGGTCGGTGACCTTGCCGGGCTCGCGCACCTCGGGCCGCTCGAGCGGCTGGTTGGTCAGCTTGGATTCCACGACCTGGATCAACGCCTCGCGGTAGTCGTCGTGGTAGCGCGCCGGGTCGAAGTGGGCGCTCATGTTCTCCACCAGCATCACGGCCATGTCCAGCTCTTTCTTGGGGACCTGGGGACTTTGCTCGGGAATCGCCAGCTCGCCTGCCGCGCGGATCTCGTCCGGCCAGTGCAGGGTGTTGAGCAGCAGACCCTGGTCGTGGAGCGCCAGGCGGCAGAGATGCTCGCGATCGCGCAGGGCGATCTTCCCGATGGCCACGGTGCCGGTCTTCTCGAGCGCCTGGCGAAGCAGCGCGTACGGCTTGACTCCCACCGGCTCGGGTTCGAGGTAATAGGCGCTCTTCAGGTAGACGCCCGCCTCGATCTCCGAGTCCGGGCAGAACTCGACGATGTCGATGGTGTGCGTCGTGGTCAGGGGCAGGTTGTCGAGGTCCGAGTCGGTGACGATCACGTACTCGTCCTTGCCGACTTCGTAGCCGCGGAGCGCTTCGCTCCAGCCGATCTCGCGATCCTCCTCGGGGCACCAGCGCTTGTTGCGGACCGGAGTCTGGTCGTTCGGGCAGAGCAACCGGAACGAAACGCTCTTCGATTCGGTCGCCAGGTAGAGCCGCACGGGGATCGCCACCATGCCGAAGCTGATGGCACCCCGCCACATGGATCGAGGCATCGCCGTTCGAGTATAGAGGCGCGGGATCGCAGTGCATGCGGCTCCGCGGGAGCTCGCCGGGTGCTCCGTGCGTCAGGCGGCGGCGAGCATCCGGTCGTATGCGGCTTTCAGCTCCGGGTAGCGCAGGAAGATGATGTGCGCGTACTCCTGCGTCAGCGGTACGGGTTTGCGCCGCAGTGAGAGCCCGACCTCTTCGGGCCGGTGGTTCGCCTTGCGCCAGTTGCACTTCCGGCACGCGATCACCACGTTCTCCCAGCGATCCGGCGCGCCGCCACGAGACACCGGGACCACGTGGTCGACGGTGAGCTCGGCCGCGTTGCCGAGACGACCGCAGTACTGACAGGTGTGATCGTCCCGGAGGAGGAGGTTGCGACGGTTGGGCCGGAGCAGGCGGCGCGGCACGTGGATGGTGCGCAGCAGACGGACGATGACGACTCCTTCCGGCAGCCTTCGCCCGGCCAGCGCCTCGGCTGCCGCTCGCTCTGCCGCCGCATCGACGAACGCCACCCGCTCCTTGGTGAGGAGCACAACCAGCCGCCGGTGACTGATCACGTTGAGGGGCTGCATCGAGGCGTTGAGCAGCAGCACTGCCATTGCCGGAATTCTATTGGGAAGGGGGGATCTTCGCGTTGATCACGGGTAGGGGGCCGGCTTGATGGGGCCGACCTTGATCGCACCGCCGCACACCATGCTCGACTGGACGTCGGTCACGTCGGTCTGGAAGCGCGACGTCGGCAGCGTCACCCGCCAGAATCGCGGCCTCTCCGCCTGCGCCGCGGTACACGTGGCATCGGTCCAGGAGACGAGGAAATAGCCGTGCCCCGTCGCGCCGACAGCGCCGAGGGGTTCGGTGCCGGGCGGAAGATGGACCGGCCCGGGGGACGCAAGCGAGTTGTCGTTGGTCCAGCCGGTGTTCAGCAGACCGCCGCTCGACGAGAGCATCTGCAGCCTGGCGTAGCCGTTCTCGGTGCAGTCGCTCGTCGACGTGTTGCGAACCTCGAAGGTCGCGTAGATGGTGCCTGCCGCGCCCTGGGTGTTCAGGATGTCGATCTCGAACTGTCCAGGCATGCATGCAATCGGTGGGGTCGCAGTGGGGATCGGCGTCGAGGTCGGGGTCGATACGGGCGTCGGGGTCACAACCGGTGTCGGGGTCACCGGGATCGCAGTCGGCGAGGTGCTCGGCGCCGGCGGAGACGACGACCCGCAGGCGGCGAGCAGGCCTGCGACCACGAGCAGCACAGGCGGAACCAACACCCGTCGCATCGCGACGCAGGGTACCCGCAAACCGCGCTCGGCGCGCGTCAGGGATGGCTCGGAATGTCCTGGTCAGCGTGCAGCACCGGGGCGAAGAGATCGCCCGTCTCGGCCACGCGCGCGGCGATGGTCGCGATGTTCCAGCGATCGGGCCGCAGGTCGGGATCGTCGAGCTCCGTCCATTCGATGGGGGTCGATACCGGGGCACCCGGCGCGGGTCGGAGCGAGTAGGGAGCCGCAAGTGTCTTGTTGATGATGTTCTGGGTGTAGTCGATCCGGATCCGGCCCGTCCGCTTCGCCACCGCCCATTCCCAGCTCACGCGCCCCGGCGCAGCCTGGTCGATGGCTCTGCCGACCTCCTCCACCCAATGGCGCACGGCCGCGTAGTCCGGGCCGCGACGAACCGGCACGTAGATCTGCAGCCCGGTCTGCCCGCTGGTCTTGATCACCCCGTGCATGCCGTAGTGATCCAGGGCCGCCTTGACGAGCTTGGCAATGTTGACGACGTCCTGGAACGTCGCCGGTTCGAACGGATCGAGGTCGAACACCGCCCAGTCGGGCTCATTGGGCGCGTCGATCCGCGAATGCCACGGGTGCAGATCGATGACCCCCGCGTTGGCCACCCATGCCAGGGTCGCGACCTCGTTGACGACGATGTACGTCTTGGTCTTCTCGCCGTGATACGTCCAGGACTCGATCCACGCCGGGGCGTGGGCCGGTTTATCCTTGCGCCAGAAGGACTTTCCATCGATGCCGTCGGGAAACACCTGCATCGACAAGGGACGGTCGCGCAGGTACGGCAACATGTACCGCGCCATCCGGACGTAGTACTCGATCATGTCGCGCTTGGTGATGCCGTCGGCGGGCCACAGCACCTTATCGAGATTCGTGAGGGGAAGTCTGCGTCCTGCTATTTCCCAGTGGGCGTTGCCGTGTAGCGTCCGTAGTGCCGCTAGTGCCGCGTGATCCTCCGGGTCCTGTCGCGGTGGGGGCCCCTCGCCACCTGCGGGTCGGGTCTCCTGTGGCGAGTCGGCTTTTCTGGTGGGTGACGCATCCTTGGAGCCTGGCCCTCCGGTGGCGCTGCCCCCCACCGCGCCACCCGGAGGTCGCTGTGCCATAGCGGGCGTCTGCGCGCCCTGTGCTCTGCTCCTCGTGCGAGGGGTGGCCGCAGCCCCATCCCTTGGTGGCCGGCGCGTTTTGGCCGGCGCTGCGTTGGACGGTCCGGTGCTCGGTCGTGGGCGGGCTGACTTCTTGTCCTGGGTACCGGCTTCCCTTGCTGAGTTCTCGCTGGGCGTTGCATGGGCTATGGGCGGGGCATTCCTGGCCGGGATGGCGGCGCGGGAAGGGGTCGGGCCGTCTGCGGGCTCGGTCTTTAGAATCGTTTCGCGGGTGCAGTCTTCGGGGCGTTGGTCGGGGCGGAGGGTGCGGAAGGCGGGGTGGCGGAGGATGCCGTCGCGCGTCCAGCCGGCGAAGCGGACTTCGCAGACGAGCTCTGGTCTGACCCAGTTCGCGGGTTCCGAGGTTTTTGGGGTGACGTCGAGCGGGCAGGTCTTCACCTCCAGGGGGCGGAGACGGTCCCTGAGGTCGCGCAGGGTCTTGTCGTCGAACCCGGTGCCGACCTGCCCGCAGTGGACGAGGCGGGTGCCGTCGAGCACGGCGAGGATGAGCGCGCCGAGCTGGCTGGTCCGGCGCCCGCGGCCGGCCGTGTAGCCGGCGATGACGCACGACTGGCTGAGCCAGGACTTGATCTTCACCCAGTCGGGCGTGCGCACTCCGGGGCGGTAGAGAGAATCGGCTCGCTTCCCGACGATGCCTTCGATGCCGGACTCGCGCGCGATCTCGAAGAGCGATGCGCCGTCTCGCTCGACGTGCTCGGCAAAGAGGATGTACGGCGAGTCGACGATGGTCTCGCGCAGCGTCTTCTTGCGAATGCGCAGCTCGGTGCTGAGCAGGTCGCGGCCCTCGAGCTCGAGCAGGTCGACTGCGATGAACGTCACCGGGTGTTCGGCGGCGACCCGGCGCACATCCGCATCGCGCACCACGTTGATTCGCTGCTGCATGCGCTCGAACGACGGCCGGCCGTCGGCGTCGAGGACCACGAGCTCGCCGTCGACGATTGCCTGGCGGGCGCGGATGCCTGCCCGTATCGCCGAGGCCTCCGGGTAGTGCCTGGTCTCGTCACCGCCACGCCTGCCGGTGAGGCGCACGAGGTCCCCGGCGACGCTGACCATCGCGCGGATGCCGTCGTACTTCAGCTCGAACAGCCAGCCATCCCTTGAAAACGCGTGATCCATGGGCGTCGCGAGCATGGGTGGCGGCGCCTCGGCGAGGGCCGGGGCAGCGACCGTCGGAGTAGCCGCCGTGGTCGTGGCAGCCCCCGTCGTGGCGACGGCTGGGGCGTTTCGAGCATGAGCGGCGCGGCGCATCTCCCGGGGGTCGCCGCCGCCCTCACTGGCAATCTGCGCCAGGCTTCTGCCGGTTTTGACTGAAACGTCCAGGTCAATGGCCTCGAACCCTTCCACCACCGAGGCGTCGCGCTTCTTGATCATCAGCCAGTTCTTGTCACCGTCGCTGCTGCCGCCGTATCGGCGGCCGCGCTCACCGATATGAACGAGCGCGAACTCGCCCGAGAGCTTGGTGCCCTGGAGGAGGAATTTGACGTCACCTTTCAGCCGGGAACGCTCGAAATTCTCTGCGGACTCCTTCACCCACTCGAAGGTGCCGATGTCCCAGAGCATCACCGTCCCGGCGCCGTACCCAGACGGGATGACGCCCTCGAACTCACCGTAATCGATCGGATGGTCCTCGGTCTGCACTGCGAGGCGCTTCTTGGCCGGGTCCAGGCTCGGGCCCCTTGGAATCGCCCACGACAGCAGCACCCCGTCGTGCTCCAGCCGGAAGTCGAAATGCATGCGTGTGGCTCGATGTTTCTGGACGCAGAACCGCTTCCCGTGGGGCAGCTGCTCCCAGGTCGAGCGCTCCGCCTCGGCACGCGGAGTCGGGTCGCCGCTGGGCTCCGGCGTCTGATTGAAATCACGCTTGCGGCGGTACTCTTCAAGGGTGGGTATTGGCATGATTAACGACCCTCTCGACGAGGACGGCGTGGGGCGGAACGGACAGCGTCCTTCACGCTTCTGATGCTAGTGCAGCGCACTGCGCGAAACGAGCGAAATGATGCGCTGGGCTGGTAGAATAGACGTACGTGGAACGGCCGATTTGAGCGGTCCCCGCTGGAACAGTCGAGCGGTTTCACCATTGGCCCCCTCTCCCACACTCACGTCACAACCGGAGCAGCACAGATAACCGACACCGCACGCCCCGAACGCCCCGATGAGGTGGCGATCGAGCCAGAGACGAGCCCAACGACCAGCGTTGGAAACGGCAATCCGGATCCGCGCCCCGCAGGCGCCGGCCGGGTCGGCAAGGACACGTACTCGGCCGACCAGATCCAGATCCTGGAGGGTCTCGAGCCGGTTCGCCGCCGCCCCGGGATGTACATCGGGTCCACGGATCTCCGTGGTCTGCACCACCTCGTGGTCGAGCTCGTCGACAACAGCATCGACGAGGCCCTCGCCGGTTGGTGCGACACCATCAGGGTCGTCCTCCACGCGGACAAATCCGTGTCGGTTCTGGACAATGGTCGCGGCATCCCGGTGGGGATGCACCCGACCGCCAGGAAGTCCGCGCTCGAGGTTGTGCTGACCACCCTCCACGCGGGTGGAAAGTTCGGCGGAGGAGGCTACAAGGTCTCCGGCGGACTCCACGGTGTCGGCCTCTCGGTCGTCAATGCACTCAGTGAGCGTCTGCTGGTCGAGGTGTACCTCGATGGCGAGACGCATCGCCAGGAGTACACCCGAGGCGTGCCCGACGGCCCCGTGGCCGTGGTCGGCAAGACCGATCGCCGCGGCACCTTCGTGCGCTTCTGGCCCGACCCCGAGATCTTCCCGGAGATCGATTTCTCGTGGGACACGGTCTGTGATTCGCTGCGCAGCTACGCGTTCCTCAACAAGGGCATCACCATCCAGCTGGGCGACGAACGCGACGACCGTGCGTACACATTCCATTTCGAGGGCGGCATCCAGTCGTTCGTCAGGTATCTCAACGCCAACCGCAACGTGATCAACCAGAAGCCGATGTACGTGGAGCGGGAGATCGATGGCAATGTCGTCGAGATCGCGCTCCAGTATCAGAACACGGTGTTCACCGAGCACGTCCTCGCGTTCGCCAACAACGTCCACACCGAGGAAGGTGGCGCGCACGTCACCGGGTTCCGCAGTGCGTTGACCGCGACGCTCAACAAGTACGCGCGCAAGGCCGCCATCCTCAAGGAGCAGGACCCCAACCTCAGTGGTGACGACGTGCGCGACGGATTGACTGCGGTGATCAGCGTGAAGCTGCGCGAGCCCCAGTTCGAGGGTCAGACCAAGACCAAGCTGGGAAACAGTGAAGTCGCGGGCCAGGTCTCGACGGTGCTGAGCGAGGCCCTCATGCAATACCTCGAGGAGAATCCGACCGACGGCCGCAAGATCATCGACCAGTCGCTGACGGCTGCGCGAGCGCGCCAGGCGGCCGCCAAGGCGCGCGACCTCGTCCAGCGCAAGTCGCTCCTCGAGTCGGCAACGCTGCCGGGGAAGCTCGTGGACTGCAGTGAGCGTGACCCGGCGCACTGCGAGATCTTCATCGTTGAGGGATTGTCCGCCGGCGGCACCGCCAAGGAGGCGCGCGAGCGCCGCAACCAGGCGATCCTTCCGCTGCGCGGCAAGATCCTCAATGTCGAGAAGGCGCGAGCCGACAAGATCCTGGGCAACGAACAGATCAAGGACCTGATCATGGCGCTCGGCGGTGGATTCGGCGAGACCTTCAGCGTCGACAAGCTGCGTTATCACCGCATCGTGCTCATGGCTGACGCCGATGTCGACGGCTCGCACATCCGCACCCTGTTGCTCACGTTCTTCTGGCGTCACCTGCGTCCGCTGGTCGACGGTGGGTTCCTCTACCTCGCCCAGCCACCGCTGTACAAGCTCGAGAAGGGCAAGGGTCGAAACCGGCAGACCGAGTACGCCTTCAGCGACGACCAGCGTGACGACAAGGTCAAATCCATGGGACGCGATACCGAGGTGTCCCGCTACAAGGGACTCGGCGAGATGATGTCCGAGGAGCTGTGGGCAACCACCATGGATCCGGATCGCAGGGTCCTGCTCCAGGTCGGCGTTGCGGATGCGCTCAAGGCCGATGACATCTTCGACCGCCTGATGGGGTCGGACGTCGAACCTCGCAAGCGTTTCATCCAGACCCACGCCACGAGCGTGCGCAACCTCGATATCTGATGCCGCTTCCGATCGCGGTCGACGCGATGGGCGGCGACCATGCCCCAACCGAGATCGTCCGCGGCGCGCTCCGCGCCGTCAACGAGCACGGCATCCTAGTGACCCTGGTCGGCCGGCGCGAAGTGGTCGAACACGAGCTTCGCGCATCGGGGGCCTCCACTCCGGGTGGGATCGACATCGTCGACGCGCGCGACGTCATCGAGATGAACGAGCACCCGGCGAACGCGGTGCGTGCGAAGCGCGACTCATCCCTGGTGAGCAGCTGCGCCCTGGTCGCCGGCGGCCGGGCGGGTGCGGTCGTCAGTGCGGGCAACAGCGGGGCGATGCTCGCCGCCGCGCTCTTCACCATCAGGCGGATTCCCGGGATTGCCCGGCCCGCGATCGGCGCCTCCTTCCCCAGCGAGGCCGGGCAGACCTTCATCCTGGATGTTGGTGCCAACACCGACTGCAAGCCGGAGTGGCTCGCGCAGTTCGCGCTGATGGGTGACGTCTACGCTCAGACCATGCTCGCCATCCCCCGTCCCCGTGTCGCCCTGCTCAGCAACGGCGAGGAGGCGGAGAAGGGTTCGGAACTGGTCCAGGCGGCCCACCCGCTGATCGCGGCGCTGCCGATCCAGTTCGTCGGCAACGTCGAAGGCAAGGACATCTTTCGCGGCTCGTGCGACGTGGTCGTCACCGATGGATTCACCGGTAACGTCGTGCTCAAGACGGCCGAGGGTATCGGCGAGTTCCTGTTCGCGAGCATCGCCCGCGAGGCACGCAGGTCGTTCGCCGGCAAAGTCGGCGGCGCGCTCCTCAAGCCGAGATTGCGTCCGCTGCGCGACCGGATCGACTACCGGAAGACCGGCGGAGCGCTCCTGCTCGGGGTCGCCGGCGAGGTCGTGATCGCCCACGGGCGCTCCGATGCCGAGGCGACCATGAACGCGATTCGAGTCGCTGCCCGCGCGGCCGAACAGGGTGTCAGCAAACTGATCGCGGGCGCGGTGAGCAGCCCGGCGGAGGTGCCTGCGTAATGGCGGTGTTCGAGCCCGGACAGATTCATCCCATCGAACTCGAGGCGGAGATGCGCGCGTCCTACATGGACTACGCGATGAGCGTGATCATCAGCCGCGCCCTGCCGGACATTCGCGACGGGCTGAAGCCGGCACAGCGGCGCATCCTCTGGGCGATGCTCGACACCGGGATGACCGCGGGGGCGCGCTATCAAAAGTGTGCCGCCGTCGTCGGCGAGGTCCTCGGCAAGTACCACCCGCATGGTGATTCGGCGGTCTACGACACGCTCGTCCGCCTCGCGCAACCGTGGGTGATGCGCTATCCGCTCATCGACGGCCAGGGCAACTTCGGATCCGTCGACGGCGATCCGCCCGCCGCGTATCGGTACACCGAGGCACGCATGACCTCGGTGGCGATGAGCCTCGTCGACGACATCGAGAAGGATACTGTCGACTTTGGCCCGAACTTCGCGAACGTGCCGGGGGTGCGCGAGCCATCGGTGATGCCGTCGCTGCTGCCGAATCTCCTGGTCAACGGCGCGAGCGGGATCGCGGTCGGCATGGCGACCAACATCCCGCCGCACAACCTGGGCGAGATCTGCGACGCGGTGATCCGCCTGATCGACGACCCGGACACCACCACCGAGGATCTCATCCGCATCGTCAAAGGGCCGGACTTCCCAACCGGCGGGATCATCTACACCCGTGACATCGCCAACGTGTACGGCACCGGCCGTGGGCGGATCGTGATGCGGGCCCAGGTCGACTTCGAGGAGTCGAAGTCGGGACGCGAGCAGATCATCGTCCGCGAGCTGCCTTACCAGGTCAACAAGTCACGGTTGATGCAGACCATCGCCGAGCTTGTCAACGACCGCAAGATCGACGGCATCGCCGACCTGCACGACGAGTCAGGGCGCGAGGAGAAGGTGCGCATCGTCATCGAGCTGAAGTCGAATGCGCGGCCGCACACGGTGCTCAACAACCTCTACAAGCACACCCAGCTGCAGATGACCTTCGGTGCACTGATGCTCGCCATCGTCGACGGCCGGCCGCAGGTGCTGAGCCTCAAGGCGATGCTCCAGTACTACATCAGCCACCGGCGCAATGTGGTCACGCGACGCACCCGGCACGAGCTGGCAACCGCGCGCGAACGGGCGCACATCCTCGAAGGCTTGACCATCGTCCTCGACAATCTCGATGAGACGATCGCGATCATCCGCGGCGCACAGGACGAGAAGTCCGCGCAGACCGCCCTGGAGCAGCGTTTCAGCCTCACCGAACGGCAGTCGAAGGCGATCGTCGATCTCCGGCTCGGACGGCTCACGCGGCTCGAGAGCGGCAAGCTCCGCGAGGAGTACGAAGAGCTGATCAAGAAGATCGCTCAGCTCGAGGACCTGCTCGCCAATCCGCGCCTGATCGACGGCGTCATCAAGGACGAGGTCACCAACCTGCGCAGGCGTTTCGCCGACCCCCGGCGCAGCGAGATCCGTCACGACGAGCTCGAGATGAACGAGGAAGACCTGATCCCCCAGGAGCAGGTCTTCGTCACCCTCACCCATCGCGGCTACATCAAGCGCATGTCGCTCGACATCTATCGCGCGCAACATCGCGGCGGCAAGGGGGTCCTCGGCGCGCGTCGCTCGACGGACGAGGACTACATCGAGCACTCGACAACGGCGAACACGCACAGCGACATGCTGTTCTTCACCAATCGAGGACGCGTGTTCCGGCTGCGCACCCACGAGATTCCCGACGTCAAACGCCAGGCCAAGGGCATCCCGATCATCAACCTGATCGAGGTCGATCAGGGCGAGAAGGTCACCGCGCTCATCGACATGGAGGTCTTCAGCGACGAGCAGTACCTGGTGATGGTGACCAAGCTCGGCCAGATCAAGAAGACACCCGCCGCCGCCTACGCCGCGGTGCGCCGCAACGGCCTGATCGCCATCAACCTCCAGGACGACGACGAGCTCAACTGGGTGCGCCGATCCTCGGGTGGCAACGAGGTCCTCGTGGTGACCCGCCGGGGCAAGGGCTCGCGATTCACCGAGAAGGAGGTGCGCCCGATGGGCCGCGACACCATGGGCGTCGGCGCGATCCGGCTGCGCAAGGGCGACGAGGTCGCCGGCTTCGACATCGTCAATCCCGAGGGTCACGTGCTCGTGATCACCGAGAACGGCTTCGGCAAGCTGACCCCGATGAGCGACTACCCGGTCAAGAGCCGGAACATCCAGGGCGTCTACACGGTCGATCAGACGGCGATCCCGAAGATCGGCGAGATCGTCGGGATGCGCGTCGTCGAGGACCTGTCCGAGGAGTTGATGGTCATCTCGACGTCGGGGCAGGTGATCCGCATCCCGCTCGAGCAGGTCCGCATCTCCGGGCGCCAGACCAGGGGCGTGATCATCATGCGGCTCGACGACGGCGACCGCGTCGCATCGATCGCCGGGGTGGGAGCTGTGGTCGCCCTCGAGGCGTGACCGAGATCTTCCGTCTCGCGGACTCGTACGTCGACGAGCTCTGCGTGCTCGACCCGGTCATGGGCACCTACCTCGGCCGACCCGAGCACGACGACGAGGTCACCGACTACTCGCCTGACGGCGTCGATGCGCGGGTCGACCTTGCCGGCCGGACGCTTCAAGCCCTCGCCCGGGCGACCGTGGAGAACGATGCCGATCGCATCGCCGCGGCGGTCATACGCGACCGGCTGGAGGCCGAGGTCGAGGGGTACCAGGCAGGCGCCCCGTGGCGCCAGCTCTCCAACTTCGACTCTCCGATCTCCTTCATCCGGATGGCGTTCGACCTCTGCCCCCGGGATACGCCCGAGGACTGGGAGCGGATCGCGACCCGCATGACCCGGATTCCGGGCGCCCTCGACGGCTTCACCGCGTCACTGCGGCATGGGCTCGCGACCGGTCTCGTCGCCCCGCGGCGCCAGGCCCTGGTCTGCGCCGGCCAGGCTGCAACGCTCGGTGGTCTCGACTTCGACGACCCGCCCTACTTCGCCGGCATCGCCGCCGAGGTGGCGCACGACGACGGGATGGCCCGCAGGCTTCGCCAGAGCGCGCAAGCAGCGACCTCGGCCTACGCGGCGATGTCGACCTTCCTGCGCGAGGAGTACGCGCCGCAAGCCCCCGCGGGTGACGCTGTCGGGCGCGAGCTCTATGCCATCGGCATGCGCCGGTGGCTCGGCATGGCCCGCGACCCGGAGGAGATCTACGCCTGGGGCTGGGACGAGCTGCACCGCATCGAAGCCGAGATGGCCGTGACCGCCGAGCAGATCGCTCCCGGCACCGGTGTCGAGGGCGCGATGGCGGTGCTCCGGGACGACCCCGGGCGCAGCATCGAGGGCATCGACAGGCTGCTCGCCCATCTCCAGGAGTTGACCGATCGGACCATCGCGGATCTCGACGGCACCCATTTCGACATCCCCGAGCCGCTGCATCGCGTCGAATGCCGTGAGGCGCCTCCGGGCACCGCAGCGGCGATGTACTACACGGCACCCTCGGCGGACTTCAGCCGGCCGGGGCGCACGTGGTACCCGGCCAAAGGGCAGACCCGGTTTCCGCTCTGGACCGAGGTGACCACCGCATACCACGAAGGCGTTCCCGGGCATCACCTGCAGATCGGGCTCTGCATGACGTTCCAGGAGCGGCTGACCACGTTTCAGCGCCAGCTGGGAACGTATTCCGGTCACGGCGAGGGATGGGCGCTGTACGCCGAGCGGCTGATGCACGAGCTCGGCTACCTCGAGAACCCCGATTACCTGTTCGGCATGCTCGCCTCCCAGGCGTTTCGCGCCATGCGCGTCATCGTGGATATCGGCCTGCACCTCCAGCTCCCGATTCCGAACAACGAGACCTACCGTCCCGGGCGGATCTGGGACTGGGAGACGGCGCTGCCGTTCGTCAGCCGGTATTGCGGGTTCGCCGGGCCCGGGATGGCGCGCAGCGAGCTCGAGCGCTACTGCGGGATCCCGGCCCAGGCGATCAGCTACAAGGTGGGCGAGCAAGTCTGGCTCGACGTCCGTGCCCGGCTCCGAGCCAGGCTCGGCGCGGCGTTCGACCTGAAGCGATTCCACATGGAAGCGCTCAATGCCGGATCGCTGCCACTCGATCTGCTCGAGCGGGAGTTGCTCGGAACCAACTGATCCGAGACCGTCAGGTCAGGGAAGGTTGGTTTGGGGGCGCTCCTGCACCCCGTCACCAGTCCGACTGTGCCAGCCCCGACGCTCAATGCCCGGGGCCCGGCGGACGATCGCTAGGCGGCCTTGCCGATCTTGAAGATCTTGGTGCCGCAGACGGGGCAGGTGCCGGTGGTCGCCGGTTTGCCGTTCTTCATCGTGATCGCCTCAGCGCCCTTGATCTCGCGCTGTTCCTTGCATTTGAGGCAATAGCCAGTGGCCATGTGCTCCTCCGGGGTGGTGGGGGTGGTTCTGCGACTGCTCGGAGGCAGGTTGCGGGCATTCTAAGCACATCGGGCCCGAATTGGAGCCGAACTCACGCCCCGGTCGCGCCGGGGCGGTCAGTCGGCCGCCGCGGGTGCGGTCTGAGAGACCCCTGACGGGTCCCATCAGACAAGCCTCCGCGAGCGTGGTTTAGACCGGCGCCACGGTGGTGGCCAGGTGGGTCCGGAAGAAGGCTCGAGTCCGGTCCCAAGCAAGCCGTGCCGCATCCGCATCGTAGACCTCGGGGCGGGTGCCGTTGAAGAATGCGTGATCGGCGCCCGCGTACCAGAAGAACTCGACATCGATGCCGGCGCCGCGAAGCTCGGCCTCGAGCGCGTCGACCTGCTCGGGCGTATATGCCCCGTCCTTTTCAGCGAAGTGGCCGAGCACCGCGCCCTTGATCTTGGTGACGTCCGGCTTGGCAGCGGCGGTGACACCCATGTAGGGATAGAACGGGACCACCGCCGCGAAGACGTCGCTCAGGGTTGCGGCGTAGATGGCGAGGGCGCCGCCCATGCAGAAGCCGACGATGCCGACGCGGTCCCCGGCGGTGCGCTCGCTCGCTGCCAGCCACCTGCCGGCCCCGAGCATGTCGCGCGCGGCCTCGGCGAGGTCGAGTTCCATGAGCAACTTGCCCGCCTCATCCGGTTCCTTGGTCTCCTTGCCGTGGTACAGGTCCGGGGCCAGGGCGACGAACCCTTCGGCGGCAAACCGGTCGCAGAGATCGCGGATGTGCGCGTTGACTCCCCAGTACTCCTGGATGACCACGACACCCGGTCCCCGGCCGCTCGGTGGCGTCGCGAGATAACCGCCGCACGTATGTCCGTTGCTCGGAAACTCAACCGTCTCGCCCATTGCTGACTCCTTCATCGCATGCGGTTCTGTCGCGTCACAAGGCGCAGGCCGGCGACCGCGAGCGCGAGCACCGGCTCATGCTGCCGAATGCTCGTTGGTGTGCGTCTCGATGAGCTTTTGAGCGACGTGCGCCGGCACCTCCTCGTAGCTCGAGAATGCCATCGAATATCTGCCGCGCCCCTGGGTCATCGCGCGCAGTTCGACCGGGAACGTGTACATCTCCGCCTGGGGTACATGCGCGTTGATCTCGGCTCGCCCGTCACCGAGCGGATTCACGCCACCGACGCGACCGCGCTTCGAGTTGAGCAGCCCCATGATGTCCCCGGTGAAGCGCTCGGGGACGGTGACGTTGACGTTCATGATCGGTTCGAGGATGACCGGGGAGGCCTTCTGTACCGCTTCGCGCATCGCCATCGCCCCCGCGATCTGAAAGGCTATGTCCTTGCCGTCGACACTGTGTGTCGAGCCGTCGACCAGGCGCACCTTGACGTCAACGATCGGGTTCCCGGTCACCGCTCCCTGCTCCATGGTCTGACGGACACCCTTCTCGACCGACGGCCGGAACTGGTGGGGGATCGATCCGCCGAAGATCTTGTCCTCCCATTCGTAGCCGCCACCACGAGGCAGCGGCTCGATCTCGATGGTCGCGTCGCCGTAGAGGCCGGCGCCTCCCGACTGCTTCTTGTACTTGTGGCCCACGCGGGCGGTGCCGGTGATGGTTTCGCGATACGGGATCTTGGGCGGATGCAGCTCGGCATCAACGCCGAACTTTCGCTTCATGCGCTCCAGCGCGACATCGAGGTGCACGTCGCCAAGGCCGTGGACGAGGACCTCATTGGTCACCGGGTCACGGTCGGTGGAGAAGGTCGTGTCCTCCTCGGTCAGGCGAGCGAGCGCGCTCATGATCTTGTCCTCGTCGCCCTTGGAGCGAGCGACGATCGCCGCCGAGGCGGTCGCGGCCGGCCACGGCAGTGGCGCCAGCAGCACCGGGGCATCCTTCGCGCAGAGGGTGTCGCCGGTCTGCGTATGAGTCAGCTTGGTGACCACGCCGATGTCGCCCGCGACCACCTCGGTGGCCGTGACGATCGCCTTGCCATTGGGCTGGCCGAGCTGCGCGAACCGTTCCTCCTGACCGAGGCGCGCCGTGATCGGATGGCTGTCGCCGCGCATGGTGCCGCGCAGCACCTTGAAGAACGAGACCTTGCCGAAGGTGTCGACGGTGGTCTTGAAGACGAACGCGCACAGCTTGCCGCTCGGGTCGCACGCGAGGGCGACGTCGTTGCCCTTTGGGTCGAGGCCGTCACGGGTCCGCTCGGTCGGCGCCGGGAGATATCGAACGATGCTGTCGAGCACCATCGCGGCGCCCTTCTCGGTCGCCGCGGATGCGCACACGATCGGCACCAGCGTGCCGCGCGCGGTCGCGGCGTGGAGCGCGCCCCGCACTTCGTCGTCGGTGAGCTCGGTGCCCTCGAGATACTTCTCAAGCAGCGTATCGTCGCTCTCGGCGGCGGCGTCGACGAGCGCGGCGTGCGCTCGTTCGATCTCGGTGCTCATCTCGTCCGGGACGGCGGTGTCGGTTGCGCGGCCGCGCTCGTCGAAGGCATGCGCGCGGTCGTCGACGAGGTCGACGTATCCCCGGAACCCGTCGGCCGCCCCGATCGGCACCGCAACCGCGATCGGCTTGCGCGAGAACGCCTCGCGGAGCGCGTCGACGGTCGCTTCGTAGGCGGCGTTCTCCTTGTCCATGCGGTTCACCACGATCAGCGCGGGGACCCCGGCCGCCTGGATCATCTCCCAGGCCATCTCGGCACCCACCGGCACTATCCCGGTGGCGGCGACGACCAGGACGGCCGCGTCGGCGACGGCCAGGCCCTCGACCACCTCGCCGGCGAAGTCCTGGAAGCCCGGCGCGTCGATCAGGTTGACCCGGGAGCCCTCCCAGTCGCAGTGCGCGACCGACAGCCCGATGCTCATCGAGTGCCGCTGCTCCTCGGGCTCGTGGTCGAAGAGTGACGTCGCCTGCTCCGTCGAGCCCATGCGCTGGGTTGCGCCGGCGGTGTGGAGCAATGCCTCGCAGAGAGTCGTCTTCCCGTCGTGGCTGTGACCGACGACGGCGACTGTGCGGATGCGATCAGGTGTGGGCGTCGGCATGGTGAATCAACTCCAGACAGGATCCCCGGACCGAAGGAACGAATGGTAGCCGCTCGCACCGCCCGTCGAGGGGAGCGTCAGCGCTGCCGGCGGCGCGCCACCACGAGCACCGTTTCGGAGAGCGCATGGGCCGCGAGGCCGCTCCACCCGTCGAAGATCGTGACGTCGGGAAGACCGGCTCGGGCGAAGAGGCGCGCGATCGATCCGAAGGGGCACAGCCAGCCGCTCGTCTGCCGCACCGACACCGAGCCGTCATCGAAGATCGCGACCTCCCGGAGGACGTAAGTGTGGCGGCGCTGGTCGTAGACGGCGTCGCCGAGGAGCAGGTGGCGCCGGTCGGAGAGCAGCGAGTTGGGCACGACGTCCCACCAGTCGATCCGGCCCGGCGGCTGTTCCGGGCTGAGGCGCAGCTCCGCGATCAGGGTCCCGTGCGGCGCCAGGGACGCCGCGATCCGAGCCAGTACCTTGGGCTGCTCCAGCCGGGAGAACGCCTCGAGGACGAAGTACACGAGCAGCGCCGCGTCGAAGCGCCCGGCGGGGAGCGGTACATCGCGCAGGTCGCCGGCGACGAAGCGAGCCCTCCCGAGCAGATGCGCATCCCGCGCAAGGCCGCGAGCATGGCGGAGCGCCGCGGTGCTCACGTCGATGCCGGTCACATCGTGACCGACGGCGGCGAGCGGCACCGCGTACAGCCCTGGGCCGCATCCGGCGTCGAGGATCCGCGCCGGCGCTGACGGGAGGAGCCGGCGCAGACGTCGAACCTGCCCGGCAATCACCGACCGCCGCCGGCTCGCGCCGTCGTGGGATTGGTCGAGGTGCTCGCGCAGCAGGCGTCGCGCGTACTCCGGGCGTCCCCAGTCCAACTCGGCAGCAGAGTCGAAGGGGACGGGCCACGGCGGGATCGTTGTCGGACGGAGCCTGCGCCGCATGTCCGCGGCAGCGTAGGCCACAATCCCCGGCGATGGGCGGCGTCATCGGCCAGTGGGTGACCAGCGGAGGGCTGTTCATCGTGCTCGTGCTGATGCTCGTCAACAGTTGCGGCGTGCCCTTCCCGAGCGAGGTGATCATGCCCGTGGCGGGCGTGCTCGCGGCCGCCGGTCACTTCAGCATCGCCCTCGTGATCATTGCCGGGGTCGCGGGCAACTGGCTCGGGGCGCTGCTCGCGTACGCGCTCGCTCGGCGCTTCGGCCGACCCCTGCTGCTCGGTCCGGGACGTCGCATCGGGATCTCACCGAGACACCTCGACCTCGCCGACCACTGGATCGACCGCTACGGGCTGGCAGCGGTCTTCTTCGGGAGAATGCTCCCGGTGATCCACACGTACATCTCGTTCCCCGCCGGGCTCGCGAAGATGCAGCCGGTCTGGTTCGCCGGGCTCTCGCTGCTCGGATCCACGGTCTGGGTCACCTTCCTCGCGATCCTCGGGTACGAGGTCGGGGCGAACTACACCAGGGTCTCGGGTCCGATCGGCACGGCAGCGATCGTCATCGCGGTGATCGTGGTGGTCGTCGTGGTCGTCTGGTACCTCCGCGGTCGGGGACGAGACGTACCACCGTCACGCGCCGGCGGCTAGGGCCGGGTCAGGACATGTCCGGCCAGGGGCTCGCGGCGTCTGCTTCGCCGTCATCACCCTCGGCTCGCTGGCGGTAGCGGTCGGCCACCATCTTGTACGCGACGGTCTTGGGGAGGCCCAGCTTGACGAGGCTCTTGACCTCGTCGGCCATCACCTTGTCGCGGGCGGTCTCGATCGACGCGACGAGATCCTCGATGGAAACTGTGGAAGCGCGCTTGGACATCACCTGCAGTCTACCAACGGTTCGGCGGAGCAAACCTCCCGGCCCTGAGCCGGCGGTGGGATCGCGGCTCCCGGGCACCTCCCGTGGCCCGGCATACTTTGAGCATGGCGTATCTCCCCAACTCCGATGCCGAACGTCGCGAGATGCTCGATGCGGTCGGGGCGGCGTCGGACGCGGACCTGTTCACCACGGTTCCAGGCGCCCTGCGCAACCCTCGCATCGACCTCCCGCCCCCGCTCTCCGAGCAGGACCTGGTCGCCGAGCTCGAACGGCTCGCCGCCCGAAACCGATCGCTGAGCGTCTTCGACAGCTTCCTGGGCGCCGGCGTCTATCGCCGCTTCAGCCCGGCAATCGTGCGCGGCACGATCTCGCGGCCCGAGTTCTACACGGCGTACACGCCGTACCAGGCCGAGGCGTCGCAGGGAACCCTGCAGTCGATCTTCGAGTTCCAGTCGATGATCTGCGCGTTGACCGGGCTCGATGTGGCCAACGCCTCGCTCTATGACGGCGCCACCGCCGCCGCGGAGGCGATGGTCATCGCCGTCCAGGCGACCGGTCGCACCCGTATCGCCGTCGCCGACAGCGTCCATCCCGAGACCATCGCGGTGCTCCGGACCTTCGGCGAAGGGCGTCGTATCGCCATCGATGTCATCGCCACCGGCGACGGGGTGCTCGCGCTCGAGACCGTTCGCGAGACCCTCAGCGCGGAGCACGCCGCACTCCTGGTGCAGTACCCGAGCTTCGCAGGCACGATCCAGGATCTCGCACCGCTCGCCCAAGCCGCCCACGATGGCGGGGCGCTGGCCATCTGCGCGACCGACCTGCACGCCTGCGCGCTGCTGACGCCGCCCGGTGAGAGTGGATTCGACGTCGCAGTCGGGGACGGACAGCCGCTCGGGATCCCGGCCTCGTTCGGCGGACCTCACGTCGGCTTCATGGCCGTCGCGCAGGCTCAGATGCGACGTATCCCGGGTCGCCTCGTCGGCATGACCGTGGATCACGACGAGCGGCGCGCCTACACCCTGACCCTGCAGGCGCGCGAGCAGCACATCCGCCGCGAGCACGCGACATCCAACATCTGCACCAACCACGCGCTGATCGCGCTCGCCGCCACGGTGTACATGGCGCACATGGGCGCGGGCGGGATGCGTGCGGTTGCCGAGGTGAGCGCACAGCGCGCCCACCACCTTGCGGATCGCCTCAGCGCAATCGACGGACTCTCGCTCGTCAATCCGTCGACTCCATTTCTCTGGGAGTTCGTGTTGCGCACGCCTGGCAGCGGGGCGTCGTTCGCGACCGCGTTGCGTCAGCGCGGCATCGTCGCCGGATTGCCGCTCGGACGCATTGACGCCACGCGTGAGGACGAGCTGCTCGTGTGTTGCACCGAGCTCACGACTCCGGCGGCGATCGACCGTTATGCCGCCGCGGCTGCAGCCGTGGTTGCCGCGGAGCGCACGGTTGCGATGGCACACGCGTGAACGGCGCGATTCCCGACGTGACCCGTGAGGCAAGGTGGGCGGTTGACGAGCCGCTCGTCTTCGAGCTGAGCACCAACTACACGAGCGGGCCCGCGGTGACCGCCGCCGGCGTTCCGCCGACCAGCGGCCCCACGTCGGTTCCGGCGTCGCTGCTGCGCACGACGCCGCCGACCGTGCCCGCGGTGCCGGAGGCCGTGCTCGCGCGCCATTTCGGACGCCTCGCGCGACGCAATCACAACCTCCACGAGGGGATGTATCCACTCGGCTCGTGCACGATGAAGTACAACCCTGTGGTCGACGAGCAGCTCGCGTGGCTCGACGGCTTCGCACAGCTGCACCCATACCAGGACGAGGAGGACACCCAGGGCGCGCTGCAGTTGATGTGGGAGCTTGACCGCCTGCTCGCGTCGATCACCGGGATGGCGCGCATGTCACTCCAGCCCGCTGCCGGCGCACACGGCGAGTGGACGGGTCTGCGCATGATCCAGGCGTATCACGCCGATCGTGGGGACACCGCTCGCACCCGCGTGCTCATCCCCGACTCGGCGCACGGCACCAACCCCGCCTCCGCCGCGGCGTGCGGCCTCGAGGTGGTGACCGTGAGGAGCAACCACGATGGCACGGTCGACGTCGAGGATTTCTCGAGCCATCTCGACACCACCGTGGCTGCGGTGATGCTCACCAATCCCAACACGCTCGGCGTCTTCGAGAAGGACATCGTGGAGATCGCGAAGCTCGCGCACGACGCTGGAGCGCTGGTGTACTACGACGGCGCGAACCTCAACGCGCTGGTCGGGATGGCGCGTCCCGGCGACATGGGCTTCGACGTCGTCCACCTCAACCTGCACAAGACGTTCTCGACTCCCCACGGTGGCGGCGGTCCCGGGGCCGGGCCGGTGGGCGTCGGCGAGCGACTGGTCGACTTCCTCCCGACCCCGACCGTCGAACGCGACGGCGATCGTTTCTTCCTCGATCACCAACGGTCGAAGAGCGTCGGCAAGGTGCGCTCGTACTACGGCAACTTCGGGATGCTCGTCCGCGCGTACGCGTATATCCGCGCCTACGGCGACCATCTTCCCTGGGTCGCGCGCGACGCCGTCCTCAACGCGCGCTACCTGCAGTCAAGGCTGGCCGGCCTGTTCGCGATGGCGGTCGACACCCCATGCATGCACGAGTTCGTCGCAACCACCAAGGGCGGTCGTGTCGAGGGATTGCGCGCCATGGATGTCGCCAAGCGCCTGCTTGACTACGGGGTGTACGCACCGACGGTGTACTTCCCGCTCACCGTTCCCGAGGCGCTGATGTTCGAGCCCACCGAAACCGAGTCGAAGCAGAGCCTCGACGCATTCGCCGGCATCTGCGCGGCAATCGTCGACGAGGCGGAACGCGACCTCGGGTTCGTGGAGAACGCGCCTCACGAGACCCCGGTGAGCCGCGTCGATGAGGTGCGCGCCGCTCGCCACCCGGTCTTGCGCTGGACTCCGTGACGACCGCGACCGACACCGACCTGCGTGAGGAGCTGCGTGAGCTCGTTGCCGTCAGGGCGTTCACGTACGGGACCTTCACGCTCACCAGCGGTCGCAGGAGCGATTACTACGTCGACGGCAAGCAGGTGACGCTCGACGGACGAGGGCTGTACCTGGTGGCGCGTTTCACGCTCGAGCATTGCCGCGAGCTCGGCATCGATGCGGTCGGCGGGTTGACGCTGGGCGCGGACCCGATTGCCGCCGCGACCGCTGCGCTGAGTGGCGACACCGATCGTCCGTTGACAGCCTTCATCGTCCGCAAGGAGGTGAAGGCGCACGGTACCGGTCGCGCCATCGAGGGGCCTGACCTGCGCCCAGGTCTGCGCGTGTTGCTCGTCGACGACACCATGACCACCGGCGGCACCTTCCTCCAGGCGCAGGAATCAGTCATGGCCACGGGCGCGACGATCGCCGGCGCACTCTGCGTCGTCGACCGCGAGGAAGGAGGGCGCGAGGCTCTGGAGGCGGCGGGGATCACGCTGCATGCGCTGTTCCAGCGCAGCGAGTTCAGCCCCCGAAAATCCCCCGCATGACGCCACCGGTGACCGCGCCCGCGGCACCGGCTTCCACGGCCTGACCCGGCGAGAACTCACCGAGCGACTGCGCGAGCTTCTGGAGGGGCAGGGACTGCAGCCACACCCGGCCCGGTCCGGTGAGCAGCGCCAGGAAGATGCCGTCGCCACCGAAGATCTTGTTCTTGATGCCCTTGATGGTCGTGATGCTGAACTGCACGGTGTCCTGGAACAGACCGACGTGGGCCGGGTGCACGCGCAGGCTCTCGCCGGGCTTCAGGTCGTAGGTCAGGACCTCGCCGCTGAGCTCACACCACGCCCGTCCCTGACCGGTGATCTTCTCGAGCCGGAATCCGTCACCGCCGAACAATCCAGCGCCCAGGTGCTGCTGGAATCCGACCGAGAGCTGGACTCCGTGAACCCCGCAGACGAATGAATGCCGGTGTCCGAGGAAGCCCATTCCCGGCTGGGGGGCGACGTCGAGCGGAAAGATCATGCCGGGGAGACGGGCAGCGAAGGCGACCATGCCCGGTTGTCCCTGCGCCGAGTATTCGCTCATGAAGATCGAGCTGCCCCCGAGAGCGCGCTTGAAGACGCCTCCCACGCCGCCACCACCACCCATCTGGGTCGAGGTCTGCATGACGATCGACTGGGTCATCCAGGAGAGCTCTCCAGACTCGGAGAAGATCGCCTCGCCCGGGTCGAGGGTGATCTCGAGTACAGGCATGGTGGTGCCGATGATCCGGTCCTGCATCAGATAGTCCTCCCAGCTGCTGGTGTCGTGCCGAGTCTATCCGGGCGCAGTGCCATGGGAAACGATTCAGGCCCGACCACGGAACACCGAGGCGAATCCCTGGGCGCCTGATGGTGGGTACCATTCGGACGATCGAGCTTTGGTAGGAGGCGCGGGTGGTCTGTTCCAACTGCGGTGGAAGTAATGCTCCCGAGCGCAAGTTCTGTGGCGAATGCGGGGCAGCCCTGGCTCGGGTCTGCGCAGCGTGCGGTGCCGCGAATGCAGTCGCCGTCAAGTTCTGCGGTGAGTGCGGAGCGCCCATGGGAGCGCTCGGCGAGGTCGACCAAACCGCACCACCGAGACCTGCCGCTCCTGTTCATCCGCCCGCCACCGTCGTTGCCGAGATCCGCTTGGTCTCGGTGCTGTTCGCGGACCTGGTCGGGTTCACAGCGCTCTCGGAGTCTCGGGATCCCGAGGAGGTGCGGGAGCTGCTGTCCCGGTACTTCGACGTCTCCCGTGAGCTGATCGAGCGCTACGGGGGCACGGTCGAGAAGTTCATCGGGGATGCGGTCATGGCGGTGTGGGGCGCACCCGTGGCCACCGAGGATGACGCCGAGCGAGCGGTGCGGACCGCGCTGGAACTGGTTGCCGCGGTGGCGTCGCTCGGCGCCGAGGTCGGCGCCCCCAGCCTGCGCGCCCGCGCGGGAGTGCTGACCGGCGAGGCCGCGGTAACGCTGGGCGCGACCGGCGAGGGCATGGTCGCGGGGGACCTGGTGAATACGGCGTCCCGATTGCAGGCAGCTGCCGAGCCGGGCGGCGTGTTGGTTGGGGAGGCGACCATGCGCGCGGCCGGTCAGGCGATCGCCTTCACCGAGCTCGACTCGCTGACCCTCAAGGGCAAGCAAGAGCCGGTACCGGTCTGGCGGGCCGAGCGAGTGGTGGCTCAGCGCCGCGGGGTCGGCCGATCCGAGCGAGCCGAGCCGCCCTTCGTCGGCCGGGAGGAGGAGCTCCGCCTGCTCAAGGAGTTGCTCCACGCCACCATTCGTGAGCACCGGGTCCGGCTGGTGTCGGTGACCGGCATCGCCGGGATCGGCAAGAGCCGGCTCGCGTGGGAGTTCCTCAAGTACGTGGACGGTCTGGCCGCCACCGTCTACTGGCAGCAGGGCCGCTCCCCGTCCTACGGCGAGGGGATCACCTTCTGGGCGCTCGGGGAGATGGTGCGCATGCGGGCGGGGATCACCGAGGGTGAGGATCCCTCCCAGGCGCGCGCCAAACTGGCGGCCTCGGTGGGTGAGTTCGTCTCAGAGCCAGAGGAACGCCGCTGGGTGGAGCATGCGCTCGCGTACCTGCTGGGGCTCGTTGACGCTCCCGGCGGCGAGCGCGAGGAGCTCTTCTCGGCGTGGCGCACCTTCTTCGAGCGGATCGCCGAACGCGGTCCGACGGTGCTGGTGTTCGAGGATCTGCAGTGGGCAGACCCCGGATTGATCGACTTCATCGAGTCGATCGTGGAGTGGTCGCGGACCCGTGCGATCTTCGTGCTCACGCTGTCGCGACCGGAGCTGCTCCAACGGCGCCCCACCTGGGGGGCGGGGCAGCGCTCATTCACCGCCCTGCACCTCGAGCCGCTGGCGCCAGACGCAATGGCCGCGCTGCTGCGTGGCTTCGTCGCGGGGCTGCCGGAGGCGATCGTGGAGCAGGTGCTGCAGCGCGCCGAAGGAGTGCCCCTCTATGCCGTGGAGACGATCCGGATGATGGTCGACAGAGGGCAGCTGGCGGAACGCGAGGGGGTGCTGACCGTGAGGGGAACGCTCGGGGCGCTCGAGATTCCCGACACGCTGCATGCGCTCATCGCATCTCGCCTCGACGGGGTATCTCCTGTCGAGCGCTCACTGCTTCAGGACGCCGCCGTGCTCGGCCAGAGCTGCTCGGTCTCCGCTCTGGCGGCGGTGTCGGGCCGAGACCCCGCCGCCCTTGCGAGTCCACTACGCGACCTGGTGCGCAAGGAATTGCTGGCGCTCGACAGCGACCCCCGCTCGCCGGAACGAGGCCAGTACGGCTTCGTCCAGGGGCTGATCCGGGAGGTCGCCTATGGCACGCTGGCGAAGCCGGAGCGCCGGGCCAAGCATGTCGCCGCAGCCGGGTACTTCGAGGGCTTGGATGACGAGGAGTTGGTGGGCGTGGTGGCGACGCACTACGCCGAAGCGCAGCGCGCCACCGCCGAGGGCCCGGAGCGGGACTCGCTGGCGGCACGGGCCCGTGAGTGGCTCACCCGCGCGGGGCGACGAGCATTGGCGCTGGGCTCGCCGGAGCAGGCCCTCACCTACCTGGAGCAGGCGCTGGCGCTGAGCCATGACCCGGCGGAGCGGGCGGCGCTCTTGGACACAGCCGGCGACGCCGCCTTCCGAACCGACGCATTCGAGCGCGCTGTGGCTCACCTCGAAGCTGCGATCACGGCACACAGGGGCGCCGGCGACGCTGACGCCGTCGGGCGCAGCACAGCCCGGCTCGCCGAGGTTCTCGGCGACGGACTGGAGCGCGTCGCCGAAGCCATCGCACGGGCGCAGGATGCCCTCACGGAGCTCGGAGAAACGGGAAGTGAGCGAGCTCGAGCTGATCTGGCTGCCACGATTGCCTCACAGCGAAGCGGTTCGGGGGCCTCTGAGCAGGCCCTCGCGTGGGCGGAGACCGCCTGCACGCTCGCCGAACGCCTCGACGATGCGGATCTGCTTGGGCGCGCCATCGGCGCGAAGTCCGTGGTGCTGTTCCGTGTCGGGCGCCATCGAGAGGCCGTGATGCTGGCCCGTGGGCGGATGGCCCTCGCCGAGTCCGCCGGCTCGCTTGTCGAGCAGGCGAGGGCGAGTCTGTTGGTGGCCATCTTCGTGCTCGATGAGGATCCCCACGAAGCGATACGACTGCAGCTCGAGTCGGCTGATCGGGCGCGACGCGCCGGCGCTCGCAGCCTCGAGACCGTGAACCTGCTCAACGCCGCGGAGGGAGCGACCAACCTGGGGCAGTGGGACGAAGCCCGAGCGGCGCTGATCGCGCTCCGCCAGCGAGAGCTGCCCAGTCCACGCCAGACTCAGCTCGAGCTCTGCGAAGCGGTGCTGGCCGCGCTCAGCGGGGACACTGCCCTTGCCTTCGAGCGGCTGGAGGCGACCGAAGACGCCGACGTAAGCGAGGATATGACTGCGCGTGCCAACAACCATCGCGCTCGGGCCGAAGTGTATCTGGCCGCCGGCGACCTCGAAGCGGCCCACCAGCATGCATCCGCGGCGCTGGCGGCGGAGCCGTCGGGGATCAACAGCGCGGCGGCTCTGGCGACCCAACAGCGCGCAGCACTGTGGTTGGGCGACCTAGGGAGAGCTCGCGGAGCGCTGACCGAGATGCAGGCCTTTCGCGGCCGCTGGATGGCATCAGTACGACTGAGCGCGGAGGCAGGGGTCGCGGCCCTGCAAGGGCGGCACGATGAGGCGGCGACGGCCTACGCCCGCGCCTTCGACGCCTGGCGAGCGATCGACTCGCCTCTCGATCTCGCCCTTTGCGCCCTCGACCGGGCAGTACTCCGCGGGTCCGACCCCACCGCGGGAGGCGAGGACGACGAGGCTCGAGAGATCTTCACCAGGATCGGTGCCGCCCCGTTTCTCGCGCGACTCGATCGGGCCGCCGGCGCCGCACGCAAGGCCGGGTGATCCGCGCCGGGTGCCGCGTCAGCCGATCACAACCCCAGCGCGGTCTTCGCGATGATCTCCTTCATCACCTCGTCGGTGCCGCCGCCGATGCGGATGAGGCGCGAATCGCGGAAATATCGGGAGATAGCCGTCTCGGCCATGTAGCCCATGCCGCCGTGGAGTTGCAGGCACGTGTCGGCGACGAGCGTCGTGACCCGTCCGACCAGGAGCTTTGCCATCGAGATCTCGGTCACCGGGTATTCGTCTCGGTTCCAGCGCTCGGCGACGCTGTAGACGAAGTTCTTGGCAACCGTGATCTCCGTGTACAGATCGACGAGCTTGTGGCGGTTCACCTGGAATTTCCCGATCGGGCGGCCGAACGCCTCGCGCTCCTTGCACCACGCCAGCGTCTCCTCAAAGGCCACCTCGGCGCCGGCGATCGAGCCCGCAGAGCCGATCAGGCGCTCGCCCTGCAGCTCCCACATGAGGTTGTGGAAACCCTGTCCGACCTCGCCGAGGACCGCGTCGTCGCCGACCTCGACATCGATGAAGGAAAGCTCGGCCGTGTCGCTCGAATGCATGCCGAGCTTCTTCAGCTTTCGCGAAACGGTGAATCCCGGAAGGTTCTTGTCGACTAGGAACAGCGTGATCCCGTGCGCACCCTCAGCCTGCGCGCCGGTGCGCGCGACCAGCAGGATGAAGTCGCAACGAACCCCGTTGGTGATGTAGAGCTTGCTGCCGTTGATCCGCCAGTGGCCGTCGACGCGGTCGGCACGGGTCCGGAT
>JBAPWO010000072.1:0-11619 GCA_049283735.1 Candidatus Dormiibacterota bacterium
GCGCATGAACTGCTCGGGGTCAGGGTACCTTTGGTAAGCGTCACGGCCTTCGGGGGTGGCCGACCACTGGCCCTTGGTCTTTGCCAGCCAACCCGCTTTGACGAAAGCGATTGTCGAAAAGCGCAGGATCTTGTCGAAGCGTCGAACTCCCGGCCGGTTTGGGTAGTCGGACGACTCAAACGGCGACAGGATGAGCGTGCTCGCCACATGTTGAATGACGTCCTTGGCGGGTTCTCCTTCAGGGTGCGCCAAGAGCAACTCGAAGACGCACCGCATCATCTGGCCGGATCTGAGGCGCGTTATATCGGCCATGCGGGAATGGTAGCGTGACGGGGATTGCCCGGTTGACGGCTGGAAGTCGTTACGGGCCGGATAGTGAGAGCCATCGTCGGCCGAGGCCGGGTAGCATCAGGCGTCGTCTACGAGAGCGCTAAATCGCGCCCTTGCGCCGATTGTCCTCCAAGCACAAGTGCGTCGCCTGAATCGCAGCTTGCGCCACACTCATGTCCTGCGATTCGTCGATGACGGCGGCGTAGCTACCTGTTGCCCTTCGCTCGGTTGTGGGTGACGCACAGCATCTGGCAGTTCTTGAGGTCGGTGCCTCCGCCCTTCGACCAGGCGGTCACGTGGTCAGCGTCCATCTCGTCCAGCCCGTAGATGCGCGTCTTGTTGGCGTTCTCGCCGACTGCGCACAGCGGACAGTTGGAGACGCCCCCGTCCTTGACGTTCTGCGTCTGCTGCTCGTAGGCGGCTACCTTGGTCCTGTCGTCGAACACGCGGACGTTGAGCAGCTTGGGGTCCGTCTTGCCACCCAGCAGGTACTCGTAGATGCCCTTCTTGTTGAGAATCGCTGGATCGGCGCGGAGGGCGCTGATGTCGACGTCGATGGCTGTGGCGTTGTAGGACTTCGAGTGATAGCTCTCGTACAGCCGACCCCAGTCCAGCCCCCGCATGTCCTTGTCGGGGGGACGGATGAAGACACTGCTGATCCAGTCGATGACGGAGGTGAAGTAGCTCCTCAGGCCAGTGATCTCGTTGTCGCCGCGATGCTGCGATAGGTAGGCGTCGACACTGATGCTCTGGGACGAAGAAACCCAGTCGAGCGCGACCGCCAGGACATCCTGCCGTTTCGGGTCGCCCTTGATGTAGGCCGACCACTTCTGCCTGTTCGCGTTGTTGGAGTTGCTGAACTCGGCCTTCGCTTTGGTGATGAAGGGCCCGGAGTAGATCGAGTTGAGCAGTTCCTGCTTGTTGAGCGGCACGCCAACGATGTTGATCGTCTGGAACCACTCCTTGATCTCCTTCTCGGTGCCCTGACACTCGTAGACCAGCAGAGTGCTCTTCTTTAGCAACTCCTGCTCTTCGAGGGGCAGCGAGGAGAACGTCTGCTCCTTGCCCGCCACCAGGATGGCGAACTTACCCGTCATGAAGCGCCCAACGCTGGTGATCCGCTGCTGACCGTCCAGCACTTCGAGCTTGTCGCCATCAACATTGAAGTAGATCAACCCGAGGGGGTAGCCCTTCAACAACGAGTCAATGACGGCGACCTCCCTCTTGCCGTCTTTGTAGATGTAGTTGCGCTGATACTCCGGCTGGATGACGAGCTTGCCTGCCAGGCCGAACAGGCCCTTCCCTTCAAAGTCGTTGTAGACGAAACCGTCTACAACCTGGTCAACGGTGTAGTGCCGGAGCGTGGTCTTCACGAGTCGACCTTTCGCCGGATGAGTATGCGCATGTAGGGAACGACCGGCCGACCATTGCTATCGTAGTAGCACAGATCGGGGTGGCCTTCGGTTATCTGCCCCGTCTGTCCCGAGGCGTAGTACGCCTCGACGAACTCCTTGGACATGCCCTGCGTCTTGGTGTACCTGCTCAGTTCCACGATGTCGAACTGGTCTGGGTTGTACTTGTCCAGGAAGGTGATAGGTACGCCCATCGCCCCGTCGTAGTCGCTGGGGATGGCGTCGGTGAACGGAACTTCGATAGCGTCGTAGTTGTCGTACGTCTTGTAGCCGACACCGCGGATCTCCTTGTGCTTACTGAACTTCTTGTTGTCGGCCAACGTCATTAGTTGCATCGCTTCATGACGTCGCCCATGCTCGATGTTGGTGAACCAACAGGAGTTTCCCAGCCTCGTGAAGTCGTACTCGTCCGTAGATGGGTAGCCGAGCTGCATCGCCTTCTTCTGGTCGGACGGGTTGATGGTTGTGCCCTTTGGCACCCCGAACACCATGTCTGTGTTGTTGGCCGTGGCCCCCTTCCAAAACCTGTTGTTCTTGATGAGTGGGAACACTTCCTTGTAGGTGGTGGCATTGGAGTTCCCGATGATGGAGAACTTGACTTCACCATCGACCAGCCAGGCAAGAAACTCGCGGAAGAGGCTGAATGGCGGGTTCGTGACGGCCACGTCGGCCTCGTCGCGCAGCGCGGTCACCTCGTCGCTGCGAAAGTCTCCGTCCCCGGCGAGGTATTCCCATTGAAGGTCGTCGATGTTGATGGACCCGTCACCGTTGACGTCTTCACGCGTAAGGGTGAACTTCTTGCCGTTACTGCGGGTCTTGCCCGCGTCGAACTTCGGGTCGTCCTTCTCGAACAGTGTCGGCTGATAGGGGATGTCGTACGGTTTGCTGTTGGGCGCGTAGGAGGTCGTGATCAGCTTCTTCAACCCGTAGTCGGTGAAGTGAAGCGCGAAGAACTTGGCGAAATTGCTCCACTCCGGGTCATCGCAAGGGAGGAGCACCACCTTGTCTCGGAAGACGTCGGGGTCGTATTCCAGGTAAGCGTTCATCTCGCGTTCGATGTCCGCCCACTGCGTGTAGAACTCGTCGTTCTTCGCAGCCTTCGCGGTGGTCAGGTGACTGTGCTTGGTAGGGGCGGTCGACGTCGACATCACGGTGAAGACCCCAAAACGAGCGCACGGACGGCCGCATCTTGTGGGAGGGCGCGTTGGCGGGGGCCTCGCGACATCGTCAGCGGACTGTAGTCAGGCCGACTAACGGGGGGAGACGCCCGGCCAACGCTTCCTTGCCTGCCATCGTGGGTAAGGTTACTTCCGTTCGGTGGGTTGCTGGACAGTCAGAAGACTTGTAGGTGAATAAGCACCATGAGCGCAACGGCAGCTAAGCCAGCCGCCGCGCTGAGGCTCAGAAGCGTGACCAAGACCCAACGGGGTAGCGTTGCCTGACGCAGTACGGCAATGTCGGTCGCCATAGCAGTCATCTTCGTGTTCATGTCGATGACATCCGAGCGCAGCTCATGGATCTTCACGTTTTGCTCAGCGAAGTCATGACGTATCTCGGCCTGTAAGGCTTCGAACAGATCGACCATGAGTTTGGCAGTCGGCTTGGCCGGTGCCGTGTAGGTGAGGTTCAGCGCTGGAACCTTCATCGCTCGCGCCGATACGTCATTGATGCCGAATAGACGCTCATAGTTGATCGCAGACGCGGCGCTCGCCTTGATTGCGTTTGCCGCACCGAGGGACGTCTTCTCGGTGAGCTCGGTCAAAGTTGCGGTTAGCGACGGGGACGGAAACAGGCTCGCAATCTGCTTCCCAGCGATGCTCGCTGCCGACGCGGCTGCTCCTGCGCCTATCTGCTGCGCGAGGGCTTGCGCGGTTTGACCCGCCAACGCGGGTCACCGGCTGTGTCATGCCAGCAAGGGCGGCGGCGGTCACTGCTGACCCGCCCACAGACTTAGAGAGATTGGCGAACGACGCCAGGAGACCCTTCGTGAGATCGACATTTGACAAGGGACCGGTCAGCAACGGGGCGACCACGGGCGGGATGCGAACCGTTGGTTCGGAGCGTTCGGGCATTTCGGTCAAATCCTCTCGGCACAGGCACGGATTATCTACAAAGACCCTAACACCACCACCAGTTGTGGTCCAGTCACAAAACGAGCCCATATCTAGCTCGGAGCCTGAACGTCGGGATAAGGTGGTCTGGGACGGTCAGAGTTGCGCGTATCTCCGGTTCACGGCCTGAACGGCTGAATCGTGCATCCCCCGAGTGACTGACGCGTAGCGGCTGAGCGTGAACGCTGCGCTGCTGTGGCCGACGATCTCGCTCACCGTGTGCGGCATCACTCCGTCTTCCAGCATGTGAGTGATCGCCGTGTGTCTGAGGTCATGAAATTGCATCGGCGCCAGGCCGGCTTCGTGCAGCACTGCAGGCAGGAAGTGCTTCGTCACGGTGGACGGGTCAAGAAACTCCGCGTTGCCTCTGAACACGAGGTCTTCATAGCCTGTGAACGTTCCGCCGACGTGGCGTCGCGCTGTGCGCCGAAGCGCGTCTATGGCGATGTCGGACAGCCTGATGGTGCGCCGTGCGCGACCCGTCTTCGGCGCGAGTCTTGCAAGCTCGTTCTGCTCATCGCGGTTGATAGTGCCCGTCACCCTAAGTGTGCCCGCGTCAAGGTCAATGTCTGACCAGAGCAGCGCGGTAAGTTCACCGACGCGCATACCCGTCGTGACCGCCAGGACGTAGAGAGCTTCAAGCTGCGGCTGCAGGCGAGCAGCCTCAAGCAACCTGCTCGTGTCTGACTTGCTCAGGATCACCCAGTCACGACGCGTGACCGGCTGACGGAGCGCGCGCGAGTGACAGGGGTTCGCTGTCAGGATGCCGGTGTCCACCGCGTACTGGAACGCGGTCCCGAGGACGACGCGTGCCTTCTGGGCGGCTGATGCGCTGCCAAGCTGCTCAGCGTTGAGGCTTGCGACCTGTGCCGTCGTCAGCGCACTGAGGGCGATGTCCGGCAGGTGCGGTATCAGGGCACAGCGGACCGTCGTTTCATACCGTCGCCACGTGCTCGCACGCACGGTGCCTCGTCGCTTCTCAAGCCAGTCATTCAGGAACCCGTGGACTGTCTCTCGCGAGGGCTTGAGCGAATCTGACTTCGCGAACGCCTCGGACTGGGTGTGGCCGTAGAACGAGCGCCGCTTTCCGTCCCGGCGAACCGAGTATTCCCACAGGCCGTCTTTCCGCTGCCGGATGCTGCCTGCGCCGTCTGCCCGTTTCTTCTTCTGCGCCATGCGCCCCCTGGTACCACCATAGGTGCCCACAGGGTACACGATGGCGGTAGCAGTGGCGGCACAGGCAGCCACGTGACGGCCAATGTGGGCAGCCACCCAGCCGTGAAACCCCTTGCTCTATATGAGAGTTCCGGTGGAGCCCAAGGTGAGGATTGAACTCACGGCCTACGCCTTACCAAGATGCTGGCCGGAAAATCGGCGCTTTCGAATACAGAATCGGCCGCACACGGCTCATGGGCCAACGTATTTCAGGTTCTTAGGGAAGGACTGAGGTAGGTCTAACTGCGGGCTCACACGGGGACCGCCGTCTGAGTCCGCGGCCGCCGAGGCGACTGCGCGAGCACCCCGCCCGGCTCGATTCCGAGCACGTCGGCCGGCGTCCAGACGAGCAACTCGCCATGCGCAACGTCACGCACCGTTCCAGCGCCCTCGCGGACGATGTCGACCACAAGGGTGACCACCTCGCTCACGACATCGGCGTCACGGTCATATAACCGGATCATCGACAGGCCTTCCTGAAAGTCCCGGCACACAAGCGTGACGGGAGAGGGAGTCGAACCCTACCAAGCGGCGCCAAAAAGGATCTCAGACTGACGCGATCGTATTCAATTTCGCGGCCGCAGCGGGACGTGACCGGCCACCGCGGACACTGTTTAGGGACATTGAAGAGACATTAGCGATCTATCGCTAGCGTGCGCTTGCAACCCGGATCCGAGGGTGCGACAATAGGCGAACATTTGTTCCACTCGGCACAGGAGACCCTAGCTATGACCAGTCCTAAAGACGCTTCCAAAGCCTCGAAGCTTCTCAGCAGTCCGAGCACGCCGAAGTCGGTCAAGAGCGTCGCCGGAAGCGATCTCGCCCAGACGAAGCCCGCCCCTACCAAAAAGAAGTAACCCGGCGGTGGCCGCCGAGCGGCGACCCGACCTTCAGTTCTCGCCCTACCCCGGCGGTCGTCCCGACTGGCCGAGGTGTGTCTTTTGCGACCACGCGCCGGTCGTCCTGTCCGCCCGTAGGGAAGGCGGGTTCGGGTCCGCGCTCTTCTGTGCCGACTGCGCCCCGAAGGTCCGGGAAGGCGTACCCGAGGTCCTCGCGCGGGTTCCGGAGCGATGAGCGTCCCGACGACCTGGCTTGCCATTTACGCCGCGATCGTCGCGACGCTCACGTTGCTTCTAGGCTATGGCCGCGTTTGGTGGATTGAGCACCATCCCCTGAAGGTTTATCTCACGTCCGGAGTGTTGGCGATATACAGGCCGCTCCTCGACTCGAGGGGCAAGGCGACTGCGCGCCAGTCGGTGACGACCGGGATGGTCTTCCTGTCGTGCGTCAACAGAAGTGATATTTCCGTGCGCGTCATCCAGGCCGGATTCGTACCCCGGCGGCGCATTTCGGATCGGATTCGTTTCAAGCCTCCCGAATATCACGTCACGTTGTGGCCTGTGGAGATAGGCGAGGTGCCTGCCGACTTACTCCCGCGTCGGCGCTGGGAGACGCAGTATCCGTGGGACACGGCACCCGTTGACGTGACGGCGAGGATACAGGCTTACTGTCTTCTCGACGATGGACGGCGTTGCGGCTCGAAACGGCGGCGATTGGGCAAGCCGGAGATCAATCGAGCCATGCCGGAGACCGTTGAAACTCCGGGGGTCGTATGAGCTTGCCCGGCCGACGCGCTTTCCGGGGGACTGATTGCACGGATTCGCGTACGCACGGTCACGACGCCTCGGAGCGTCCTAGCATCGGCGACATGAGCGATTACACGAACCGTCCCGACCCGACCATCGACTCACGTCTCGCCGTCTCCGTGAGCGACGCGACCTACGACTGGCGCCAGAAGAAGACGACCGGCAAGGAGGCCGCGATCCGGACCGGGGTCGCCGTAGTCGATGCCGTAATCGACGCGAACCGCGACGACCGGGACCACTAGCAAACGACGCGGGTCCCGGACGGCGCCTGGAGCGAAAGACGGGGCTCGAACCCGCAACTTCAACCTTGGGAAGGTGCCAGTCCGTTTTTGAATTCGATCGTGCGCGATAACCGCCACTAGATGTATATCCACCGCCATTTTCAAGCGTTGCCGAATACACATCGGCGGTCACCATCCGGCCATCAACTGGCCTCGATTTGAGTCACCTGAGGTCGGAAAGTTGACCGAGGGGCGCCGACCACCCGATCGAAGCGGGCCGAATCCGCCCTCTGAGGTGGCGCGCTCAATTCTGTTAACGCACGCCGTGGTGCGCAAAGCCCACGTCACATGAACCCGGTGCCTCAGCCAGCGGGTGCGAAGACCGCACGCGCCTCGATACCGGCCACCACGGCGACAATCAATGCCGCGGTCGGATCGGCCCACCACCACCCCAACATACGGTTGGCGAGCAGGCCGGCGTCGGCGAGCAACGCAATGGCCGCGCCGATGCCGCTGAGCATCCCATCGCCGCGGAGAGCCCGACTCCGCAGCATTGCCCCCGCGCGACGCTTGGCCCGCGCCAGAGGTACCAGCACGACGGCCGATACGGTTGCCACGAGGATCGGCGCAACGGTGCTGGCAGGCCCCGTGCCAACGATCAACTGCCGCACCGATGCAACCGCTAGGAAGGCCGCGACGATGGTCAGAGCCGCGCCGACCATGAGGCGGGCGACGCGTTCAGCGCTCTCAGCCAGGTGCAACCGCCTGCGCTCCTGACCAAAACGCCAGATCAGCACGATCGATCCGGCCATGTCAGCGAGGAGATTGAGGCCGACGCCGACGATCGCCAAGCTGTGGTTGAGCGTCCCTACCGTGATGCTGGCGGCGCCCGAAAGAGCTGCCCACGCTACCGACAACCACGACAACCGCAGTGCGAAGGCAATGAGCGCCTGCCGCTGAGGCTGACCGCCCGTCATCCTCGTGGCACGATACCCCACGACCAACCCGCGAGATCGGTTCGATCCGACCTCCGCGGGTGCTGACGCGGCCGCGCAGCCGTCTCGCCAGGGCGAGCACAACGGCGGCCGCCTTTGGTCTTCAAGGCTCGCGTTGCTCAGATGGTCGCCTCACAGTAGACTTCAAAGCAGACGGCGATGGAGCTCGCCGAAACCGCCTTCGTGACTGATGGCTCCTGTTTACGGCCCTAGCGGGGAGAACAGGAGCACGCCATGGCAGACGGAACAACCCAGGGGCACGCGGGCGTAGGGTCCATCATCCTGCAGCGGATCGTTGGCCGCTGGCGTTATTTGACGTGGACCTTTCACGACCTCACCGAGTTGATGGTCTCGTCAACGGAGGTGGTCGTCCTCGGCGGTCGACACGCGATCGCTGCTCGGTGCCTGATGTCGGAGGCGGTAGTCGCCCGTCGCGATCGCCACCTCCGTGCCTCGGTACCTGAGTCGCGGCGCGCGATGGCCAGCCGGGATCAGGGTAGTCGGCGACGTGGCTAGCCAGCCAGGCGAACCGCCCTTGGCACCGGCCGCGCATGCGCCAGAGAGTGGGAACGGTGTGGCCGACCACGGCGGCCCACCAGGTGGCGAACCAGCATCGACGTCACCGCCGTCCGCTCCTCATCGCTACGCCAGCTTGCTCTTTGACGAGTCGTTTGGCACGGCGGTGGTCGGGGGACGTGAAGATCGCTCATCCGCATCTGACCTGAACCTCGACCAGATCGTCGCGACAATCTCCGGAGTTCGAGAGGAGCGCGATTTCATCGCGACCCTTCTCTACCAACAGCTCGACGACCCCGACACTGTGCACTATCGCCACGAAGTCTTTCAAGACTTGGAAGACCAGGCGCTCTTCGAACGGATGCAGCAGTTTGCGGACCTCATGCGCACGGTACGCGACCATCTGGGACAAGTCACGAAGATGCAGTATCAGTACCAACGCGGGGGATGGTTCCTCGATGCCGCGTCCATCTACTGCGATGCCGTCCGCACCTTGGCTGACGGTCTGACCTCTGCGCAACTCCGTTCCCGCGCCCTTCGTGCTTTCAGCGCGTTCCTGACGGCCTATGTCGCGTCAGCCGCGTTCCACTCTCTCGTTGCGGATACGAGAGATCGGCAGGACGCACTTGCTCAGATCCGCTATTGCATCCGCATTCGGGGCGGAACAGTCGACGTGAGCCGCTACGAGGACCAAGCCGACTACAGCGCGGAGGTGTTGAAGACGTTCGAGCGCTTCAAGCAGGGCGCCGTCAAAGACTACCGACTCAACTACCGCACCTGGCCGGGCATGAACCACGTCGGGGCACAGATCCTTCAGCTCGTGGCACGTCTGTTCCCCGACGAGTTCTCGGCGCTGGATGACTACTGCCGCCAGCACGCCGAGTTCTTCGACGAGAACGTCCGGCGCTTCGAGCGTGAGCTCCAGTTTTACCTCGCCTATCTCGATTACATTGGACCGCTCCGAGCAGCCGGACTCAGCTTCTGCTATCCGGACGTCACCGCGGCCTCGAAAGAGATCTTCGCCACCGAGACGTTCGATCTGGCGCTCGCCAAAAAACTAGTGGCGGAGGCTAAGCCCATAGTACGTAACGATTTCCGCATGGAGGGTCCCGAGCGCATCTTCGTGGTTTCGGGGCCGAACCAGGGAGGCAAGACAACGTTTGCCCGAACGTTCGGTCAGCTCCACCACCTGGCCAACGTTGGCTGTCCCGTACCCGGTAGCGCCGCTCGTCTCTTCCTCTTCGACCGGCTCTTCGTCCATTTCGAGCGCAAAGAGGATCTCACCAACATGCGCGGCAAGTTGGAGGACGACCTCGTGAGGATCCGACAGGTACTGCAGGCGGCAACGTCCAACAGCATCGTCGTCATGAACGAGATCTTCACGTCCACGACGCTCAGCGACGCTCGCTTCCTGGGCGAGAAGGTGATGGAGAAGATCATCCAGCTCGACGTACTGTGCGTCTACGTTACCTTCGTCGACGAGCTGGCCTCCCTCGGCGAGTCGGTTGTCAGCATGGTCAGTACGATAGTTCCCGAGAACCCCGCCGAGCGCACCTACAAGGTGGTCAGGGGACCCGCCGACGGACTCGCGTATGCGCTGGCTATCGCTGAGAAGCACAACGTCACGTACGAGCGTTTGCGGGCACGGCTGATCGCATGAAGGCCTATCTGCTCTACCAGCAGCAGGACTTCAACTTCGGCGCTGACCTGCCCCCCAATCACGAAGGCCTGATCCAGGACCTGGAACTGACGACGCTGCTCGAGGCGATGGCGCTCGGCGACAAGTTCCTCTACGAGGTGTCAGCGAGAGTGGTGCTGACAGGCCTCGGCGACCCGGGAGCCATCCTCTACCGCCAGCGAATCCTTGCGGACTGCATCGCTGAGCCGGAGATCATCAGGGAGATGTACGCCATCGCCGTGGGCGCGCTCGAGGACAAGCGAGGAATCTGGGGGTACGGCTCCCAAAGCCCTTCGCTGATCCTCTCTGCCGCGGTCCGCCAGCTCGAGGCTGCCGTCATCCGACTCAAACAGCTGCGGAAGATCGCCGACGCTCACGCGGAGAGGTTTCACTCCGCCGGCTTCACGACGCTCTTTCGCACGCTGCAGCGTGAATTGGACGACGAGTACTTCCAGACCATCAGCTATCACCTGAAACAACTCCGCTTCCGCAATGGCGAGCTGATCAGTGCGCAACTCGATCGGGACAACAGTGGGATCGGCTTCGTGCTCCGTTCGTCTGGCAGCGGGAAACGGAGTTGGAAGGAACGCCTGGGAATCGGCCCGCGTTCCTCGTACTCCTTTACCATCCCGCCGCGTGACGATGCGGGGGCCAACGCCCTGTCAGACCTCACGAGTCGAGGGATCAACCTCGTCGCCAACGCGGCGGCACAGTCCGCAGACCATATTTGGAGCTACTTCACCATGCTCCGCGGGGAGTTGGGCTTCTACGTGAGCTGTCTCAACCTTTGGAGCCGGCTCGTGGCAAAGGAGGTGCCGACCTCGTTTCCCGAACCGTCTTCGTGGTGCCAGCGAGTGCTCTCGTTCTCCGGCTTGCGCGATATCTGCCTCGCGCTGCGTACGGAGAAGCGGGTCGTTGGCAACGACGTCGATGCCAACGGGAAGACGCTGATCATCATCACCGGTGCGAACTCTGGAGGGAAGTCGACGTTCCTGCGCAGCGTCGGGCTGGCTCAGCTCATGATGCAGTGCGGCATGTTCGTCGCCGCTGAGGCCTATCGCGCAAGCGTGTGTGGCGGGGTCTTCACGCACTTCATCAGAGAGGAGGACCCCAGCATGACCAGCGGACGACTCGATGAAGAGCTGAGCCGGATGAGCAGGATCGCGGATTGGATTCGTCCGCACTGCCTCATGCTCTTTAACGAGTCCTTCGCCGCGACCAACGAGCGCGAGGGCTCCGAAATTGGGCGCCAAGTCGTCAGTGCGCTGCTCGAGGCAGAGATCACGGTGTTCTTCGTCACCCATCAATTCGATTTCGCCGACGGATTCAACAGCCAGCACGCAGAGTGGTCCCTCTTTCTCAGAGCTGAGCGACAGTCCGAGGGCCAGCACAGCTACAAGCTCGCCGTGGCAGAGCCACTCCCGACGAGCTTCGGAGAAGACGTCTACTACCAGCTCGGCGGGTGGCTGGATAACGACGACGACCACTCCGATCG
>JBAPWO010000073.1:0-11101 GCA_049283735.1 Candidatus Dormiibacterota bacterium
GCCCCAGGACGGCGCGCAACGCCGTCGTCGCAGACGCCGCCGCCGCGGTCGTGGACGCGGGCCGGGCGTGCAGGCGCCGGCCGGCCAGCCGGGGGAGGGCGTCCTGGCACCTCCCGGTGACCAGCCCAGCGTCGCGCCCGCCCCGGCCGGGGACGCTTCCGAGGCCTGACGGAGGTGAGCGACGCGGTCACGGTCTTCGTTCGCGCCGGGGATCCGGCGTCGGAGGCGACACTGCGCTACCTGGATCAGCGCGGCATCGGGTACACCAGGCGAGACGTCCTCAGCGACCCCTCGGCGACGGCGATCCTCTTCGGTCGCTTGGGCCGGGTCGTGGTCCCGGTCGTCCAGGTGGGGGAGCGGCTGCTCGTCGGCCACGACCCGGTGCAGCTGGCACGTTTTCTGCCCCGCCAGGACAGCGATGAGCAGCATGTCTCGTTCGGAGCATCGGTGCGGACGGTCACCGGTGAGATCGCGACGGCGAAGCAGCTGCCGGCCACCTACGGTGTCGAGGTCGGCCAGGTCAAACCGGGTTCGCCCGCCGAAGCCGCCGGGATCCTGCCGGGTGACGTCATCACCGGCATCGGCCCGTACACGGTCAATGGCGGCGCCGACCAGTTTCGCAGCGCGGTGGCGCTCCGCCAGCCGGGCGACACCATGCTCCTGACCATCTGGCGCGAGGGTGACGTCTCCGAGGTCGCGGTCGCCTTCCCCGCGGAGACGCCCGCGGAGGTTCCCGCTGAGGAAGCGCCTCCGCCCTGACCGCCTCACACACCGGGGTATGCCGTCGTTTGGTATGCAGTGAGCACCGTGAAAGCGACAGCGCTGCCGCCCTTCCAGTCGATCTTCGACGAGCACGCCCAGGCGGTGCTCATGTTTCTGACCGGAGCCGTGGGTACGTCCGAGGCGGAGGACTGCTTCCAGGAGACCATGCTCAGCGCGCTGCGAGCCTACCCGCGCCTCGGGGACGCGTCCAACCTGCGTGGCTGGTTGTTCACGATCGCCCGGCGCAAGGCGATCGATGCGCACCGGGCGCGGGCGCGCCGGCCGGTTCCCGTCGCGGACCCCGACCCGGCATCCGGTTTCGACGCACCTCGCGAGGTCGATGACCGGCTGTGGGACCAGGTGCGTGGCCTTCCCGTGAAGCAGCGCCGCGCGGTGGTGCTGCGCTTCGCCGGCGACAGAAGCTACCCCGAGATCGCGGCGGCCATGTCGACCACCCAGGATTCGGCGCGCCAGAGCGTGCACGAGGGCCTGAAAAAGCTCAGAAGGGAACTCCGATGACCGTCGACCAGGCTGTGACCGACCGATTTCTGGAGCGCGCCGAGGCGAAGGGGCTCATCGACGTGGCGATGACGACCATGGACAGCCCGATCGGAACGCTGCTGCTCATGAGCACGCCGAAGGGGCTTGTCCGGATCGCGTTCGAGAGCGAGAACCGCGACGACGTCTTCGGTGAGGTCGCCGAGCGCCTGTCGCCACGCATCCTCGAGGCGCCGCGTCGTCTCGACCCGGTTCGCCGCGAGCTGGACAGGTATTTCGCGGGCCGGCTCCGCGACTTCGACCTGCCCATCGACTGGTCCCTCGCCGGCCCCTTCGCTCGCAGGGTCCTCCGACGGACGGCAAGGATTCCGTACGGGTCGGTGGCGAGCTACGGCGACGTCGCCGTGGAGGTGGGAACACCACGGGGCGCCCGGGCGGTCGGCAACGCGGTCGGATCCAATCCGATCCCGGTGGTGGTGCCGTGCCATCGCGTCGTCCGGACCGGCGGCGCCATCGGCGGCTATGGGGGTGGGCTGCCGCGCAAGCGCTGGCTGCTCGCCCTGGAGGCTGAGCCGGCTACCAGCCTGGAGGGGGCTCGGAGCGGTTGAGCAGCCGGACGAAATCCTCGGCGCGAGCGACGGCTTCCCAGCGCCGCGAGAAGAAGTCCTGGGTGATCATCCGATTGTCGGCCAGCGAGGTGACCGTGACCGCCCACTGATTGAGGGCCCGGGAAACCTCGACCTCGTGGGTGGCGGCTTCGTTGCGCATGACAACACCGCTGGCCGCCGGACGGCGCCCACGGTCGTTGCGTCGAGAGGACGCCATAGCCATCGCAAAGACCTCCAATACGATCCCGGCGGGCATACGCCTCGCCGCCCGAACCATTGTCCCCCAAATGGGTCCCTCAGAGCGAGAGGGTCAGCTGGTTCCCGCTCTCCCGCCCACCTGTTTCCTCGAGCGCCTCATGACTGGACGCCGCCACCGGCGCCGACGTTTCCACCCAATCCGGCACACGCCCATCGCGCTCCCGAAGGGTCTCGATCACCGGGGCGGGCGGCCGGGGGAGCCCCAGCCCGAGCATGGCCCCGAAATCGAAGGCGTTGACCACCGCGTAGTTGCTCCGGTTGTTGTTCAGCAGGACATGCAGGGGCACGCCGGCGTCGCTCGCGGCGCGCATCGCCGGAATCCACTCAGCGAGCTCCTCAGGTGTGTACAGGTAGTTGAACCGGTCGCCACTGGTGGGTCCGTTCGTGTACCAGGTCTCGCGGTTGCGGCCGTGGAAGCGTGCGATGCACAGCCGCGGCGACGTGATCGCGAGCAGCGGCGGTGCCGTCGCCGACCCGATCTGGGGGGCATCGACACCGACATAGACGCACTCGAGCTCCCGGAGCAGATCCTCGGTCGCCGGCCAGGCGTCGCGATCGAACCACGAGCGGTGCCGGAACTCGATGGCGAGCAGGTCGTCCGGGTGCCGGTCTCGAGCCGCGAGGATCCATTCCCGCGAATCGGGGCTGTTGGTCAGCCACGGCGGGAACTGATAGTGGACGGCGACAAGCTTGCCGCTCGAGCGCAGCGGCTCGAGCGCGGCCATGAAGTCGCGCTCCTCATCCGCGGTTGGCTTGCGCGGGATCCGATCCTCCCGCTCGTGGCCGGTGAGGCTGCGGTACGCCTTGATGTTGAATCGGAAGTGGCCGGGGGTTCGCTCGACCCAGCCGTCCACGACCTGCGGCCGCGGTATCCCGTAAAAGGTCGTGTCGATCTCGACCACCGGGAAATACTCGGCGTAGAAGGAGAGCTTGTCGCGCTGCCGGCGTCCGCGCTCCAGCTCGGGGGGATAGAAAGCGGTGTGGTCGGCCCAATTGCAGGTGCCGACCGCAATCGGTGCGCCCATATATGAGCAAACAGTAACGAAGCCGTCACCAAAGCTGGCGAGACTGACAGCGCCGCTGGCCATACGATCCCGTCGGTGGAGAGAAAGGCGGAGTTTTCCGAGAAGTGATGGCGCCCGTGCAGCGTCATCTCAGCGCCGGCTGGAGCCGGCGGTCGCACATCGACTGGCGACTGTGGATTCTCGGTGGGGTCCTGCTCGTCATCGCCCTCGGGCTGTGGATCGGATACGCCGCCGACCTCCCCGCCTTCACCGCGCCAAGCGTGCCCTGGTGGGCCTACGCGATCGCATTCTTCGCCGCCTCACGGATGGCGTCGATCGACAGTCCCCGCCGCGGCACGCAGGCGATCACGCTGGCCGCAGCACCGTTCGTGGTCGGGCTCTTCCACGCGACTCCACTCGGGCTGCTGATCGCGTACGCGACCGGCACGGCTCTCGCCGCCGCCACCAGGCGACCACGGGCCGTCTGGCAGACCGCGCTCGACATCGTCCGCTTCGCGGTATTCGCGGCGATCGGAATCTGGGCGTTCCGCACGATCGCCGGGCATCCCGGCCCTCCGCCCTGGCACAGCGCGGTGGCGGCGATCACGGCCACGGCAATCGTCGTCCTGAGGCGGGGGCTTTCGGAGGGCGTCGTCTTGCGTCCGCGCGAGCGCGACTCCTGGATCGATGTTGTCAATCACCTGCGGGCGGCCTTCGTCGCCGCCGGGGCGTCGATGTGCATCGGGCTCATCGCCGTGCGTCTGATTCCCTATGACCCTCTCGCCCTGGTCCCGCTCGCGGTGGTCACCTTGACCGTGCTCCTGACCCACCGTGCCTGGGTTCGCGAGCGGTATGACCACGAGGCGGCCGAGTTCCTCATCGGCGCGGTCGACGCACTGGCCGGCCGGGAGCTCGAGCCCTCGATTCTGTTGCTCCTCAACCGTGCGAGGGCGATCTTCCACGCCGACATCGCGCAGCTGACCGTATTCCCGTCGCAGGCTGCCGAGAAGGCGTTCCGCACCACGGTGCGCCACAGCCGTCCCGATGAGGTGATGGTGCCGCTCGCGCTCGGCGAGCTCGACGATGTGCTCGAGGCCGAGACCGCCGGGGTGATCGTGCGCGCCGGCGCGGCCGATGATCCCAGCTCGGAGATGCTCAACCGCAGGGGGGTGAACGAGGCGATGGTCGCGTTGCTGCGCGGCGAATCGCGAATGATCGGCAGTCTGATGGTCGGCGGTCACCTCGATGCTCGCACCTACGACACGCGCGACCTTCGCCTGTTCCGCACCCTCGCCACCAGGACGACGGCAATCCTCGAGAACAGCCGCCTGGAGCGCTCGATCGCGCGCCTGACCGAGCTCCAGGAGCAGCTGACCCATCAGGCGTATCACGACTCGCTGACCGACCTCGCCAACCGATCGCTGTTCGGCCAGCAGATCGACCAGGCGCTGCGACGCAGGGCCGAAGGGGCGGCGAGCGTCGCCGTGATCTTCCTCGACATCGACGATTTCAAAGGAGTCAACGACACCCTCGGTCATGCCGCGGGCGACGCCCTGCTCGTCGAGGTGGCGGCGCGGATTCGCGCGTGCCTGCGCCGTCCGGACACCGCGGCCCGCCTTGGCGGCGACGAGTTCGCGCTGCTGATCGAGGGAGTCGACAGTGCGATCGAGGCCGAGCATGTCGCCCGGCGCGTGCTCGACGTGCTGCGCGAGCCCTTCACCGTGTCCGGCACATCGGTTATCGTGCGCGCCTCGCTCGGCATCGCAGTTGCAGACAATCCCGACGCAAACGCGGCGAGCCTGATGCGCGAGGCCGATGTCGCCATGTACGTCGCCAAGGGCGCGGGAAGGAATCGCTACATCCGCTTCGCGCCCGGGATGGAGAGCGACGTGGTGCATCGCCGCAAGCTCCGCGGCGAGCTCGAGCGCGCGATGGAGCTGAACGAGTTCATCCTGCACTACCAGCCGGTCGTCAACCTGATCACCGGCGAGATCACTGCTGTCGAAGCCCTGGTGCGCTGGCATCACCCACTCCGCGGGATCGTCGCTCCGGGTGAGTTCATCGCGGTCGCCGAGGAGAGCGGCTTGATCATGCAGCTCGGTGAATTCGTGCTGCGCACGGCGTGTGCCACCACACGCGAACTCCAGCGCTTGCAGCCGACGCCGCTCGCGGTGTGCGTCAACGTCTCGGTGGTGCAGTTGAACGCTCCGACCTTCGTCGAGGATGTGCTCGCCATCGTGCGCGAGACCGGGCTCTCACCCGACACGCTGATTCTCGAGCTGACCGAGTCGATGTTCGTCGAGGACACCGCGATCGTGACCGCGAAGCTCGAGGCACTGCGCAACGCGGGGATCCGCGTTGCCATCGACGACTTCGGCACCGGCTACTCGTCGCTGAGCTACCTGCGCCGCCTTCCCGTCGACATCCTCAAGATCGCCAAACCGTTCGTCGACGACCTGGCCGCCGGCGCGGATGAGGATTTCACCCGCGCGATCGTCACCATCGCCGATGCACTCCAGCTGCACGTCATCGCCGAGGGCATCGAGGCCGCCTCACAGGTCACCCGGCTGCTCAGCCTCGGATGTCTCGCCGGCCAGGGATATCACCTCTGTCACCCGCTTCCCGCCTCCGAGGTCGAGCAGCTGCTGCGCAATGGCGGGATCGATCGCTCCCGGCTCGAATCCGCGTCGGACGCCTCCAAGAATCCCGTGGCCCTGCGGTTGATCGGGTAGCGCATGTCGTCCTGGCTCGTGGTGCTGGTGCTCTCGGTGGTCGCACTCGGCGGTACCGGCGCCTGGTGGGCCGCCGCCCGTCGGGAGAAGGCACGTCTCGCGTTTCTGCACACGACCGCACTCGCGCTCCTCGAAGCCCGTGACCTCGACGCCGCGGCCATCGATGTGCTCCGGCGCGCGAGCCGTCGCTTCGGGGCCGAGTCCGCCGAGCTGACCTTGATCCCCGAGACCGGCACCGCCGCGTCGTTCCGGACGACCGTGCGCGGCGGCGAGCCCGTCGACGTGATGCGATCGACCGATCTCGAGGAGGATGAGGATGGCAGCCTGACTCCACCCATCTACGGCGTGGTCCATATCGCGGAGGCGTCGGCCGACCCCTGGGTTGCGCGGCTCTGCGGCCGTCTCGGGACCTCGCGCGGCCTCGCGGTCACCCTTCGCCACCGGTCGCGGACGGTCGGATATCTTGCGCTGGGGATGCGCGCCTCCAAACGTCGTATGCCCCGCGCCTACGATCGGCATCTCCAGGACCTCTCCAACCTCGTCGCCCTGGCGATCGAGCGCAGCCGCCTCCATGACTCGCTGCTCACGCTCAGTGCGCTCCAGACCGAGCTCGCCGACCGTGCGTTTCACGATCCGCTGACCCAGCTCGCCAACCGCGTGCTCTTCATCGATCGCATCGAGCGAGCCCTGCTCGAGCGAGACCCGGAGCGGCACCTGGTGAGCGTCGTCTCCGTCGATCTCGAGGACTTCCGGCGCATCAACAGCGAGCATGGACACGCGACCGGCGACGCCGTGCTGATCGAGGTCGCCCGGAGGCTCCACGACTGTCTGCGCCGGACCGACACCGCGGCTCGTCTCGGCGGCGACGAATTCGCGTTGCTCCTTTCCGAGGTCCTGCATCCTCGCGAAGCCGAGCTGATCGCCCAGCGCGTCGTGGAGGCACTGGCCGCCCCGGTCGTGGCCGAGGGAATCACGGTGCCGGTCCGGGCCTCCGTCGGTCTCGCCAGCGCGAGTGCCGGGGATGCGTCAGCGGCCATCCTCCTCCGCCAGGCGACCGCGGCGGCTCAGGACGCGCGCGAGGCGGGCTCCGGCACCTACCGAATCCATGGCGGGTCGACCGCCGGGTCGGCGGACCCGGATCTCGCCGAGGAACTCTTCTCGGCACTGAACAAGGGGGAGCTCGTCCTGCACTACCAGCCGATCGTCGAGCTGCGCACCGGCAAGATCCTCGGCGCCGAGGCCCTGGTCCGCTGGCGGCACCCGATCCGCGGCCTCATCGCACCCCTGCACTTCCTGCCGGTCGCGGTCGAGTGCGGGCTGATCGAGCGGATCGAGGAGTTCGTGATGCGCAGCGCCTGCGAGCAGCTCCGGCGCTGGCAGCTCGCGTACCCGGCGGCCCCGGAGCTCGCGATCTCGGTCAACGTTGCGGCGGGTCAGCTCAGCCGTGGGACCCTCGTCGATCGGGTGACAAGATGCCTTGCCAGCGTCGACATCGACCCCGCCTGCCTCATCCTCGAGGTCACCGAGAACGCGGTGCTCGAGGATCTCCACGGCGCGATCCTCACCTTCGACGCCCTGCAGCGGGCGGGTGTCCATGTGGCCATCGACGACGTCGGCACCGGGTACACGTCGCTCGCGTACCTTCGACGCCTGCCGATCGACATCCTGAAGATCGCCCGGCCGCTGGTGGCGGAGCTCGGGGATCCGAACTCGAGCGGCGAGCTGGCGCGAACCGTCGTCCGCCACGGAGACGCCCTGCGTCTCGCGCTGGTCGCGGAAGGGGTCGAGCTGCCGCTCCAGGTCAGGCGCCTCAACCAGCTCGGCTGCGGGATGGGCCAGGGCTTTCATCTCGCGCGCCCCTGCGAGGCGGATGTGATGGAGGCGCTGCTCAGCCGGGGCGGACTCGATCCGGCGCAGTTCGCGCGCGTGACCCCCGGACAGCGCGCGGCGAAGCGGCAGCCGTCCCACCCGCGGCGCGTACCCTCGTCGGGTGGAGCAGCGCCAAACCCTGCGTGAGCTCGCCGTCGCCGCAGCCTCGGCGGCGGGGGACCTGGTCGCCAGGGCCCACGCCCACCCGGGGACGCAGACCGCCGAGACCAAGAGCCCCGGCGACTACGTCACCGACGTCGACCGCTCGGCCGAGCAGGCGGCGATCCGCGTGCTCCGCGAGGGTGCGCCCGACATCGCGATCCTCGCCGAGGAATCCGGCGGCACGGCCACCCAGCGCATGTGGGTGATCGACCCGGTCGACGGCACCACCAATTTCGTACGCGGCTTCCCGGTTGTCGGCGTCAGCATCGCCCTGGTCGAGGATGGGAGACCCGTTGTCGGAGCGGTGGTCGCGCCGCTCCTCGGCGAGTCCTGGAGCGCGGCGGAGGGTCAAGGCGCGACGGATCGGCACGGACGCCGGCTGTCTGTCTCGACCCACACGGGAGCGGGCGTCGTCGCCACCGGGTTTCCGTTTCGCCGCAAAGATCGGCTGCCGCGCTATCTGCCGGTCATGGCCGCGGCATTGCGCCGCTTCGAAGACCTCCGCCGGGCCGGTGCCGCGAGCCTCGATCTCGCCTATGTTGGAGCCGGCGTCTTCGACGGTTTCTTCGAGCTCGGCCTCAGCCTCTGGGACATCGCGGCGGGCGCGCTGCTGGTTCGCGAGGCGGGCGGGGTGGTGAGCGACTGGGCCGGCGACGCCGACGCGGTCTTTGTCAGCGGCGACATCCTGGCGGGCAGCCCGGCGTGGCACGCGGCCATGCTCGAGATCATCGCGGCGTAACTGCGCAGCCCCTTCCTGGCCTTATAAGGTACGTCGCCAGTGAGCACCCAGATTCCATCGACCCCTGCAGACGGCCTCCTCGGTGGCAGGCGGATCCTCGTGACCGGCGTGCTGACCCCCAGGAGCATCGCCTTCGCGATCGCCGCGGCCGCGCAGGCAGCCGGCGCCGAGGTCATGCTCACCTCATTCGGCAGGGCCATGAGCCTGACCCGGAAGAGCGCCAAACGCCTCACGCCTGTGCCCGACGTGCTCGAGATGGACGTCACCGATGTCGCCCAGGTGCAGGCGGTCGCCGAGCACGCGCGGAGCACCTGGGGCGGAGTCGACGGCGTGGTCCACGCGATTGGCTTCGCGCCCGCGGACTGCCTCGGGGGCGGGTTCCTCGAGGCGCCGTGGAGCTCGGTGAGCACCGCCTTTCAGGTGAGCAGCTACTCGTTGCAGACGCTCGCCGCCGCCTTCGCGCCATTGATGCCCGAGAGCGGAGGATCGATCGTCACGCTGACCTTCGACGCGCGGGTCGCGTGGCCGGTCTACGACTGGATGGGGCCGGCAAAAGCAGCCCTCGAGGCGATCGTCCGCTATCTCGCCCGCGAGCTGGGTCCGCGCGGCATCCGGGTGAACACCATCTCCGCCGGTCCCCTCGAGACCATCGCGGCGCGGTCGATCCCGGGATTCGAGGTGCTCAAATCATCATGGGGGCGTCACGCCCCGCTCGGGTGGGACAGCTCGGACAGCGGGCCGGTCGCCGACGTGACCGCATTTCTGCTCAGCGACCTGTCTCGCGGCATCACCGGCGAGATGATTCACGTCGACGGTGGCTACCACTCACAGGGTGCGCCGGCGATCGAGACCGCGGAGGCGAAGGTATGAGCGGCCGCAACGGCAGTCCGCGCGTGGCGATCACCGGCATCGGCGCCGTGACCCCCCTGGGGCTCGACGCCGAGTCGACCTGGCAGTCGTGCCGGCGTGGTCACGGCGGCATCGGGCCGATCACCGCCTTCGACTCGTCCCATCTCACCACCCAGATCGCGGGCGAGGTGAAGGGGTTCGACCCCGAGGTCGTGCTCGGGAAGAAAGAGGCGCGCCGGACCAGTCGATGCACGCAGCTCGCGCTCTTCGCCGCCAGGCAGGCGATCGAGGACTCCGGTCTCGAAATCCGGCCGATGGCGGAGGATGTCGGCGTGCTCGTCGCCTCCGGGGTCGGCGGCATCGAGGTCATCGAGCGCAACGTCCTTGCGCTGTACAACCAGGGGCCGCGCCGGGTATCGCCGTTCACGGTGCCGTCGATGATCATCGACATGCCCGCAGGAGCGATCGCCATCGACTGCGGGGCCAAGGGAGTGAACTACGCGATCGTCAGCGCGTGCTCGTCGTCCGGACATGCCATCGGCGAGGCCGCCGAGTGGATCAGGCGCGGTGAGGCGACGGCGATCATCACGGGCGGCACCGAGGCGTCGATCACCAACATCAGCGTCGCCGCGTTCGACGCCATGCAGGCGCTGTCGACGCGTAACGATGAACCCGAGCGCGCGTCGCGCCCGTTCGACAAGGACCGCGACGGTTTCGTGATGGGCGAGGGCGCCGGGATGTTCGTGATCGAGGACTGGGGGCACGCGGTCGCGCGCGGCGCGCACATCTACGGTGAGGTCGCGGGCTACGGCGCCACCGCCGACGCGTATCACATCACCCAACCCGACGAGGAGGGTGACGGCGCGCGACGTTGCATCCTGCGCTCGCTCAAACGCGCCGGGCGCGAGCCCGACGAGGTCGACTACATCAACGCGCACGGTACCTCGACACAGATGAACGACGCCGCCGAAACCCGTGCGGTGAAGGCAGCTTTCGGGCCTCAGGCAAGCACCATCCCGATGTCGTCGACCAAGTCGATGCACGGGCACCTGCTCGGGGCGGCGGGCGCGGTCGAAGCGGTCATCACGGTTCTCGCCATTCGTGACCAATTCGTGCCCCCGACGATCAACCTGGACGAGCCCGACCCCGAGTGCGACCTCGACTACGTGCCCAACCGCGGCCGCGACGCCCGGATCGACTTCGCGCTGAGCACGTCGTACGGGTTTGGCGGGCACAACGTGTGTCTGGCTCTGGCACGTGCGGATGGAGCCTGACCGGCTCGTCCGCGAGACCGGCAACGGCCGGATCCGGCTGTGCCGTGCCGACATCACCACGCTGACGGTCGATGCGGTCGTCAACGCCGCGAACGCATCCCTTGCCGGTGGCGGCGGTGTCGACGGGGCGGTGCACCGTGCCGCCGGACCGGATCTCATGCGAGAGCTGAACGAGCGCTACCAGGGATGCCCGACCGGCGGCGCGGTGATCACCGGCGCCGGTCGCCTCAACGCGCGCCACGTCATCCACGCGGTAGGCCCGCGGTGGCGCGACGGCACTCGTCACGAGCCCGCGCTGCTGGAGTCCGCCTACCGGAGCGCCTTCATGCTGGCGTCCGAGCACTCC
>JBAPWO010000074.1:0-4884 GCA_049283735.1 Candidatus Dormiibacterota bacterium
ATGTTGGGCACGCCATCACTGAACGACACGGCTTCGAGGAGGTCGTTCTCCACTCCGACGATCAGAACGGACGAGTCGATCTTCCTGTCGCGATCGTGGCCGACCGACGGTCCGACGGGCGGATCGAAGAGCTACGAATCTACTTCGGTAGCTCGCCGGTCGGCACGTCCCGCCGCCCCACCGCTTCTGCAGACCGATCCCGAGTTGCGCGAGCCGGATGTCGTAGGCGAGTATCAGCGTGCGCTCGCGGCGGGGGATGTCGGCGCGATCGTGGCGGCATTCGAATCTGACGGCTACACGCGCGAGCCGGCGGGCGGCAGCCACGTCCACAGAGGTCGTGACAACTTGCGCTCGTTTTACGAGCTGTTGTTCTCGAACGGCGGCATCCCGCTCGAGTACTGTGCGGCGATCGATGACGGGCGGTCCTGCGCGCTGGAGTACAACATCGTGCGGTGGGGCAAGTCGGAGCTGTCGCCGACGGCCGGGATGACCGTCTACGTGCGCGGTGACAGCGGCAAGCTCGCCGCGGCCCGCATTTACGACGACACCGACCCCTCGACTCGGCCTGTGTGAGCATCGATCGACCAAGATCGGCCACGACGGCCGGTCGGCCTTAGCATCAGCGACCCGCGGATTGGCCGCCATCGATGTGCAGGATCTCCCCCGTGACGAACGTGGCGCGCTCGAGGTAGAGGATCCCGTCGACGACATCACTCACCTCTCCAAGCCGCCCGAGTGGATGCAGCGCCGCCATTCCTGCGTATGAGTCCTCGTCGTGGGTCGGCGTCTTGATCACGCCGAGCGAGACCGCGTTGACGCGCACACCGCGCGAGGCATACTCGATCGCCAGCGACCCTGCCACGGCGGCAAGGCCACCCTTGGTGAGGGCCGTGAGCGCGCAGGGTCGGCTGCTATCGGCATGATCGACGAGGCTGGTGCTGATGTTGACGACGTGACCCGCGCCCTGCTCGACCATCTGCCGGATCGCGCGCTGCGTGATGTGGAAGAACCCACCCAGGTTGACGGCGGTTATCGCGTTGTAGTCCTCGACGCTGTGGTCCGTGAACGGCTTGCCGATGTAGATCCCGGCGTTGTTGATCAGCGTGTCGATGCGACCGAACCGCTCGACAGCCTCGCCCACCACCCGCTCAGAAGTGGATGATTCGATGATGTCGCCCGCGACGGTCGCGTAATCGCTCTCGTTTGACGGCGGCATCGAGAGCGCCGTTCCAACGACGGCGTAACCGGCGGCACGAAAGGCTTGGACCAGCCCCGCCCCGATGCCCTGCGAGGCGCCGGTGACGATGGCTACCTTCTGCGGCTTAGACGAGCTCATGCGACGAGATGGGTTGCGTAGACGGCGGCTGTCTCGGTCACGTTCCCAGGCTACGCGAGTCGGACGGCGCACCCGGCTCGCATCGACTTCAGGCACTCTTGTGACGAGAGCCTGAAACCGCGCGACGGAGGTGAACGATGGTCCCAACGTATGACTACGACACGATCGTGCTCGGTGGCGGAGCGCCGGGCGAGCATTGCGCCGCCGCGCTCGCTGCGCGTGGGTTGCGCGTCGCGATCGTGGAGCGGGAGCTGGTAGGCGGCGAGTGCTCGTACTACGCCTGCATCCCGTCCAAGTCGCTGCTCCGCCCGGGGGAGGCGGTGAAGAGCGCGCGCGAGGCGGCGGCAACCGCCGATGTGGACGTGGAGGCGGCACTGGCGTGGCGCGACTTCATGGTCTCGGGCTACTCCGACGCCGGCCAGGAGCGCTGGCTGGCGGGCAGGGGCATCGACCTGCTGCGCGGAACGGGGCGGCTGGCCGGCACTGGAGTGGTTGAGGTCGACGGCGTGCGGCACACCGCGGAAAACGTCGTCGTGGCGACCGGTGCAGATCCGAACCTGCCTCCGGTCGCGGGACTGCGTGAGCTTGACGGCGTCTGGGGGACCCGCGAGGCGACGAGCATGAAATCGGTCCCCAGGCGGCTCTTGGTGCTGGGAGGCGGGCCCGCAGGAGTCGAGCTTGCACAGGTCGTGCGCAGACTTGGTGGGGAGGCCGTGATCATCGAGGGCGCCGACCGAGTGCTTGCGCGCGAGGCCGCGCCGCTCGGCCAGGCGCTCGGCGAAACGCTACGCCGGGACGGGATCGAGCTGGTGCTTGGGACACAGGCGAGCGCCGCACGCCGCGAGGGCGACGAATATGTCCTCGAGCTCGGCGGCAGCGGCGAGCTGCGGGGTGACCACCTCCTCGTCGCGACCGGCAGGCGTCCGCGCGTCCAAGGTATCGGCCTGGAGACGGTTGGCGTCGATGCCAACCCCCGCGGCATCCCGGTCGACGAGTACATGCGAGCGGGCGAGCGCCTGTGGGCGATCGGCGACGTCACCGGCGTCTGGCCGCTGACCCACGTCGGCGAGTACGAGGGCGACGTCGTTGCGGACAACATCGGGGGCGATCGACGCCCAGCGAACTACGAAGCTGTCCCGCGTGTCACCTACACAGATCCGCAGGCCGCGGCCGTGGGCGCGATCGAAGCACCCTACAGCGCGACGGCGGCCCTATCGGAGGAGCCGAAGACCGCCACCTACACGCACGGGTACGCCGAGTCGAGCGGGTTCTTGACGCTGCTGAGCGACGGCGTGCGTCTGACCGGCGCCTACGCGCTGGGGCCCGAGGGCGGCGAGTGGCTCCAGCAGGCCACGCTCGCGATCCGCGGACAGGTGCCGCTCGATGTGCTCCGCGACACGATCCAGCCCTTCCCGAGCTTCTCGGGCATCTACAACGCGGCGGTGACGAAGCTCCGCATGGCCATCGCAGACATGCCGGCACCCGTGACGCCGATCGCCGCGCAGATGGCCCGTATGTAGGAACCAGAAGGACCGGAGGAGAAAGCCCGGTAGTTCAGGGAGGGTCGCCGGATCCTCGCGAGGAACCGCGCGGCCGTGAAGCGATCACGCCCCGCCGGTCAATGACCGCGCTTCTGCGGAGCCGACAACGAGATCGTGAAGGTCCCCGCCCACCTCGAGACGCCCCGACTGGTCGAGCTTGCCGGCGTTCACCGCCACGAAGCCGGCTGTTCGGATAAACCGCTCAACTTCCTCGCCGGCATGGTGGTCGTCGGTCACATAGAAGAGGACCGCCGGCTCCGGTGAGCGCTTGCTAGAGGACTCGAGGACATCGGCCGAAAGGGTTCCGAATGCCATCGCCAGGCGCGCCCCCGCCGGCATCCACTTGGCCACAGTCTCGCCGGAGGATTGCCCCTCCGGCAGGAGCCGCGAGACGTGACCTTGCGCGTCGGTACCGAGCGGGTTGCTTGGGACGACCACGAGCCTGTCGACCAACGGGTGGGTGAGCTGTTCGACGACGCTCCGCAACACGGCAAACCGAAGCGCGAGCACGACGGCATCCGCGCCCTGCACGGCGTCGCCGTTGTCGACCGCGACGACCGCAGGTGGACCGATGTCCCCAGCCAGCTTTCGTGTCGACTCCTGGTCGGCGCCCGACAGCCGTACGGTCTCGCCGCCTGAGGCGAGCATGCGCGCGATGACCGACCCGAGCACGCCAGTGCCGATGATCGCGGTCGTCATCCCCAGAGTCCCCGCACGCGAACCCTACCGACCCCTTCTGGCAACGGGTGGCTGGGGTAAACCGCGGCTGATCTCAGCGCAGACCGCATGGGGATGCGCCGTTCTTTACTGGCGTCGCGGAGTCCCCGGTGGTAGACCACCAGGTGCTAGTGACCTGAGTCGTTGATTCGTTGGCAGTAGCTGGCGAGGTTGTCGAGGATCTCATCGGCGGTCTTGTGCCAGACGTAGGGTTTGGGCTCGTCGTTCCAGTTGGTGATCCAGGTGCGGATCGAGGCGGTGAGGTCTCGGACTGAGCGGTGGGCGCTTCGCTTGATCCATTTTGTGGTCAGCTCGGCGAACCACCGCTCGACGAGGTTCAGCCATGAGCTGTAGGTGGGCGTGAAGTGCAGCGTGAAGCGCGGGTGGCGAACGAGCCAGCGCTGGATCGAGGGAGTCTTGTGCGTGGCGGAGTTATCGAGCACGACGTGCACGGCCAGGTGTGCCGGCACCTGGCCGTCGATCAAGTTCAAGAAGCGGCGGAACTCCTCAGCGCGGTGACGCGGCGTCATATCGGCGATCACCCGGCCGGAGGCGACGTCGAGTGCGGCATAAAGGTTCGTGGTCCCGTTGCGCACGTAGTCGTGGGTGTGGCGCTCGGGCGCCCCGGGCATCAGCGGCAGCACAGGGGCGCTGCGGTCAAGCGCTTGGATCTGGGACTTCTCATCGACGCACAGCACGACTGCGGCATCGGGCGGGTTCAAGTAGAGCCCGACGATGTCACGGACCTTGTCGATGAACTGGGGGTCGGGCGAGAGCTTGAACGTCTCGACCTGATGAGGCTTCAGCGCAAATGCACGCCAGATGCGGCTGATCGCGCTTTGGCTCATCCCGGTCGCCGCTGCCATCTGGCGCGTCGACCAATGGGTGGCATTCGGCGGCTGCTCCTCAAGCGTCTTGACGATCACGCGCTCGACATCCTCGTCACCGATCGAACGGGGTTTGCCCGGGCGTGGCTCATCATGAAGCCCGTCAAGGCCATGCCTGGCAAACCGGCCGCGCCAACGACCCACCGTCTGGCGGGCGCAACCAAGTCGCGTAGCGATCTCCGTGCTCGACTGCCCATCAGCCGCCGCCAGCACAATCCGGCAACGCAACGCCAACGCCTGAGAGCTCTTCGGGCGCCGCGCCCAACGCTCCAGCACCTCCCGCTCCTGCTCGCCGAGCACGACCTCAACACGCTGTGGCATAACCGCCTCCAATCGTCGTCGATCACGACGAAATTCGCGGCCGCACCACACCTTCCTGCGAACTAACGACTCAGGTCACTAG
>JBAPWO010000075.1:0-2378 GCA_049283735.1 Candidatus Dormiibacterota bacterium
GTCCATTACTTCGGTACGAAGGAGGCGCTGTTTCTCGCTGCACTCGGGGTCACGATGAGTCCGATGTCGATGTTCGACGGGCTGGCCGGCGTGAGCATTTCCGAGGCAGCCAAGCTGATCGTCCGTCGATACCTGCTCGTGTTGGATCAGGAGCAGACCCGAGACGTGATGCTCGGGCTCGTGCGCTCGGCGGTATCCAGCGAGCGAGCGGCGACGATGCTGAGGGAGTTCCTGGGCCAGGCGATGCTTTCATCCCTGAGCCCGCTCATCGACCATCCCGACAGGCAACTCCGGGCGTCGCTGGTGGTTGCACAGCTGATCGGTATCGCGATGCTCCGCCACGTGGTGAAAGCTGACGCGGTCGCATCGGCGAGCAATGAGGAGCTGGTGTCACGAGTCGCTCCGGTCATCGAGGCGTACCTGCGCTGACATCGTGACGGTGCCATCCTCCTCGTTCTCAGTGTATCGACGGCGTAGACGAGGTGCCGATGGTGCGACCGCTCCTGCCGAAAGCGTCGCAGCACTACACGGCGGTCCACGCTCGCCTTCTCAGCTGTGCTGCGCAAGGCGGTAACCCTGCGCACCGAATGAGCGATGCGCTGGGCACTCAACGAGACGACCCATATAACGAAGACCCACCGGCCTGGAGGCCGGTGGGTCATAAGGGACCGTGCCGGGGGTCGTCCCTTACGCGTGCTGCCGAAGTGGCGTCGGCTGTGCTGCTGGGCGGGCGGTCCGTCCCGCATTGGCCGTCTCGCGCCAGCGGACGATCTCGAAGAGGAAGGCCCCAAGGACGACGACCGCTGCTATGGCAAGTCCGATGGCCGCGTAGCCGGCGAACACGCCAATCTCAGACCATCCATAGGCATTGAGCAACATGCTGCGGAGCGTCGTGCCCTTGAAGATGGTCGCCACCTGGCCGGCGAGCTTGGTGTCGTTGGGAGCGGCCTGGGCCTCTGTGCTCAACTGGGAGTAGGTCTTGCCGTTGGCGATCTCGCCGAGATGGATGTTGATAAAGTTATTGGCGTAGACCTGAGCCTGCTGGCCGGTGAGCAACTCCTGGCCCGCGTACGGCGTCATGGCCGCGGCATCCGCCTTCGGCAGTGAGGTGATAGCCGTCGAGCCGGCAGCCGGGAAGTAGATCTGCTGCGCGGCGAGCTGATCGTGCACGGTCGACGTCGCGAAGTTGCTCGCCCAGAAAGCGAACCCGCTCACGAAGGCGAGGATGCCGATCAGTCCGACCTGGAGGACGAAGATCCGCCAACGAAGTCCGTTTGTCATGGCCATATCCCTTTTGTTGTTGTTCTCGAGTCCATCTGACCCGGTATGCACATGCTCGACCCCAGGAGCGTATTGACGACAGAGCCACGCGCCATGAGATTCCGGGTTGGAGTCCCATTCGGCGGGGGCCATCGGTCCCTCGGCGCACAGTGCCGTCCGACCCTTGCGTGAGATCAGCGCAGGCGCCGGACCTCGCTCTCGGCGTGGCGGCGCCAGGGCATCAGGCGGATTCGCACGTCGACGGCCACGGCGCCGTCCGGGGATGCGATCACCGGGTTGAGGTCCATCTCGGCGAGCTGGGGCACCTCCTCAGCAAGGCGGGCGACTCGCAAGAGCACGTCCTCCACAGCGGTCACGTCGCATGGCTGAGTGCCGCGGTGACCGAAGAGCAGGGGCGCGCCGCGAATCGACCGCACCATCTCGTGCGCGTCCTGATCCGTCATCGGCAGGATGCGGAGCACGCGGTCGCCAAAGAGCTCGACGGCGATCCCGCCGCTCCCGAACATCACGACCGGGCCGAAGAGCGGATCGGTGATCACCCCGGCGATGAGCTCCACGCCGCGCAGCATCTGCTGCACGATCGCTCCCTCCATGGCGTCGCCGAGGTGGAGAGCCATCGCTGCGAACGCCATCGCGACATCGTCAGCAGTGCTGAGGTCGAGGTGCACGCCGCCGACGTCCGATTTGTGCAGGATCGTTGGTCCCATGGCCTTGAGGGCCACCGGGAAGCCGAGGTGCGATGCTGCACCTGCCGCCTCGGCTGCCGAGGAGACCGCGGTCTCACCGGGTGTCGCGATGCCGAAGGCTCCAACTATCGCCACCGCCTCGTCCGGTGACAACCATCCACCGTCACTGTTCGCGGCGAGGTACGTCTTGACGATCGTCCGCGCCGCATCGGTGTCGACGTCCGGCAGGTGTGGGGCGTGACCGACAGGTCGAGTCTTCCAGCTCGAATGCTCGGCGATGCGTCCCAACGCTCGAACCGCACGCTCCGGAAACGCGTACGACGGTACCTTTCGAGGTCCCTGGCTGAGCGCCGCCGGCGATGCACTGTCGCCGAGGTGCACGAACACGATCGGCCGCGTCCCGGCATCGAT
>JBAPWO010000076.1:0-11942 GCA_049283735.1 Candidatus Dormiibacterota bacterium
GCTGGGGACCGAAGCTCACCCACGAGCCGAACGACAGAGCGCTCACCTTGAGCCCTGAGCGCCCGAGGCGTCGATACTGCATTTCCATGACGAGCGAGCATAGATGCCGGGGGAGGAGTCACGGGCGGGTTCGCCGGCGATGAGTCAGATCGACGCGCTCACCGGTTGGATCGCCGCCGCACTCTTCGGCGTGGCGGTCGCATCGTCGCTCGTGAACCGGTGGCGGCTCTCCGAAGGGCGCAGCTTCTCCATGGGCTGGTTCCGCGCCCACAACTGGCTCGGCGCGGTGGCGGCCGTCGCCGGCATCGCCCATTGCCTGTCGGCGGTCACCAGGTCGACGCTGCCCGCGGGTGAGGAGGTCGGCATCTGGGCCGGCGCCGCCGCGGTCGGCCTGCTCGTCCTGACCGCCTTCGCGGGCAGCGGCCTCTCCGGCGCGAAGCGCGACGCGCGCCGCCGGATCCGGCGCAACCACGTCGCCACCATGTTCGCGGTGCTGGCGGTGGGCGCCGTGCACACCGCGCTCAACGGACCGCTCGGCGGGAGATGACAGACGCCGGGCGCGCGGGACTCTGGCAATATGAACTTCCGCATCCGCGGGCTTGTGACATGGACTCGAGGCGCGATCGTGGGAGGCATGCCTGATGACCGAGACGACTGAGGCTGCGCCCCCTTCCGGGGCACCAGCCCAGCCCGCGCCGTCCGTTCCCGTGGCGAGCGACCTGGATCCTCGCCGCTGGCTCGCGCTCGGAAGCGTGATGACCGCGCTGTTCATGGTGCTGCTCGACGTCTCCATCGTGAACGTGGCGGTCCCGGCGATCCGCTCCAATCTTGGAGCGAACAATGCCGACATCCAGTTCGTCATCGCCGGCTACGGGCTCGCCTATGCGGTGCTGCTGATCACCGGTGGCCGACTTGGTGACATCTTTGGCAGAAAGAAGTTGTTCATCATCGGGATGTCGGGATTCGTGGCCGCCTCCGCACTGTGCGGGCTCGCCCAGAGCGCGATCATGCTCGACCTCTCACGGGTGCTCCAGGGAGCCATGGCGGCGATGATGTATCCGCAGGTGCTCTCGGTGATTCAGGTGAGCTTTCCACCCCGTGAGCGTGCCCGGGTGTTCGGCTTCGTCGGCGCCGTGATCGGGATCGCCACCATCACCGGACCGCTCGCCGGTGGACTGATCATCCGCAACGACATCACCGGCGGCTCGTGGCGGTGGATCTTCCTCGTGAACCTGCCGATCGGTATCGCCGCGCTCATCGCCGCGACCCGGCTGGTCACCGAGTCGCGCGCGCCCAACGCCACCCGTCTCGACGTGGGCGGCGTGGTGCTGGCGACCGCCGGAATCCTGCTGCTCGTCTACCCGCTCGTCGAGGGGCAGGTGGCTGGATGGCCGGCATGGACGTTCATCTGCATGGCCATCAGCCCGGTGATGCTGGTGCTCTTCATCCTGTACGAGCGATCGCTGCCCTCGACGAGGTTCCCTCTCGTCCAGCTCTCACTGTTTCGCATCAGGTCGTTCAGCGTCGGAGTGGCAATCTCCGCCGTGTTCATCGCGGGTATTCCAGCGTTCTTCTTCACCTTCAGCCTGATGGTCCAGGTCGGGCTGGGATTCAGCGCGCTCAACGCCGGCTTGACAACGATCCCCTGGAGCCTCGCCTCGGCGTTCGCCTCCGCGATGTCCACGCGGGTCGCGCCGCGTCTCGGCAAGTGGACGATCGCGATCGGTTCGGCGCTCCTGGTGATTGGAATCCTCGGTGTCATCGTCACGCTCAACCTCCAGGGCACGAATGTCACCGGGTGGGACCTGATCCCCTCGTTCCTGGTCAGCGGACTCGGCCTTGGCACGGTGATCGCCCCCTTGCTCAACATCATCCTGGCCGGCGTCCCGCCCAGGGATGCCGGGTCGGCCTCGGGTGTGCTCACGACCTTCCAGCAGCTCGGCGGCGCGATCGGCGTCGCGGTCGTGGGCGTGGTGTTCTTCGGCCTGCTCTCAAGCCGCGCGACGGATGCGATCGCCACCGTCACCCCGCAACTCCACTCGCAGCTCGCGGCCGCGCAACTGCCGGCGCCTGTGGCGGACGCCGCCATCTCGAAGTTCACGACCTGCTTCGAGGAGCAGGCCTCGTCGAGTGATCCTTCGGCGCCGGTCCCCGGCTGTGGGACCGCGCCCACCACCAAGGCTGTGAGCACCGCATTCGCGACCGCAGCGCAGCGTGCCCTCGGACTGGACTTTGTCACAACGGTCGAGCGCATCCTCTACTTCAACGTCGGCTTCTGGGCGCTCACCGGCTTGCTCTCGATGCTGCTGCCACGAACGCGTCCGCAGCCGGTCGCCGGAGCCGCAGCCGCTCACGCCGCCTGACCTGGCTGCCGGCTCGCGGGTAAGGGGAGACGTGCCCGTGGTGCAGGAGCGCATCGCGGCCGATGGCGACCTGGTGATACGCCGGCTGCGGGATCACGCCGACGACTACGAGCGCATCGTCGCCTGGAGGAACAGCCCTCACGTCCGGGAGTGGTGGGACCCGGACGATCCGCCGCTGACACCCGCTGCTGCCGTGGCCGAGCTGGGGATGCAGGCCCGCGGGGACGACCCGACGACGTCGTGCATCATCGAGCTCGCCGGGGAGCCGGTCGGCTTCATCCAGTTCTACCCGTGGGACGCCGAGCCGGCATATCTCGCGGAGGTCGGGTTGAGCATCCCAAAGGGGTCGTGGGGGCTGGACATCTTCGTCGGCGAGAGCCGGCTCGCCGGCACGGGGATCGGGTCACGGACCGTCAGGCTCCTCTCCGACCACCTGTTCGCCGACCGGAGGGCGACCGCGGTGGCGCTCATCACCGAGGCGGGCAACGCCCGCGCCCAGGCCGCGTACGTCCGCGCGGGAATGCGCGTGTCCGGGGCGCCCTTCCTTGACACCGACACACGTGATGGTCAGCGGGTCGTGTCGATTCTCATGATCCGCGACCGGCCCGGCGGAACAGCTGGCGGGCGATGATCTCGCGCTGCACCTCCGAAGCGCCCTCGTAGATCCGGGTCCCGCGGACGTCGCGGTAGAGGTGCTCGAGGAGATGTCCGCGCTCGAGTGCCCTGGCGCCGTGCACCTGGATGGCCACGTCGACAGCGAGCATTGCGGTCTCGGTGGCGAAGAGCTTCGCCATCGCCGCGGCCTCGGTGTTGGGGGTGATGCCGGCGTCGTGCGCGGCGGCGGCCGAATGGACGAGCAGGCGCGACGCCTGGACCCGGGTGGCGACATCGGCGAGCTGATGGCTGACTCCCTGAAGGGCGGACAGCGGCTGGCCGAAGGCCTGGCGCTCAGCGGCATGCATGACCGCGGCGTCGAGCGCCGCCTGGGCCATGCCGACAGCGCAGGCGCCGACACTCGGGCGGAACAGGTCCAGGGTGCGCATTGCGACCGCGAATCCGTGATCGACCTCCCCGAGGACGTACCCTGCCGGCACCGGGACGCCGTCGAATCGAAGCCGGCCGATGGGATGGTCCGCGACAAACGGGATCGGCTCCCCGGACAAGCCTTGGCTCTCCCGGGGGACCGCGAACGCGGTGATGCCCCTGGCGCCCGCGCCTTCGGTGGTGCGCGCGAACACGGTGTAGATATCGGCGTCGGGGGCGTTGGAGATGAAGACCTTGTCCCCGCTCAGCCGGAATCCAGCGCCATCGGGTTCGGCGGCGAGCGCGAGCGCGGCAACGTCGGATCCGGCGTCGGGCTCGGTCAGCGCGAAGGCCGCGACGGCCTCGCCGGAGGAGACCCTGGGGATCCAGCGGTCGACGACCTCGGCGCGGCCGGCCGCCAGGATGGGATGCGCACCCAGTCCCTGGAGCGCGAAGGCGGTTTCGGCCTCGGTCGAGTAGCGCGCCAGGCCTTCGCGGACGAGGCACAGGGTGAGCGCTGGGACCTCACGACCTGGACGGAGCACCTCGGGCACGAGCCCGTGCGTGGAGAGCGCGGCAACCAGCTCGCGATTGACCCTTCCCGGTTCGCCGCTGCGCGCGATCGGCGTGAGGATATCTCGCGCCAGTGTCTCGCTCCGCGCCAGGAGATCGCGATGAGCCTCGCTCAGGTGCGCATAAGTGGCGCTCAGGGGATGACCGCCACACCGACCAGCTCGACCAGCGCACTCGGGTCGAACAGCCCGGTCACCCCGAGGACCGCCATGGCGGGATACCGGCGGCCGAAATGGGTCCGCCAGACGCTGCCCAGCTCGCGCAGGGACGCTCGGTACGCGGGGAGATCGGTCACATAGACGTGGATCGAGACGAGGTCGTCCGGCTGCCCCCCGGCGGCATGGAGCGCGGCGACGAGGTTTCGCGCCGCGAGGTCGAACTGCTCGACCATCGTCGCCCCGAATATCGTCCCGTCCGGAGCCTGTGCGGTCTGCCCCCCCAGGTGGACGGTTCGTCCCGGTGACGCGATCACCGCGTGCGCATATCCCACCGGAGCCGCGAGCTCCCGCGACGTGACGATCTCGTGCTCGTCGTGGGTCATCTCCCCTCCCACACTGGCGCGCGCCCTTCGGTCCAGGCGCGGTGGTACTCGGCGTGATCGTGACTGCCCATGAGCAGCGCCTGGGTCATCGCGTCCAGCTCGAGGGAGCCGCCGAGACCCATGTCGAGCTCGCGGGTGAGCAGCACCTTGGTCGTGGAGTAGGCAAGGGCCGGGCCGCCGGCCAGCCGGCGCGCCATGGTCTGCGCCGCCTCTGCGAGTGCCTCGTCGTCGACGACCGCGGTGGCGAGGCCGATCTCGAGCGCGCGCTCGGCGTCGACCGTGTCCCCGAGCAACAGCAGCTCGGTGGCGCGCCCGAACCCGATCACGCGGGGCAGCAGGTACGCCGAGCCCATGTCGGCGCCGGCCAGGCCAACCCTGGTGAAGAGGAACGCAAAGCGTGCCGATTGCGCGAGCAGACGAAGATCCGCGGCGAGCGCGATCACCGCGCCGGCGCCGGCGGCGACGCCGTTGACCGCGGCGATCACCGGGAGCGGGCACTCGCGGAGCGCGCGGACGACGGATCCGGTCATCCGCGTGAACTCGAGCCGATCCCCCGCCTGCATCGACTGCAGCGCGCCGATGATCTCGACGACGTCGCCCCCCGAGCAGAATCCGCGCCCGCTGCCGGCGATCACCAGCACGCGTGCGTCGCCGCGATGGGGCAGCTCGGCGAGCAGGTCGCGGAGATCGGCGTAGGCATCGAATGTCAGCGCCCCGAGCTTCTCCGGACGCGCCAGCGTGATCGTCGCCACGCCCCCGGAGACGTTGAGGTCGAAGTTCTGCCAGCGTTCCGTGAACCCGGCCGAAGCCCGGAATCGGGTCAACCCTGCCTACCTCCTGTACCGCCTGCCGTCGTGAGCCGGCGAAGCGCGCTGCGGTCGATCTTGCCCGATCCGGTCCGCGGCAGTGCGTCGACGAGACGGACGTCGCGCGGGACCTTGTGCGGTGCAAGCCGCTGCCGGACGAAGTCCTGCAATTCCTCGGCGGCCGCCACCGCACCCGGCTTGAGCACCACCCACGCGCAGCCACGCGTCAGGCCGTTGCGTTCGGCCGCGACCACCGCGCACTCGACGACGTCGGGGTGGGTGGCGAGGCAGCGCTCGATCTCGGCCGGCGCCACCCAGATGCCACCGACCTTGAGCAGATCGTCGGCCCGTCCTCGGTAGAGAAAATACCCGCTGGGATCGCGCTCCACGAGATCCTCGCTCATGACCAGCGAGCCCGCGAAGGTGCGCGCCGATGCGGCCTCGTCCTCCCAGTACCTCAGCGACGCGCTCTCGCCGCGGACCCAGAGCCGACCGATGTGCCCGTCCGGCACCGGCCGGCCATCGTCGTCGACCACGTCGGCGGCATAGCCGGGAACCACTTCGCCGATCGAGCCGGGGCGGACGCGCCCGGGTCGGTTCGAGATGTAGATGTGGTAGGCCTCCGACGAGCCGATCCCGTCGAGAACCTCGACGCCGAAGGCGTCGTCCCAGCGATGGTGCAGCGGTTCGGGGAGGGCCTCGCCCGCGGACGTGCAGAGGCGCAGGCAGCTCAGGTCCTGGCCGGACGCGCTCGGATGGTCCAGCATCGCCTGCATCATGGTGGGAACGTTGACGAGGATGGTCGGCCGGTGGCGCGCGATCAATTCGAAGATCAGCTCCGGGGTCGTCCGATCCGCGAAGATCACCCCGCAGGCGCCGACGCCGAAGGGAAAGAGCGCCGCGAGGTCGCGCGCGTAGCCGAAGAACAGCTTCGGGACCGGCAGGACGATGTCGTCCGCACGGATGTCGAGAACGCCCCGGGCGTAGCCCTCATAGCTCGCGATCGGGCTCCGCGCCGTGTGCGCGCATGCTTTCGGCCTGCCCGTGCTGCCGGTGGTGAACTTCCAGATCGCGATGTCGTCCCGACCCGTCGGCGCCGCGTCAAGATGCGCCGGCTGGCGCGCGACCAGCGACTCGAACGACACCTCGCCATGGCGGAGCGCGGTCTCCCTGGCGTCGACCACCAGCAGCGTCGGCCGCGCGGGGCTTGCGCTCAATGCTTCGCGCACCCGCTCGAGCGTGGCGCCGTCGACGACCACGACCGTGGCGCCCGTGTAGTCCAGGTAGTACGCGTAGTCCTTGGGCAGGAGGAACGTGTACACCTCCGCGGTCACGGCCCCGATCTTCTGGACCGCGTACCAGGTCGCCACGAACGCCGGTGAGTCGGCGAGCGCGAGGAGCACGCGCTGGTGGGGTCGGACGCCGAGCTCGAGGAGCGCGTTGCCCACCCGGTTGGTGAGCTCCGCGAGCTCGGCGTACGTGGTGCTTCCCGCGGGTCCGACCAGCGCGGTGCAGTCGCCCCGCCCCTCATCGGTGTTGCGGTCCACGAAGCGGGTCGCGAGGTTCAGGCTGGGCTCGGTCACGCCCGCGGCGCTCACGGCCCGGGCTTGGTCTCGACCTGTTCACGGATCAGGTCGACCAGGAGACGCGTCAGCGTCGCCAGGGTCGCGTCACCCTCGGGAGCGGTCGCCTCGGCCGGGGCGCCGCAGTACGCCCGGTCCATGCCCATGGCGAGGAAGTCGGTGTGCCCCGCCGCCATCGCCGCGGGCATGTTCAGCTCGAATGCGGGCAGGCGGCGCATGATCTCGGCCTCGACCAGCTCGGGACGGGTCGCCAGCACCAGAGAGGTCTCGTAGCGCCCGGCATGGGCCGCCCCGCTCTGGAACTCCGGGGTCAGGTGCTCCGCGACGGCGCGCCGGGTGAGATCGAGGAATCCCACCCTGGCCTCCTCGGCTGCCCGGCGCAGGGTGGCGACGTGGGCGGGCTCGAAGTGGCTGTTGACGATCACCAGGTGAGCGAAGCCCTGGGCGCGCAACGACGCGCAGACCTCGACGACCATCGCATGCAGGGTCCCTTCGCTGATCGTGACCGCGCCGGTGAACGCCGCCGCGTAGCGGGTCACACCGAAGGCGATCTCGGGGAGCACGAGCGCGCGCACCGCGCGGTCGCCTGAGAGCGCCCCGGCCGCGCGCTCGCAGATCGCCGTCGAGATGATCGAATCGGTGCCCAGTGGCGCGTGCGGGCCGTGCGGCTCCACCGCGCCGACGGGCAGGAGCAGCACGGGCGCCGGGCCGGCGTCGAGCAAGGCTCGCGCGCGCGGCGATGTCAGGTCGGCGAAACGAATCGATGCAGGCATGCTGAGGACGCCACATTCACGAGGTTCCACACTTTACAGTTGCGCCCAGACTCACATGCGAATTGCGGTTGTCGGGGGCGGGCCGGGCGGACTCTACTTCGCGGCGCTCGCCAAGCAGCTCGATCCGAGCCACGAGGTCACCGTATGGGAGCGCAACGCCGACGACGACACCTTCGGGTTCGGGGTGGTGTTCTCGGACGAGACGCTCGGCGGCATCGAGCACGCCGACCCGACGATCCACGCCGCGATGTCGCGCGAGTTCGCGCGCTGGGACGACATCGACATCCATTACCGCGGCGAGGTGATCACATCCGGGGGACACGGCTTTGCGGCGATGAGCCGCAAGCGGTTGCTCCACATCATGCACGCCCGGTGTCTCGAGCTTGGGGTGATGCTGTTGTTCAACAGCGAGGCCCCGCCCGCGGACGAGCTCGCCACGACCCATGACCTCGTGGTCGGCGCCGACGGCGTGAACTCGGCGACGCGGGCTCGATATGCGGAGACGTTTCGCCCGACGCTCGACGTCCGTCAATGCAAGTTCATGTGGCTCGGGACCGACCTCGTCTTCGACGCCTTCAAGTTCTACATCGTCGAGACGCCGCACGGCATCATGCAGATTCACGGGTATCCGTACGACGCCACCGGCAGCACGTTCATCGTCGAGATGAACGATGCCGTCTGGCACCGCGCAGGCTTCGATGCCCTTGCCGGCCGTGGCTTCGCTCCGGGCGAGAGTGACGTCGCGAGTATCGTCGAGATCCGCCGGCTCTTTGCGCAGATCCTCGACGGTCACGCGGTCAACGCGAACAATTCGAAGTGGATCAGCTTCACGACGGTGCGCAACCAGTGCTGGCATCGCGGCAATGTCGTGCTCCTCGGCGACGCCGCCCACACAGCGCATTTCTCGATCGGGTCGGGCACGAAGCTGGCCATGGAGGACGCGCTCGCACTGGCCGCGTGCCTGCACGAGAACGAGAGCGTCGCGCTCGCGCTCGAGGCGTTTGAGGCAGAGCGCAAGCCGGTGGTGGTGTCGACGCAGCGGGCTGCGCAGGCGAGCCTCGAATGGTTCGAGAACCTCGGGCAGTACACCCGTCAGGAACCGCTGCAGTTCGCGTTCAACATCCTCACCCGGAGCCGCCGGGTCACCTACGAGAACCTGCGCCTGCGAGATCCCGAATTCGTGCGCGACGTCGACGCCTGGTTTGCGAGCCAGGTCGACGCACACGACCGGCGCGCTGACGCCGATACCCCGCCGATGTTCCAGCCGTTCCGGCTGCGTGACCTCGAGTTGAAGAATCGCGTCATCGTCTCGGCGATGGACATGTACTCGGCGAGCGATGGCATGCCCGACGATTTTCACCTCGTGCACATCGGCAGCAAGGCACTCGGAGGTGCGGCGCTGGTGATGACCGAGATGGTCTGCGTCTCGGCGACCGGCCGGATCACGCCGGGGTGCACCGGCATGTACGCGCCCGAGCACGAGTCCGGGTGGCGGCGAATCGTGGATTTCGTGCACGACAAGACCACTGCGCGCATCGGTCTGCAGCTCGGACACTCCGGGCGAAAGGGATCGACCCGGCTCATGTGGGAGGGGATGGACGAGCCGCTGCCTTCAGCGAACTGGGGGGTTGTGGCGCCCTCCCCGATTCCCTACTCGGGCGCGAACCAGGTGCCCCGCGAGCTCACCATCGACGAGATGGCGGAGATCCGCGAGCAGTTCGTCCTCGCGGCCGCTGCCGGTGAGCGGGCCGGGTTCGACCTCCTCGAGCTGCACTGCGCGCACGGGTACCTGCTCTCCAGCTTCATCTCGCCGATCTCGAACCAACGGTCGGACGAGTACGGCGGAACGCTGGCGAACCGGCTTCGCTTTCCGCTCGAGGTCTTTGACGCCGTGCGCGCCGCGTGGCCTGGGCACAAGCCGGTGACCGTGCGCATCTCCGCAAGCGACTGGTACCCCGGTGGCATCGACGCCGACGACGCCGTCGAGATCGCGCGCGCGTTCGCCGGGCACGGAGCCGACGCCATCGACGTTTCCACGGGTCAGGTGACCAAGGACGAGAGCCCTGCGTTCGGCCGTTCGTATCAGACGCCGTATGCGGACCGCATCCGAAACCAGCTGGGGATCGCGACCATCGCGGTCGGCGTCATCTCCTCGTACGACGACGTCAACTCACTGGTGCTCGCGGGCCGCGCCGATCTGTGCGCGCTTGCGCGCGCACATCTCTACGACCCGCAGTGGACGCTTCATGCGGCCGCCGACCAGGGCTACTCGGGACCGGGAGCCGAGTGGCCGGACCCGTTGCGAGCAGGCAGCCGCAAGCCGCAGGCTGGACGCAGCGACGGGCCCAAGCCCAGGCTGCAGCTCATCCGCGAGGGTGAGGCGCAGACCCGGCACAGCCGCTGGCGGCCGCGCTGAGGATGCTCACGACGCGGGCAGTGACGAGCGAGCGGCCAGCGCGCTCGCCACGGTGTCGAGGAACCATTTGCGCTCGCGCACGAGGAAGAAGAGGTGCCCGCCGCCGAAGGTCACGAACTGCGATCCGGTGATGCTACGACGCATCGCCTCCGCGTCTCGCAACGTGACGATCCTGTCCCTCCGGCCGTGCAGGATGGTGGTCGGGACATGGATCTGGTCGAGGCGGTCGGTGCAGTCGTACGCGCGCAAGGCCTGACGCTGGCGGGCGAACGCGTAGCGCGGCTGCGGATATTTGCCTCTGAACACGAGGCTCGAGAGAATGCTCAGCATCTCCATGCGTGAGGTCGACGTTTCGGGCCGCGCTGAGGCCGACGTGCTGACGAGGATGAGCCGGGCGACCCGAGCCGGGTGCTCGAGCGCCAGGTCGAGCGCGATCCGCCCGCCCATGGAAATTCCGAGCACGGTGGCGTGCGACATGCCGACCGATTCCATGAGCGCGTCGGTGTCGCCGGCCATCATCGGGATCGTGTACGGCGCGTCGGGCTTGTCGGTGCGTCCGGCGCCGCGGTTGTCGAAGGCCAGCACCTGGCTGGTCCGCGCGCACCAGTCGGTGAGCCACCCCCACTGCGAGATATCACTCGCGAGCCCACCGATGATCACGAGCGGCTCCCCCGAGCCGTGCAGCTCGTAGTACATATCGATGTCACCGGCGTGCGTGACCGGCACAGTTATGCCCCCAAGCGCGTGGATGTCTGCGCGCCGCGTCGACTCAGATCCTCCTCGATACCGCGTGCCGCGGCAAGCAGGTGCGGCAGGAACTCGCTGCGAACCAGGTCGGCGCTCCCGCGGCTCACCGGCGATGAGACGTTGACGGCGGCGATCACCCGTCCGGAGAGGTCATTGATCGGAGCGGCGACAGCCCGGAGCCCTTCCTCGAGCTCCTCGTCGACGAATGCCCAGCCCTGCTCTCGTACCTGGAGCAGCTCCGCGCGCAGGGCTGGAGCATCGGTGACGGTCCGCGCGGTCAGACGGCGCAGCTCAACGGTCGCGAAGTACCCGTCGAGCCATTCATCGCTCTGACCGGCAAGCAGCACGCGACCCATCGACGTCGCGTAGGCCGGGAACCGCGTGCCGACGCTGATGGTGATGGTCATGATCCGGCGTGTCGGCACCCGGGCGACGTAGACGACATCGTCGGCGTCGAGCACCGAGACTGACGATGACTCGCGGAGCACGCTCACCAGGCGCTCGAGGTGCGGCTGCGCGACCTCGTGGAGGCTGAGGCTCGACAGGTACGCGTATCCGAGCTCGAGCACTCGAGGCCGCAATGCGAAAAGGCGTCCGTTGCTGCGCACGTACCCAAGCTCGCACAGGGTGCGGAGGAACCGCCGTGCCGAGGCACGAGTCAGCCCGGCCACCCGGGCGACCTCACTCAGCGTGAGCTCGGGGTGTTCCGCGTCGAAGGCGCGGATGACCGCGAGCCCACGCTCCAGTGACTGCACGAAATCCGTGCCGATGCCCCGCTCCACGCGTGCGGTACCCGGTCGGTCAGCGTCGGTCACATCGGCTCTCTCGCCGGAGCGTCGCCGGCGAGCACGCCACGAGCGATGCTGAAAGCACGATTCGCACGCGGAACGCCGGCGTAGACGGCGACCTGGATCAGGATCTCCTTGAGCTCTTCGACGCTGACGCCGTTGCGCAGCGCCGCACGCACGTGCAGCGCAAGCTCGTGCTCCGAGCCCTGCGCAGCCAGCATCGCAACGGTGATGCAACTGCGCGTGCGTCGATCCAGCCCCGGACGCGACCAGACAGCGCCCCATGCATAGCGAGTGATGTGGTCCTGGAAATCCGCGGTGAACGCATC
>JBAPWO010000077.1:0-16301 GCA_049283735.1 Candidatus Dormiibacterota bacterium
GGCGGCGGCTCCCCGCCAGCGCTCGCGCGATTGAGCCGACGGTGCCATCGCCACCCGCGACCACGACGGTCGCGCGAGTGCTCAGGCAGCGGCGCAAATCCTTTCGCGCATCGAACTCGATCTGTAGGTAGCCGGGGAACGCGGCCTCGAGCTTGCGTTGCGTCGCCTCGGTCACGCCCTTGGCACCAACGCTGATGATCAGAACGCGGGTCGCCTTACCGTCGCCGCCGGTCATGCGCTCGACCGCCGCGGGAAGATCCGCCGCCTCGGAATCCAGCGCCGGCTCGGTGTCGGCAGCCAGCGTTCCGGCAGCCAGAGGATGAACGCGGACCACCCGAGGCCGAGCAGGAACCCTCCGATGACGTCGGTGGGCCAGTGCGCCCCCGCCCAGATGCGACCGATGCAGGCGAGCAGGATCACGACGCCGGCGAGTGTCCAGACCACCGCCCGCCAGCGACGACGGACATGCGGCGAGATGGCGATCGCCAGCATGAAGGCCAGCCAGGTGAAGAAGAGGGCATGGCCACTCGGGTAGCTGTAGCCGCTCGACGGGTTGAGGATCGTGACCAGGTCGGCCGTGGGGCGGTGGCGCGCGACCGACACCTTGACGACCTGGTCGAGCGCACTGCCGACCGCGCCCAACGCCATCAGCCACCCCGCCCTCCGATCCCAGATGAAGAGCGCAACGACGACCGCAACGCCGAACAGGTCCTGGATGAGACCGCCGGTGACGTTGGTCAGGGTCATCCAGTAGGTGAGCGGACCCCAGGGCACGTGCTGCACGGCACGCTCGACCGGGAGGTCGAACCCCGAGCGGGTGACGCCGCTGGCCACCACGATCGTCAGGACCGTGAAGAGCAGAAAGGCGATCAGAGCCAGTGGCCCAAGCCAGCGCCGTGCGGCTTGCCCCGGTTGGCCCGCCAGGACCTCCTGCGCCGCCTGGGTTCCATCCTGCACCGCGGATTCGACCGCACCCGTGCTCACAGCCGGACCCGCTTGGCCTTCAACATGATAGTGACGATATAATACTTGCGTATGGCACGGGCTTCCACAGTTGCGACCGGATCGCGCCGCGAGGGGACATCGGCGAGGCTGCACCGGCTGACCGGCGACGTCAACCCGATCCTGATGTCGGTGGCGGTCGTGTCGGGCTTCCTCTTTGTGGTGCTCTCGGTGCTGGTCGCGATGCATCCCGCGCCGTTCTTCTTCGACCGCCCCATCGAGGTCGCCGTGCAGTCGGTCGCAGTCGGGCCGTTCGAATGGTTCAACGCGTTCGTATCAGCGTTCTCGGGGTTCGTCGGCCTCGGCGTGGGCGCGGCGGTCATCGCCCTCACCTTCCTGCTGCGCCGACCGGCAACGCCGCTGGTGGCGTTCTCGGCGATCTACTCAGCGGTGTACAACGTCGTGAACATCATCGTCCAGCGCCCCCGGCCCGAGGGTGTGGCGCATACAACGTCCAAGCTGATCGGGTTCAGTTACCCCAGCGGCCACGTCGGGTTCTTCGTCTGGCTGAGCGTTCTCGCCATGGTCCTGCTGGCTCGCGGCCTGCCCCGGCCGATGTATGTCGCGTGCTGGTTCTTCGCCGTCGTCCTCGTGGTCGCATCCGCGCTCAGCCGCATCTATGTCGGCGCCCACTGGCCGAGCGACGTACTCGGCGGTCTCCTCATCGGGGTCGCCTGGACGGCGTTGAGCCTGTCGCTCGGGAGGCTCACCCGACCGGTCTTTGCCGAGGCACAGACGAGCCGGAAATAAGGGGAGCGCCGGTCCGTAGCGTTCCAGTTGCGCCTTTTCGTGCGTGTGGTGGTTTTGTTAGGATCACCGCCATCGAGAGAAACGGCCTGGTTCAGCCGCTAGCCGCGGTTGAGCCGATAGGGGAGAGATCGATGCATCGATTCGGATGGCGTGTCGCCCTGGCGGGAACGGCGGCGATCGGCACGGCAATCTCGCTATCAGGTGCCGGCGTAGCCGCGCCCGGTGGTGTTCACGGCGCTGCTGCTCGGCAGCTGGCGAACAACGCCTACGCGAAGACCCACAGCGCGGCGGCGGGCTCCAGTCAGACCCGCGACGACGGCGACCTTGCCGGCCAGATCGCCCAATACGGGAACGAGCGGAGCGCTCCGGCGGCCACTGTCTCAGGCGCGGCACTGGTCAGCGCATCGCAGCAGGCGGCGACGCTCCCGGTGTCCGGGTCGGCGTGGCAGGAGGTGACCAACCAGCCCTACAACGCCCAGCCGTCCAACTACACGGACCCCTTCTGGGGCAACGAGGGGGCGGGCTTCTCGATCGTCGGCGGCCGAACGACGGCGCTCGCCGAGACGGCCAATGGTGACTGGTTTGCCGGCACCGCCGATGGCGGGGTCTGGCGGTCGACGGACCAGGGCCAGCATTGGACAGCCGTGTTCGACACCATGCCGTCGCTCGCAATTGGCGCCCTCGCGGTCAACCCGCTCGACGGCTCGCTGTGGGTCGGGACCGGCGAGGCCAACGTCTCCCAGGACAGCTACGCGGGGACCGGTGTCTACCGGACCACCGATGACGGCGCGACCTTCGCACGCGTCGGAGATGCTGCAGGCACCAACCCCCTCGTGTCGCACACCACCTTTCGGCTGGCGTTCGATCCGAGTGGCAACGCCTATGCCGCAACCGACAACGGCCTCTTCCGTTTCGCCGCTGGTGGAACCACGTGGACCGAGGTTCTCGATCCGGCGGGCGCGGTGGACAACCCCCCGTACGACCAGCAGGTCACCGACGTTGCAATAGTGCCGGGCTCGGCCGGGGTTGACGTCATCGCCGCGATCGGCTGGCATGGGCCGGGCAACACGGCGAACAACGGGTTCTACGCGTCGACCAATAGCGGCGCGTCGTTTGCCCTGGTGACTCCGACGGGCGACATCAACGCCTCCGACATCGGCCGTACCACCTTCGCCTATTCGGCCGATGGCACCAAGCTCTACGCCATCGTGCAGTCGCCGGCAGCGCAGGCAGCCGGGGCCGCGTCGGTCCTCCAGGGAATCTTTGTCTCCAGCGGGACTGCCGCCACGCCCGCCAGCGTGAGCGGACCGTGGACCAAGATCGCGGACGCCACCAAGTTGGCGAACTCCGGTTCAGCGTCGCCGACCTTCGGAACGCCCGGCGTCCAGACCTGGTACAACCAGGACCTCGCCGTCGATCCCAACAACCCGGCGCACGTGTACGCAGGCTTGGAGGAGGTCTACGAGTCGACGGACAGCGGCACCACGTGGGTGACCGCCAGCCCGTACTGGAACTACAACTTCGGGTGCGATTACACATCGCCCCCATCGTGTCCCAACGTGACGCATCCCGACCAGCACGCGATGATGATTGTCGACAGCAAGATCGTCATCGGCAACGACGGCGGCGTCTACAGCCGTCCGCTGTCGGACACGGCGGAGGACGGCAACTGGACCGACCTCAACGCGACGCTCGGGGACCTGCAGTACTACGACGCGCGCGCCGGCAAGCTCGGCGGTCGCGGTATCGGGGTCTGGGGCGGACTGCAGGACAACGGCACGTCGCTGCTCGCGACGGGCAGCTCGCAGATGGTCGAACCCGCCGGCGGTGACGGCTTCGATGTCGTTGTCGATCCGCAGAACGCCAACAACATGGTGGGCGAGTATGTCGACGGCACCATGTACTCGTCGACGACGGGGGGTCACTCGTTCAACGATTTCGTCAGCCCGACGTGCGCGGGCCAGTCGATCACCGGGCTCCCCGGCGGCCCACGAGCCGGCTGCGATCCGGCGGCCCGGTTCGTCACGCCGCTGACCATGGACCAGCAGAACAAGAACGTCTGGATCACCGGTGGGGAGGACGTCTGGGTCACCTCCGACGGCTGGACCACGGCCTGCACCAACACGGCGTGCTCGTGGCACAACGTGTACGACACCGGGGCCGGCAACTCCGTCACCGCGCTGTCGTCGGCTAACGGCGGCGGCATCATCTATGCGGCGTGGGTCGCCGGTGGCGGCAACCCAGGCCCGAGCTTCGGGCGGGGCATCGCCACCAACTACGGCGGGACCTGGCACCAGGTCAGCATGACGGGCCTGCCGAACCGATTCATCGCCGGCATGACGGTCGACAAGACCAATCCCGCCCACGCCTATGCCATCTTCAACGGCTACTCGCGCCGTTTCGTCCCTGGTGGCGGCGTCGGCCACGTCTTCGAGACGTTGAACGGCGGCGTGTCCTGGACCGACATCTCGGGGAACCTTCCGGACGTCGCGTCTGATGCCCTGGTGCTCGACCACGGCAAGCTGGCGCTGGCGACGGACCTCGGCATGTTCACCGCAGCCGCCGGCCACGGTGCATCGACCTCGTGGTCGAGGCTCGGCACCGGGCTGCCCAACGCTTCGGTCAATGACGTCACCGTCGGTCCCGACGGTTACATCTACGCGGGCACCCACGGCCGCGGGATCTGGAGGATCTCCTTCTAACGATCGCGTACCGGGTCTTGCGCCGGTAGCCGACGCGGCTATCGGCGCAGGCCAACGGGCAGGCGCGGGTCGGTCCGCGCACCCCCTCTGGGCCGCTGACACAGATGCATCACGTTGCGCGGGACCCCGCTGTGGTTGACTGGGCGCATGGAATCGGTATCGGTTCGCGAGCTTCTCGATGCCCTTTTCGATCGTGGCGCGTCCGACGTGATCATCAGCGCGGGGGCGCCGCCGATGTTGCGCATCGACGGAATTCTCGTGCGCTACCGGGACGAGGAACTCCGTCCCGAGGAGACCGACGGCCTCGCCCGCGAGCTTCTGGCCCCGCAACAGCGCATCGCGCTGTCGGAGCAGAATGCAGTCGACTTCTCGTTCGAGTGGGGAGCCCGCGGACGGGTGCGCGGGAATGCGTTCCGCCAGCGCGGCACCGTCGCCATTGCGCTGCGGGCAATCCCGACACACATCCCAAGTTTCGCGGAACTGCTCTTGCCCGACTCGGTCGGAAAGATCGCCTCCGCGCCGCACGGTCTGGTGCTCTTCACCGGCCCGACCGGAGCCGGCAAGTCCACGACGCAGGCGAGCCTCATCGACGCGATCAACACGCAGCGCTCATGCCATGTGATCACCATCGAGGACCCGATCGAGTACGTACATGCGCATCGGAACTCGATCATCGATCAGCGTGAGGTCGGCGTCGATACACCGACGTTTGCGGCGGCGCTGCGCAGCGCGCTGCGCGAGGACCCGGACGTCGTCCTGGTGGGGGAGATGCGCGATCTCGAGTCGATCGCCATCGCATTGACCGTCGCCGAGACCGGCCACCTCGTCTTCGCCACACTGCACACCAATGACGCCGCGCAGGCGATCCACCGCATGGTCGACGTCTTCGCGCCCGAGCAGCAGCAGCAGATTCGGGTCCAGCTCGGCTCGACACTCCTTGCCGTCGTCCATCAGGAGTTGCTGCCCCGGATCGGTGGCGGTCGCGTCGCTGCGTTCGAGGTGCTCATGGCAAATGTCGCGGTGCGCAACCTGATCCGAGACAACAAGGTGGCGCAGCTCCGCAATGTCATGCTCACATCCTCGGACGAAGGCATGTGCACGCTCGAGGCCGCGCTCGGATGGCTCGTCCGCTCGGGGATGGTCAGCGAGGCAGACGCGGTGGCGCGCTCGATGTTTCCGGACGAGGTCATCAGGCACCGGACGCCGTACGTCACGCATGCGTCGGTTGGTGTTGATGAAGCCGCGTTGCCGCCGCCACCGCCGTCGCTGCTTTCGGCGTAGGCACTCCTCAGGCCGCCCGAGGTTCTGGCGACTCCCGGGAAGGGTACGGCGTCGTAGACTCAAGGACCATGGTGCGCAGCCGGATGCTCTCGCGGGTTGACCCTCGGGATCGCAATGCGGCCTTCTACTTCGCCATCCTGACCTATGCGCTCTTCAGTGTTCTCGATGTCATGACCACTGTGACGGCGCTCGGCGACGGCCTGCGCGAACGCAACGCGTTCGGAGCTTCGTTATACAACGCCTATGGCGCGGCTGGACTGTGGGCGGCCAAAGGTATCGTCGTGAGCCTGATCGTCGCAATGCTGGTGGCGATGCCCAGGCGCGTCGCAGTCTGGGTTGGCACGGCATTGGCCGTGTGGACAGCCCTCGTGGTCATCGGGAACCTGCACGCGCTCGGCTGAGCGACTTGGGAGAGGGCATCAGACGCCGAGCGTCAGCAGGAGGGGGAGTGCGATCAGGAGCGCGATCGCCGCGCCGCCGGCCTCCCAGAGAAGCGGACCCCAGCCGATTGACGCGCCGCAGGTACGGCAGCGGGCGCGCAGCGCGAAGAAGCTGACCAGAGGGACCAACTCGTACCAGGAGAGGGAGCGACCGCAGGTGTCGCAGTGCGAACGGCCGCCAAGCGACGCGCGCCAGCCCCGTGACGCCACGACGCCGGCGTAGGAGCCGAGTGCGCCACCGAGGAGCGCAGCGAACACCACGGTGGTGGCGAGGACGACGGAGTTCGGCGTCGTCATGGCACGAGCGGAGCCAGCGGAGTATGCACCGCTAGAGCGGTCAGGTCCGAGGAACTTGACGCTGACTCCTCGACAATAAAGGAAGGGGTCCGCCGTTGCATACGGCGGACCCTTGATTACGCGCGGTTCTAGCCGGTCAGCTGCAGGCTGTGCTCTTGACGAGCCCGTGCCCGTCAGTGTTGATTGTCACCGTCCCCAGGTCTGTGGGAATGGTGTGGATGTAAGTGGGCGACAGCGCCCCCACGGAAGCCGCATACGCTCCGTTGTCGCTGTAGTACGCGTCGCTGGCCGTCTGGACCGTCTGCAAGTCCGTCTGGCACGCGGCGGTGTTGCCTCTCTGGACCACGCCGGTTACGTTGAAGATGACGATCGCCGCGAGGACGGCCAGGATGGCGATAACGACCAGCAGCTCAATGAGAGTAAATCCTCGTTGACCCTGGTGCCGCCGCCGGGCCACCCGATTGTAAATGTCATCCATGGTATGTCGTCCTCCTCTTGTCAGATTCTGATTTTTCTGGCAGGCCAAAAAGGCCGCTCCCCTCGGGGCTCATCATCATCGCCAGCGCTCGCACAGCAATAGATGCAAATACCTCATTCTGGGTGATCAAGATCACGGTAGCCCGTGCGTTCCAGTTGGTTCATGGCGTGTAGTTGAAGGCTACGACGCCGCTGAGCGAAGCAGCCCCACACTGGGACTGGATGATGGCCCTGCCGGAGGCGCTCACGCCACCGGTCATCCCGGTTACCGAGTCGTCAAATACCCCGCAAGCGCTGATCGAAACAGGCGGTCCGGGACTGCTCAGGCTGAGGCCGCTGCCAATCCGCCCGCTCACACTCATGAACAACGAATTCGCAATCAATCTGCCAGTGATCGTGTCACCCGCGTTGCCCTGCAGCGAAAGGCCACCAGAGCGCAGATCGATGGTCCCTGAGACGGACGCGCCTTGTCCGCTTGTCTGGTAGACGCAGGTACCCTCGCCACTCTCGCAAGCGGTGGCTCCGCCAGGATCGAGTAGGTGTGGGTCCGCCACGGCCGCAATGTCCGCGTACTGGCCGGTCGTCGGCGCACTAAACGTCGCCTGAGCCCTATTGCCGCTGAGGTTGACCGACCCACCGCTGTTGCCAGTCGCTGCGCAAAGTGCACCCTTAGGACCGTAGCCCGGGCATGTCAAGAAGATCGCAACCCCGTTGGGACCAGAGAGGCTCGCCTGGTTACCACTGACGCTGAGGAGGCCGGTAAAGACGTACGTGCCAGGTGCCATGGTGACGGCCGCCTCACCGCTCACCGTCAGGCTTGCCCAAAGTCCGGGTTCCACCGTGGTGGCTTCGTCGCCGGCGAGGTTTTCGGTGCAACCATTGGCTGCCTTCCATGATGTACACCCCGATGGCATATTCGTAACAGCCGGCGACGGGGCGCCGAGGCTGGCAAGCGGGTCAGCGATAGCTGGCGCGTAGGACGTCGGAGTTGGGCTGCAGCCACCGCAAAGACCTGCTCCGGACAAGAGGCGGACGTGCGCGCCGGACGGTCCGGCTGTCAACGTGCTTCCCGATGTGACGCTGCCATTGATGTAATCGTCGCCCCCGGTGGTCGTCACGTCCGCGCCGGCGCACTGGGCACAGTGGAGGCTCAGGACTTGGGCAGTGGGCGCAGTCGGAGAGCGGGAGAGGTTCAGAATGCACAGCAAACAATTGGCACCTGGTCCCCCGCCCGAGGATTGTGTCTGTCCAGGATTGCAGGCATTGGCCGTGTAGCCGACCGAATCGGAGGTCGCTCCAGGCTTTGGTTGCATGATGAGTTGCCCACCATCGCCGGGAGCGCACGTCAAGGAAAGATCATTCTGATTCCGTCCAGCGTCCGCAGCCGCATACGCCGCGCCCCCTTCGGCACTCGAATCGCTGGTAGCAGTCGACTCCGTGTGAACGTGCTGCAGTTCAGTCAGGCTGCCTACGCCTAGCACCGAGACCACGACAAGACCGAAGAATGCGATGAAGGCGATCGCCAGGATCAACGACTGACCGCGCTCTCGGACGCGGCGACGATGCGACGTATGATTTAGCACGGATTACCCGCACTCGTTATCGCCGAGGCTGAACCGGCTGGGTCGGTGGCGATGGGGTGAAGCACCAAGGTCTCAGAAGGGCCCTTGGCGACGCCCACTGCTGTGATGCTCACCGGAATCGAGCGTACCCACGAATAGGTCTCTCCCGGCGGCGCAACTGCGACCACAGCACCAACCTGTACGTTTACCGCGCCCTCTCGTGCTAGCACCGAGGCGGCGACCTTCGAGACGGATCCGCTCGAGGATACCGAGTACTCAGTCCTCAGCGCCGTGGTATTCGAGCCGATCGCATACACGGCTACATGACATGAGGAGTCCGAGACTTGCGGCCATCCGAAGCAGAGGTCGGCGTCTGGACAGTCGTTGATCTTGTCGGTGTGAAGCTTGGCGAAGCCGTTACGACAGCTACCGTACGGTGTGTCGGAGGCAGGCGTCTGGACGCACGCTGCGCGAGCACCGTCCTTGCCGAGCGCCTGCTCCAGCACCATCAGGTCATGGGAGCCCAGCAGCCGCGCCTGTGGGCCGCCAGGACGAAGAATCTCGAAACCGACCGAGAAAATGGCGGCGATGGCGCCTCCGATGATTGCCAGTATTGTCATCGAGACAATGACTTCGATAAGCGTGAAGCCGCATTCGTGCCGGTGTCCCGGATGGCGCATCAAGTGTGATCCGCTCACCACGACTGGCTCTTCCATACGGTCCGAGTCAACGACCGCGTGCCGTGCGACACGCTGAGGATGATTTCCTGGACGCCCCAATCACAGGGCTTCGTATCCGTGCAGGTGCCCTGCGTGACGCAGTACTTGATCGGCGCCGTGGCAACAAGGTTGCGCGTCCCGCTGGTCGATAGATACACCGCGGATGTGCTCCATGCGGTCACACCCAAAGGTGGCGTCGGAAGATGAGAATTGTAGGCTGCAGTGGTCGCGCACAGCTGATACGCCAGCCCCGTCAATGGGGTTGAGTCCCGAACGAAGTCAGACAATTGCCGCATCGCGACCTCGAGCTGCGACTGATCCTGGGTGATAAGTGCCACCTGCTCGGTCGTAGCCAGTGCAAAACCTATTCCCACGACGCCAACGGACATCACCGCGATGGTCACCAGGCTCTCGATCAGCGTGAGCCCGACCTGGGTTTGATGACCCTGCCGTCGCCGATGTGCTCCAATGCGCGGCGGCCTGCGGCGGAACAACCACTTGATCATGCCTACGCCTTGAACCCGCCAGCGAGCGAGTAGATTGAGGTGATCAGGGTCACAGCAACGAACCCGACGATGAGACCGACGAAGATGATCATTGCCGGCTCCAGAAACGCTGTCAGCCGCTTGATCCGATAATCGAGCTCTTCCTCATACATGTCCGCAGCCTCAGTGAGATTGAGGTCAAGGTGGCCCGTCTCCTCACCAACGCGGAACATTTGGATGACCGCAGGCGCGAATACGCCCGACCTCTGGAGAGGTCGGTACAGGCCTTGCCCGGCGGCCAGGGCTGGGCCGACCTGTTCGAGCTTTCTCCTGAATACCTGGTTGCGAACGTTGTCGATCACGACTCCGTACGTTTGGCTGATGGGTACTCCGGCACCCAGCATATCGCCAAGGGTGCGGCAGAATCGCTCGGTCATTGAAGTCCTGAGAAGGGCCGCGATGATTGGAACCCTGAGCAAAGCGTTGTCGACCAGATAGTGCCCACGGTCGGTGCGCACACCGATTCCAGCCGAGACGACGATCAGGAGAGCGATCGCCGCGATGATCGCTCCGTTGTGACTGATGAAGGCTGAAAGCCCGAGCATTGCGTTCAGGATGCCCGGCGTGGACACCCCTAACGATGCATAGAGGTCACTGAACTTTGGAAGCACAAAAACAACAATGCCAATGGTGATCACGATGGCAAAGCTGAAGATCACTGCCGGATAGGTCATAGCTGCCTTGATCTTCTGTCGCGCCGCCGCCTCCCGTTCGATGTGTCGACCAGCCTGACGGAGAACGACGTCGAGGTTGCCTGTCACTTCAGCCGACCGCACCATGTCGCAGAGGATCCGAGGGAACACGTGCGGATGCCGCTCGAATGCGTCGCTCAAGCGCACACCGGTTTGGAGATCGTTGGCGACAGCTTCATAAGCTTCACGAAGCCGGGGAGTTGTGGCCTCCTGGGCGAACGTCTCGATGGCGGTGGTCACTGGAACGCCCACTCGCACGAAGGAGGCGAGTTGGCGGCAAAAGAGCATGATGACCTGGGGTTTGACCGCGGACGGACTGTATGTGAGGAAGCTTCGAACTGACTGACCAAACGTCCTTTTTTTACGCGTCGTAGCGGCAGAGGCGACCTGTGCCATTCCTGTCCTCTAAAGCACGTACACGGTGCGCATCGCCTCGGCGATTGTGGTCTTGCCGTCGTCGACCAGATCGCACACCGCATCCTGCAGCGTGCGCATGCCTTCGCCGCGTGCGTATTGCCGAATTTGCTCCTGAGTCGCGTGGCCGACGATCATCGCGCGCACCTGCTCATCAATACCCATGCATTCGAATACCCCGGTGCGCTCGTAGAAACCCGTGAAACTGCAACGCCTGCAGCCGGTGCCGGCTATCTGATTGCGTCCGGGCTCGCGGCCGCGCACCACGTTGTAGAAATCCCGCTCCGGCGCCTGCACCGCCACCTCCGCGCTGCACTGAACGCAGTTGACCCGAACCAGGCGCTGAGCAACCACGCCGACGACGGATGACGCGACGAGATATCCCTGCAGTCCCATGTCGAGGAAGCGAAAGAGCGCGCCCACCGCGTCGGCCGCATGCAGCGACGCCATGACCAGGTGCCCGGTGAGCGCGGACTGCACAGCGATCTGCGCCGTCTCCTCATCGCGCACCTCGCCGATCAGGATCACGTCGGGGTCCTGGCGCAGGATCGCGCGAAGACCGTTGGCGAACGTCATGCCCGCCAGTCGGTTGATCTGGACCTGGTTGATGTTGTCGAACTGATACTCGACGGGGTCCTCGATGGTCGTGATGTTGCTCAGGGCGCGATCCATCTCGTTGAGCGCCGCGTAGAGGGTGGTGGTTTTTCCCGACCCGGTCGGGCCGCTGACGATGAACAGCCCGTATGGCGAGGCAATCAGGCGCCGCAGCAACTCATGCTCCTGCTCGCGCAAACCCAGCTGCGCCAGGGGCAGGAGGGAGCGAGAGCGGTCAAGCAGACGGAGCACCACCTTCTCGCCCCAGATCGTCTCCATCGTGGCCACGCGAATGTCGACGGTGCGACCGTCGACGTTGACCGTCGTCTGCCCGTCCTGTGCGCGATGCCGGTCGACGATGTCCATGTCGGCCATGATCTTCAGCCTTGAAGCCAGCGGCCCCCCCAACTGGCTCGGCAGGGTCTGCACGTCGCGCAGCGCGCCGTCGATGCGGTAGCGGATCCGCAAGCGGTCCCCCTGCGGCTCGATATGGATGTCCGATGCCCGGTCGCGCAGTCCCTGGGTCAGCAGGAGATCGACGATCTGCACCACCGGCGCGTTGGGGCTGACCACGGCCAGCTCAGCCACTCGGTCTTCGCGCACGCTCGTGAGCACCGCGCGCTCGACCGCCTTGCCGACCTTCTCGTGCACGCTGTAGAACCGGTCGAGCGCGCGCTCGATGGTGTCAGCGTCGGCGAACTCCATTCGCACGCCGCGGCGGACGGTCTCGGTGACCAGCTGGGTCAGCGCCAGGTCGTCCGGCTTGATGGTGGCGACGTGCAGGATGCCGTCCTCGTCCACCCCATAGGGGAAGATCCGGTGCTCACGGGCGAACGCGGCGCTGAGGCTCTCGACCGCCTCGGGTTCGGCTTCGATCGTGTCGAGGTCGAGCGGGATCAGCCCCAGCTTTGCGGCGAGCGCTCGAGTGACCAGGTCGCTGCGCACCCCCAGCGCGACGAGGATCTCGCCGAGCGGCCGCTGGTCGCGACGCTGCAGTTTGAGCGCGACCTTGACCTGGTCTCGGGTGGCGGCGCCCGAGTCGATGAGCAGATCGCCGATCCGCCGCGAAGCAGCGATGCCGAGGTCGACCGGACGGTCTCCGCGCCCCCGAAGCTTCATGACCACCGTTCCGCCCCTATCGCGCCGTACGATGCGCTGTGCGCGCCTCGTTCACATTGGAGGGAGAAGCGGCCGCACGTATGCACCCTGTCCATCCCCAAAGATCCTCTCGTATACATGTGTCATATGAGCAGACGCATCGATGGCACGGCCCCTAGGGCAAATGCATCAGCCACCGAACGCTGACCCCCTGATCGCCGACCGGGAATCCGGTCGCGAGCGGCTGATCCGCGTGCTCATCGTAGAGGACCATCGAATGTTCTCGCAGGCGCTGAGTGCAGCGCTCGATGAGGCCGACGACATCGCCGTCACCTCGGCGGTGAGCAGCGCTGCCGATGGCCTGCAGGCGGCGGCCGAAACCAATCCCGACGTCGTCCTGATGGACTACCGATTGCCTGACGGCAATGGGGTTGAGCTTGCCCGGCGCATCAAGGCGACCACGCCCGCGGCTCGGATCGTCATGCTCACAGCTTCCTCGGACGACAGCGTGCTTCGCCAGGCAATCGAGGCCGGCTGTTCGGGTTACCTCACCAAGGACCACACCATCGAGGAATTGATCCTCGCGGTTCGAGCCGCGTACAACGGCGAGGCGGTGATCTCGCCGGCACTGCTCAGCCGGCTGGTCGCACGCGAGGCCGACCGAGCGCGTCCCGGATCTGATCTCACGGCCAGGGAGACGGAGGTGCTCCGGCTGCTCGCCCAGGGCCGCTCCAACCCCCAGATCGCCACCGTTTTGGAGATCCGCCTGGCGACGGTTCGGAACCACGTGCAGAGCGTGATCGAGAAGCTGCACGCGCATTCCAAGCTCGAGGCCGTCGCGACCGCCACCCGTCTGGGGATCATCCGACCAGCCGACTGACGCCGCGGTGGCGGAGCCGTAGCTCCGTCACGTGATGACACTCTGCCCTTCGTCGATGTCCGGCGCCCAGCAGCGGACGGTGGTGCCGCCCCGGGGTTTGCTCTTGACCCGCAGCCAGCCACCGGCCGCCTGAGCCCGCTGCTGCATGGTTCGCATCCCGATGTGTCCGGGAAGCGCGGGCGTGTTCAGTTCATTCGCGTCGAACCCGACACCATCGTCGTGCACGCTGAGGAGGGTGCCGTCGTTCTCCTCGCTGAGCACCACGATGATCTCCGAGGCGCGGGCGTGCTTGAGGACGTTGGTGAGCGCCTCCTGGGCAACGCGAAAGAGGACAACCTGGAGGTAGCGGGGCGGCTCCGCAGTGAGCCTGTTCTCGACCCGCACGCGTGGCGGGCTGTCGGGAAAGAGCTCCTCTGCAGAGCGGGCGATGGCATACGCCACACCCTCCTTCTCCAGCGTCGCGGATTCGAGGCGGAAGAGGAGGCTGCGGAGACGGCTGATCGCCTCGGTCACCGTGCCCTCGATATCCGATACGCGCTCGGAGAATTCCCGGGTCGGCGCCTGCCGGCGGAGGATCTGGAGGCGCAGTCCGATCGCCGCGATCGCCTGGATGGAGTCGTCGTGGATCTCGACGGCGATCCGGCGGCGCTCCTCCTCCTGCGCTTCGACGAGATCGCCCATCAACGCCCTGCGCGTCTCATCGGCGCTCTGTAGTAGCTCGGCGGTGAGCCGGAGGCTCTCCTCGTGGTTCTTGCGCTCCTCCAGCTCGGTCCTGAGCCGCTCGACCAAGCGCGCATTCTCGATTGCGAGGGCGGCGCGATCCGCCAGCTCCTGAGCGAAGTGCTGATCGCGCTGGGTGAACGGTCCCTTGTCAGCACCACGCCAGAGTCCAAGCGTTCCGATCACCCGCCCGAGCGCACGCAGCGGGCAGATCATCGCTGTGTGGACGCCGAGGTCGCGGAGGACCCGGCCGGCGTCTGGGCCAAACATCGCGAAGGCCGTGTCGAGCTCGTCGCCGTGGATCACCATCGGCTGGGCGTCGCGGACCGCCGCCGGGAAGGGTGCGAGAGCTGCCACGTCCGTCGGCGCGGACAGCAGGAGGCGGCGTATCAGGTCGCGCCTTCGAGCATCGACATCGCCGGCCGTGGCGACGCGAACCGGGGCTCCTTCGTCGTCGAGCAGGCGGAGCACAGCGATGTCGCCGAGAACGCGCGAGACCAACTCGACAACGCGCTCGACGACGGCGTCGGTATCGGTGATGGATTCGGCGAGGGCTTCCGACAACTCCGCGAGCGCGAGCGCGCGACCTTCGTCGCGCCGTGAGGGCAGCCCTCCGCGCCCTCGGAAGGCGACCACATTTCCCTCGTCATTGCCGTGAGAGGCCATTGGAAGGCTCATCGAATCGGCCCGCTCTGATTCGCAAGCAGGCGTTGGGCGGCCTCGAGGCGGGCCTCGGTGTCAGCGAGCTTCTCCGCAAGGTCGAGGATGAGCTCTTGCAGGTCGACAGCCGGGAGCCCGATGCGCCCCCGTCCGCTTCGTCGGATCGCGTCCACCAGCTGGGCATCGTCGACTCCTTTGACCAGGTATTCGTCGACGCCGGCCTGGAGCATGGCGACAACGACCTCGCGATCGGCGTGGGCCGAATACGCGATCAGGCGTGCGTCGGGAACGTGCCGCGCGATGAGGCGCGCAGCCCTGGGACCGCCACCGCCGGGCATGCGCACATCGATCACCACCGCGTCGGGTGTGGTGTCGCGGGCCTGATCGCCCGCGGCGTCGGCGTCGCCCGCGGAGCCCACGAGCACGAGTCCAGGCACCGAGGCAATCAGATCGCAGAGCGCGGATCGCATGATCGGGTCGTTCTCGCAGATGAGCACACGAACGGCGGAGGGCGCATTGTCACTCACCTCGGGTTCCTCGCCGAGCCTGGCCGAGCGGCCCACGTCGGTCCTCCGGTGGCGTGCACCGGCCGACGCGGGTGCCTCGAGTGCACCTCATGCCTCCCTGAGATCCCCCAAAGTTTCCCCTGACGACGTCCGACCTGGAGGCCCTCGAAGCCTCCCAGGCTGGATCGCGCCGATCGTATCAGCAAATCGCAGCCAGTCACAAAGTGCCCACATCGGCGTCGATCGGCGACCCGTTTCGGGTTCACCACCGAAACGTCGCACTTGACATGCTGGGCGGTGGGCGAGAAGATGCGTTTGCACGGTTCGCTGTGATCGATGCATTATTCGAAACTCCTAGGCTTCGGCCGACGGGGACAAATCCGAGGAAGGGGACCGAGAAAGTGGGGGCACGCAGATCATGAGGAGAGTTCCTGGCTACCGATTGACCAGGCGACGCGCTGGAGCAGCCATCGCTGCTGGGGCGGCGATGCTCCTGGGCGGCGTGGTGCTTGCCGCGACCCCCGCGGTGGGGCACGCGTCGGTCGCCATCGTGACCGAGACCCTGAACCCGGGCAACGTGACCGATCAGGATTCGATCATGGGGTGCAACAACACCGACAACCTCGCCTGGGTGTTCGTGGTCCGCGACACGGACGGCTTCGTCTCGGGGACGGCGACCTTCAACAACGGTGTCACGGCGCTCCTGGTGGGAACCGGGGGCAACGGCACGGATAAGTTCGCCTCGGCCCTTCCGGGTGCGGGCGTGACGCTCATCAGCGCCACCGCCCAGGTGAATGAGAACGGCGGGACCGACAGCGCACTGCTCTTCGAGTTGACGCACTGCACTGTAGCCCCAACGCCGACGCCGACGCCGACGCCGACCGCCACCCCGACGCCAAGTGACGGGCCGACACCAACGCCAACGCCGACACCAACGCCAACGCCGACGCCGACGCCAACAC
>JBAPWO010000078.1:0-10742 GCA_049283735.1 Candidatus Dormiibacterota bacterium
GCGAGGGCAGCCACGTCGCGCTCGCGCAGGATGTAGCGTTCGGCCGGCCTCCGCGCCCGAAGCTTTCCGGCATAGATGTAGTTGTATATCGTCTGGGTGGAGACGCCGAGTACGTCTGCGGCTTCAGCAACCGTCATGACTTAGATAGCCCTCTTCTTAGTGATGAGTTTTCCAAGTATGCCATTTGCCAAATCCCCGAAGTGGACGTGCCCCGGTTTGTCGGACACGAACGTTGTGAGAACTCCACCGAATTCACACCGCTACCGGCGACTTGACCGTGGATTAAACCGCCGTCGATGTCGGGTGACTCACGTCCAGGTAATCTCGATCGGCGGATGGTGACCACCGAAGGGCAATTGGCAGTGCTCGAACATTGGGGTGGATAGACATCCGAAGGCGGTTATCAGGCACGCCTGAATACAGAAACGGACCGTCACCTTCCCAAGGTTGAAGCTGCGGGTTCGAGCCCCGTCTCCCGCTGCGACCCTCGGCGACGGCCGATGTGAATACAGAATAACCGTTCCCCCGCATCCAGATGCGCCAGCTGTCTCGTCTCTTCGGGCGATCGTATCTCGAGGTGTCGGATGGGAATCGATGGCCTGGGCCATTCCCGGCGCGACGCCGAACGCGTTTCCCGCGCAACCAGATCGTTTCTGAGGCGGCGAATCGACTGGGACCGTTGGATCCGATGCTCAGTGATAGAGTCCCGGCTGGCGATGGGGCTCGCCGCGGCACCATGGGTGTCGGAAGCGCGCTGAGCTGATAGCCCCTAACCACCATTCGCGTGGAGGTTAGGGTGCCAGTCACCATCGCTGCAGGACGACCAGTGGGATGCTAGCGGCCGCACTTGGACAGGGCGTTGCAGTAGTCACCGTCCTGCTCCTCGCGCCACTCCTCAAAGGAGTGATCGACAACCTCAAGGCCAAGGTCCAGTCACGCCGGGGGCCGTCTCCGCTCCAACCCTACTTCGACCTTCGCAAGCTCTTTCGCAAGGAGCGTTCCGCGAGCAACGATGCCTCCTGGGTCTTTCGGTGCGCACCGTATGTAGCGTTTTCAGCACCGATCGTCTTCGCAATGTTGATCCCGGTGCTCACCGCTGCTCCACTGAGCTGGGCGTTCATGGCCGACATGGTGGGTAGTGGGTTCGTCATCGGCATCGGTGGATACTTCACCAATCTCGCTGCCATGGACAGCGCCAGTCCCTATGGTGGACTCGGAGCGAGTCGCTCCCGTTTGGTGTCGTCCCTCGCCGAGCCGACGCTCATCCTCATCTTCTTTGCGATCGGATTCATCTCAGGCGGGACCGTTCCCTTCGTGGCGAACAACATCCTATACACCACGTCCGCCCTGATCTCACCGAGCCACGCTCTGATCGCGGTTGCGTTTTTCATGGTCGTCCTTGCCGAGGCGGGCCGTCTTCCCATCGACAATCCGAGCACGTCGCAGGAGTTGTCGATGATCGAGGCCTCGAGACTCTTCGAATACTCAGGGCCTGACCAGGCACTCATGGAGTGGGGGGGATGGATGAAGCTGTTCGTGCTCCTCATTGTCTGGCTCAACGTTCTGATTGCCCCGGATGGCCTTGCCACCCAGTTGACCGTCTCCGCATTCGCGATCGCGATCGCTAGCCTTGCAGCCAAAATGCTCTGCGCGGCCCTCCTCATCGTGGGGGTAGAGTCGGCTCTCGCCAAGATCCGCATCCTGCGAGTGCCGGAGTATCTCGGCGGTACGTTCGTGCTGTCGTTCCTTGCCGTCGTGCTCTTCAGCCTGGGGCGCTGATGGCACTCGCAGAGGCCGTGCTCGCCACGCTCATCCTGATCGCCACGTTTGGGCTTCTGATCGCGCGACAGGTGCGTGGCGCGATCACAGGCTATGCGGCGCAGTCGATCCTCCTCGGAGGGCTCGCGATCGCGATGTTCGCCGGCTCGCATTTGCCACATCTCCTGGCGTTGGGACTGCTCACGATCGGCATCAAGGGCTTCGCCATTCCCGCGGTTGTCAGGTTCCAGGTTCGAGGGCCGGCCTATCGGCGGCGCGAGATCGCCTATTACGTCGGCTTCCCCACCGCGTTGCTCGTGGGCGCCGGGCTCTCACTCGTCGGATTGGTCGCTGCCTCGCGCCTCCCGTTCCACCCCTATCTGCTTTCAGAACCCGTACTCGGCCTAGCCCTCGCGGTGATTCTGCTGGGCCTGTTCACCACGATGGCCAGGAGGGACGCCGTGCTGCAACTTGCTGGTCTCCTCGCCGCGGAGAACGGAGTGCTGCTGGTCGGGTTGGTGGTGAGTCCGGAGTTGGGCTTGCTGATCGAGTTCGCCCTGGTCCTCGATGTCGTCATCGGGGTTGCGGTGATGGGGTTTCTCATCGCTCGGATGCACGAGACGGTCGCAAGCACGGACACGTCTGAACTTTCGAGGTTGCGCGGATGACCGACCCCGAACTGCTCGTCCTGGTGGTGGCCCTGCCACTCGTGGCCGCGCTCATCAGCCTCGTCTGCTCCGCTCGTCTTCAGATAGCGCTGGCGCTCGTGTTCCAGGTCGGGACGTTCGGCGTCACGCTGGCGCTGATCGCCCGCATATTGGTGGTGGGGAGGATCGATGCCTTCGCGCACTGGCTCTACCTCGACAGCCTTTCGGCCGTCGTCATGCTCGTGGTGGCGGTCGTGTCGGTGCTCGCGACGTTCTACTCCGCGGGATATCTTCGCCACGAGCTGCAGCATCGAGTCATCAAGACCGACGAGCTGCGCAAGTACTTCGTCCTTTTTCATCTGTTCGTCTTCGCCATGCTGCTGGTCACCATCGCGGGGAACCTCGGGTTGCTCTGGACGGCGATCAGTGCCACGACGTTGGCGTCCGCTCCTCTCGTGGACTTCTATGGCTCCCACGAACCGCTCGAGGCCGCCTGGAAGTACATCGTGCTCACCGTCGCTGGCAGCCTGCTCGCGCTTCTCGGACTGCTCCTGCTCTACCAGTCCGGAGTGGGATCGCTCGGCAACTCGTACGACTTCTCGATCCCTGTGCTCGCCGGCGCGGCATCGCATCTCTCGCCGACACTGGCGTCCACAGCCTTTCTGCTCATTCTTGTCGGCTTCGGCACCAAGGCTGGACTGGCCCCCATGCATACCTGGCTCCCCGACGCGCATAGCCAGGCGCCCTCACCGATCTGCGCGATGCTGTCCGGTGCCGAGCTGAACTGCGCGATGCTCGGTATCTTTCGCGTGTACACACTCACTGCACCGGCCGCGGGTGCTGCGTCGCTGCGCACCGGCATGCTTGTGTTCGGCTTGCTGTCGATGGTCGTTGCCGTCATCTTCTTGATCAGTCAGCGCAACTTCAAACGCCTGCTTGCGTACTCCTCCGTCGAGCAGATGGGGTTGATCTCGGTTGGCGTCGGGCTGGGGAACCCGGTGGCGCTGATCGGCGCACTCCTTCTGGTGGTCACGCACGGCTTCACCAAGTGCCTCATGTTCTTTGCCACCGGCAATCTGCTGCTCCGGTTCCGGAGCACCACGATCCCGGAGATACGAGGAGTTGTCAGGGCGATGCCGTGGACTGCGGTGCTCCTGATCGGCGGCGCCCTCGCCATTGCCGGGGCACCGCCTTTCGGCGTCTTCATCTCGGAGTTTTCAATCATCGCGGGCGCATTTGCAGGCCATTTCTGGGTTCTGGGCGCGCTTGTCGCGGCGCTCCTCCTGCTCGGGTTCATCCCGCTGGTCGCGCCATTCCACAGAATGACGTTCAGCAACGCGGACACCGGTGGCGAGGTGGCTCAGGCAGAGCTGAGCGCCATGACGCTGCTGCCGGCGCTGGTACTGCTGGGCGCAGTTCTGGTGATCGGCGTGTGGATCCCGGATCCCCTCAATCAGTTGCTCCACCACGCCGCGGCGGTGATGACGAGATGACCACACTGCGCGAACTGGCCCAGAAATTCGGCCTCGCGATCGAAGGGGGCGCGCCTCAGGAGCTGCGGACCCAGTGCGCTCCAGAAGAGTTCCTGGGCGCCGTCACAGCGCTCGCGGCCGAAGCTGTGCTTGCGGACCTTTTTGCCGTCACAGGCCGCGGCCAACCCTCGCTGACTGTTGTGTTCGAGTTGGCGGGCGATGCTGAGTGGCTCGTACTCCGCACCCAGCTGAGCGGCGATTCCTTCCCATCGCTGACACCCTCCACCCATGTCGCGAGCTGGTATGAGCGCGAGATCCACGAGATGCACGGTTTGAATCCGGTGGGACACCCGGCTCTGGCGCGACTGCGCCTGCACGACTGGCCCGTGGGTCAGCCGCCGATGCGCGCGTCGCTGGAACGCCGGCTCGACGTGGGTCCTGGCGTGCCGAGCCCGGTCCCGATCGTGCATGGGCAGGGCGTGTTCCAGCTGCCCCTCGGGCCGGTGCGAAGCGGTCCGCAGGAATCCGGTGAGTTTCTCTTCAACAGCGGTGGCGAGGATCTGGTTGCGGTCAGCCAGCTGCTGGGCTTCAAACTCCGGGTCGTCGAGCGCCTTGCGGAGGGACGCACCGTCGATCAGGCGCTGGTGCTCGCGGAGCGCCTGGCGGGTGTCTCAGCGTTCTCCAATGCGCTCGCATTTGTGCAGGCGGTGGAGCGGGCGATGGCAGTCAGTGTCGGTGAGCAGTCTCGGGCGGCGCGAACCCTGATGAACGAGTTGGAGCGCCTGCACAATCACTTCGGCGACATCTCGCGTCTTGCCGACGCGACCGGGCTGATGGTGGCAGGTGCGCAATACGCGTCTTTGAAAGAAGACGTGTTGCGGCGCTGTGCCGCCTTGACGCAGCATCGGTACCTGCGGGGAATCCTGGCGGTGGGAGGCCTGCAGGCGCCGCTCCCTGATGCTGCGTTGGAAGCCCTGCGAGGGCGGCTGGCGGAGTGGCTCCGGCGTAGTGAGCGGTTGGAGCGACTGCTGGAGGACACGGCAGTCTTCGTCGACCGTGTGGAAACCACCGGCGTGCTCACCCGCGAGTACGCAGCACCACACAACCTCGTCGGCCCGATCGGACGCTCAACGGGCGCGGATCGGGACTGTCGCCGCGATCATCCGTACGCGGGATACGACCGGGTGCATTTCGAAGTGCTCGTCAAGTCGCAAGGCGACGCGCTCGCGCGTCTCAGCATCCGTCTGTTCGAGATCCGACAATCGATCGGGATCATCGAGCAGGTTTTGGAGGCCTGGCCAGCTTCAGACGTGGCGGCGCCGGTGAGCACGCCCGCCTCCATGGAAGCGCTCGGATGGTCTGAGGGCGCTGGCGGCGAGACCCTGCACTGGGTCGACCTGACCGCCGATGGGCGGATTTCGCGGTGGCGTGCGCGCCCACCTGCATTCGTCAACTGGCATCCGTATGCGGAGGCATGTGCGAGCGGCAACAACCTGACTGATTACCCGGTGATCGAGGCGAGTTTCGGGCTTTCCCATGCGGAGTTCGACCGGTGAGCCGCTGGATTGCCCTGGGGATCCGCTCAGGTGTCCGCACCACACGCTACCCCTCGCGTCCCGATCACGAAGCCGAGGGCGCGGCGTCCGCCGTGACCGTGGACGTCGCGGCGCTGACCGCCGCGCAGGCTTTGGAGGCGGCCGACATCTGCCCGACGACGGCCATCACCGCGGCGGGGGACCGCGAGCAGGGCGGGATCGTCTTTGATGCCGGGCAGTGCGTGATGTGCGGCAGGTGTGTGCGTGCCTTTCCCACCGCGTTCGCGTACGGTCACGGTCCGGAAGTTGCCGTGCACTCGCGGGATGCCCTTCGGGTGGCCGCGCACTGGGCTGGCGGCTCGGGGCCCGCGCTCGACGAGGTGGCCGTCACCGCCGAGTTGGAGCGGCGTTCTCGGGCCCTCTTCCGGCGTTCTCTTCACATCCGGCACGTCGACGCCGGATCGTGCAACGGCTGCGAGTCCGAGCTGCAGTTACTCGGCAGCCCGCAGTATGACCTTCACCGCCTGGGGCTCTTCTTCACGCCGACACCTCGACACGCCGACGCGCTGCTCGTTACGGGCGTGGTGACCCGGCAGATGGAACAGCCCCTCAGGGACACATACGAGGCGATGCCAAATCCAAAGCTCGTGGTGGCAGCGGGCGTGTGCGCGGTCGGCGGTGGTGCCTTCGAGGGTGGCTTCATGGTCCGCGGACCGCTCGACCGCATCCTGCCCGTCGACATCTACGTTCCTGGGTGTCCGCCAACGCCGCTTGCTCTGCTCCACGGTCTCCTGCTCGCCGTCGGACGAGCTGAAGAACGCTATCGCCCCGATGGAGGCCGCCATGGCGCTTAGCCTGCTGCTCTACGGACTGGGCTGCCTCGCGATCGGCGTTGTCGGCGCTCTGGCCGTCCTGCGGCTGCCGTGGTTCATCTACGTCTCAGCCGCGGCCGGCGCCGTCGGGTGCGCCGTGCTCGCGTCCGCGGCAGGAGTGTGGCTGACCGGTGCGAGCGTCACGGCCAAGCTGCCCGCGAGCACGCCCATCGGTGCGTTCGAACTTCGCTCATCAACGCTCGGCGGCTTGTTCCTCCTCCTGATCGGGCTGGTCGGGATCGGCATCTTCGTGTACAGCGCCGCATACACCGCGCGACTCGGCGGGTATCCGCGGCAAGCGGCAAGTCTTGCGCTCCTCAATCTGACCTTCGCCGCCATGGTCATCGTGGTCGCCGCAGGCACCGCGCTCACTCTGCTCCTTGCGTGGGAGGCGATGTCCATCCTCACCTACGTCCTCGTTACGGTCGAGTTCGATCACCCGGGCCGACCTCAGGCAGCCTTTCTCATGCTCGCGCTGAGCGAGGTGGGCTTCGTGCTCATGGCCGTCGCTTTCGCGCTCATCGGCGCGCTCGCCCCGGGAGTGGATTTCGCCTCGGTCTCGGCCCATCACCTCACAGCGGCAACTGCGGGAAGCGCATTTGTGCTCTTCTTCTTCGGCTTCGGTGCGAAGGCGGGGTTGGTGCCCCTGCAGGGCTGGCTCCCCGAGGCCCATCCCGCGGCTCCTTCGCACGTGTCGGCGCTGCTCTCAGCTGTGGTGGTGAAGATGGCAATCTACGGCCTCGTGCTCTCGGCCACCGTGCTGCTCGGCCCTCCTGCGGCCTGGTGGGGGTACGTCGCCATCGCTGCGGGCGTGGCCACGGCAGCCTATGGGATTCTCTTCTCATTGCTGGCGTCGGACCTCAAACGGGCGCTGGCGTACAGCACGATCGAGAACCTCGGGTTCATGATCGCGATGCTCGGGGTCGCGCTTGTCTTCGCGGCTGCTGGACAGACTCTGCTTGCGGGGATGGCCTTGCTGGTCGTCTGCCTGCACGCCTTGTATCACTCCCTCCTCAAGGGGGCGCTCTTCATGGGAGCGGGCTCCGTCGATGTCGCCACCGGCATCCGCGATATGGACCAGCTGGGCGGACTCGCGAAGCGAATGCGATACACGACGCCGCTCTTCTTCATCGGCGCCATGGGTCTCGCAGGCATCCCGCCGATGAACGGCTTCCAAACTGAATGGCTCGGCCTGCAAACGTTGATCCGCGCGCACGATCTCGCCAACCCCGGAGACCGCGTGTACCTTGCTGCAGCGGGCACCTTATTGACGCTCACCTTTGCGCTCGCGGTCACGACGTACATTCGCATTGTTGGCGGAGCGTTCCTCGGAGCGCCGCGGACTCACTTCGCCCGGGAGGCTCGCGAGGTGCCGCGAGCAATGGTGGTGGGGATGGCCATACCGATCGTCGCAGCTGTGGCGATGGCGTTGGTGCCGCCGCTCGGGATCGGTGCAGCAGCGGCGGCTGCGCAGAGCGCAAGTGGGGCACACGGGCTGCTGAACGCGGTGCTCCCACCGATCTTCACGCATCCGGACCAATTCGCGCCAGTAGTACAGCTCGGCGGGTCATTCCTCAGTCAGCTCATTCCGGCGAACGGCCTGGTGATCGTCCCAACCAGCCTCAACTTCGCCTTCATCTCTCCGACGTACATCTTCCTCACGTTCGTCGTCGTGATCTTGCTCACGGCAGCCGTGTTGCGCCTGCTCTGCAAGCCGGGACGCCGCGAAACTCCGGTATGGGTGGGGGCGGTGGCACAGCGCACGCCCACGATGCAGTACACGGCGACCGCATTCACCAACCCGTTCCGGTCGATCTTCGGAGGCGTCTACCGCTCGCAGCGCGAGGTCGAAGCGGACTACCAACAGGCGCCGTTCTTCATCCGAAGCATCCGCTATACACATCGAGTCGTCGAACCTGTCGACACCTATATCTACCGACCCGTGGTGCGCGCAGCACGTTGGATGTCTGATCGGTTTGCGCTGGTGCAAGGCGGCAGTCTCAGTGTCTACGTGCTCTATCTGTTCGTGGTGTTCCTGATCGTGTTGCTGTTGCGATGAAGCTCGGTGCCCACGGTGATTGAGGCGACCGTTCCACGTGACGCTCATCGTGACGGTCGGGATCGACGTATGGTGAGCCCAGCCGGACAGCGTGTTTGCCCTTTGCCGGGGTGCGAGTCTCCCTGTCGAAGCAAAGCGGCGCCTTGTGACAACGCTGATTCCGTCATGGAGGCTGCATCTGTCAGTGGGTCGGTTGTCCATCCGCGTTAGCCAAGGGGGCGCGGAAAGCGAAGGACCCGACGAGCGCAACCACCATCCACGCGGCCGCGTAGGCAAACCCGATGACCGGCGACGCCACGGCATACAGAAGTCCAACGACTGCCGAGGAGGCGAAGCCGCCACCGGCCTGGATGGCGCCGAGCATGCCGAAACCACTGCCGCGGAGCTCGTCCGGGAGCGCACGGGCGACAAGTGTCGATTCGGCGGTTTCGGCGAGCCCGATCCCACTTCCGGCGAGCGAGAAGAAAATCAGGAGCGTCCACCAGGACTGGTTCGGAAGGGCGAATCCGCTGTACGCAACTACGTACATCAGCGCCGCTGACGCAAAGACAACCCGTGGGCCGGCTCGATCGATCCAGTGGCCGCCGACGGCCGCCACCACCGCCCCGAACGCGTTGTGCGCGGCGTAGATGAGGACCGCCAGGGACGTGGCAGCGGTCAGCGTCAGTCCGCCCTGCTGGAGCAGTTGCATCGCCCTGAGGATGAGCAGGGTGGTGGCGACGTTGCCGAGTTCAAAGGCGGCAACCGGAAGCATCGGGCGTAGCAGACCTGCTGTGCGCAGACGCCGGAACTCGAACGAGAACGTGCGCCGAGCCGCGGGCAGCTTTTCTCGCGAGGCGCGAGCCGCCACGGTGATTGCGACAACCGCGAACGCTCCCGGCACGGCTGCAAGATAGAGCGCGGGTCGGATGCCGATCCACGTGACGAGCACGGCGGCGAGCAGCGGACCCGCGACGGCGCCGAGATTGTCACCGGCTCGTTCGAGGCCAAATGCACGACCATAGGCGCGCGCTGGAGCAACTGACGCGAGAATGCTGTCTCGAGCAGGCGATCGGACCCCTCGCGAGAACCAGGCGAGTGCGCGGAGGATGCCGACCTGCCACACCGCCGCGCTGAGCCCGATCAACCCGGTCGCGATGGCGGTGCCGAGGTACCCTCCGCTCGCGAGCCGGCTGCGGCGATGTGGTTGGTTGGCCAGCGGGCCGGCGCCGAGCTTTGCAAGTCCCATCAACCCGTCGCTGAGTCCCTCGACGAGGCCGAGCGCGCCTGCGGAGGCGTGCAGCGTGGCCGTGATGAACGAAGGCAGGATCGCCGTGGTGATCTCGTGCCCAGTGTCGGAGAAAAAGCTCGCGCCGGCGACACCGGCGACACCGGCGCCGAACCACGGCGGGTCAGTTTCGGCGTCCCCGCTCACCGTCGACCGGTCATCGGCCTTGCGGCCCGGCGGATCGTCCTGTTCGAGCGTCACGTCAAGTCCTCCGTGAGTCGTCCTGGGCTGCGGACAGTGGTACATTCCAGCGCTGGCGATGGGGCTCGCCGCAGGATTGACAAATCCTGGAAGCGCTCCGGTCGAGCTAATGGCCCCTGACCACCATGTCCATGGAGGTTAGGGCCATGTCTCATCGACGTCCGGTGGCGGAGCGCTACAAGGACGGAGGTCTGATCCTGCGATTCGACGACGTTCTGCTGGTGCGTGGTAGCCATGGAACGTGGCTGCTTGACCTGCAGACTCAGGTGGGCGTCGCGCACCGCCGCCTGCAGGTTCCCATCGGTCGCCACAAAGTGTTCGACAGGTTCGCGATGGAACTGCTCCGCGCTGATACCGTGCAAAGTCCCGACGCCGAGGACCAGCCGCGGGAGTGAATGGCAGGTCCGGATGATTGTGGTTGTTACCACGGAACCGCCCCAAGGTCGCGCGATATCGTATGCGCTGCTTCCCGAACGTACGACACCAACTCGCTGCGCGGCTGGGCGTCCTCGCAGAGTCGTTCCGTCGGTCCTGAGATGGCAATGGCACCGACCGCGACGCCCTGCCGGTCGCGGATTGGTGCCGCGAATGACGTCTCCCCTTCGATGAACTCTTCCGGACATGACGCCCAACCCTGTTCCTGCACATGTTCGAGCTCCAAGGCCAGCAGCTTCAGATCCGTGATCGTGCACCTCGAGAAGCGCTGAAGTGCCCCGTTGCCGAGCTCGGCGGTCAGATAAGGGTGATACGCGAGCAGCACCGTGCCCATCGCCGTCGCGTGCATCGGCAGCAGCCAGCCAACCTCGAGCATCTGTGGGCTGTTGTCGGGACGGAACACGTGGTGCACCAGGAGCACCTGACCGTCGTGCAGGGTGCCGAGGCGGACGCTTTCGTTGGTGCGCGCCGCCAGCCAGTCCGCCCAGTTGAGGGC
>JBAPWO010000079.1:0-5327 GCA_049283735.1 Candidatus Dormiibacterota bacterium
GCGCCGAGATCGACCGGGTTGCTCACACCCGCATTCGGCCCGCCGAGGGCACGAAGCGCCGCCTGGGTTGCCGCATCGAATTCGGGAAGGCTCAGACCGGCGGCCTCGCAGGCGTCGGCCGCGAGCACCGCCGCTCCTCCGGCGTTGCCGACGACGGCCAGGCGGTGGCCCTCCAGCGCGGGCTGATTCGCCAGCAGCTGGCCGCAATCGAGCAGCTCCTCGAGGGTGTCGACGCGAATCACACCTGCCTGGCGGAACAGAGCGTCGACGACGGTGTCGGGGCTGGCCAGCGCAGCCGTGTGCGAAGCGGCCGCGCGAGTGCCTGCCGAGCTGCGACCCGATTTCACGACAACAATCGGTGTGGTGCGCGACACGACCGGGGCGACTCGAGCGAACGCCCGCGGATTGCCGAATGACTCGAGATAGAGCAGGATCGCCCGGGTCTGCCCATCCTGCTGCCAGTACCTGAGCAGATCGTTGCTGCTGACATCGGATTTGTTGCCCATGCTGACGAAGCTCGATAGGCCAAGCCCCGAACTGAGCGACTGCTCCAGGACGGCGATGCCGAGCGCCCCGGACTGTGATGCGAAGGCGATTCCGCCGTGAGCCGGCGCGCGCGAAGCGAAGGTGGCATTGAGGCGCACGTCGGGCGCGGTGTTGATCACCCCGAAGCAGTTCGGGCCCACCACCCGCATACCGCCGCGGTGGGCTCGCAGCAGCAGTTCGCGCTGCAATTCGATGCCGTCGGCGCCGACTTCCGCGAATCCGGAGGTAATCACCACGAGCCCCTTCACACCCTTGCGTCCGCAGGCGTCAACTGCTTCGATGCACTGAGCAGCCGGGATGGCGAGGACAGCGAGGTCGACCGGACCGTCGATCGCCTCGACGCTCGGCGAGCATGCGAGGCCGAGCAGCTCGGCGGACTTCGGGTTGACAGGGTATACCCGTCCGTGGAAGCCCGCGTCGATGAGGTTGCGGACCACCGCATGTCCGATGCCCTGCGGGTTGCGTCCCGCGCCGATGACCGCGACCGATTGCGGCTGGAGGATCCTGGTGATGCTGGCGACCCCGGCTGTCCAGGCGCGATGCTCACTCGCCGCCAGTGACTCGCCGGTCGGCTCGATGTCGAAGGCGAGGTGGACGACGCCGTACTCGATGGATCGGCGCTCGCGCCGGAACCCCGCGGTCTGGAAGACTTCGAGCATCCGCCGGTTGTCGATGAGCGTGTCGGCGCTGAAGCGGGTGATGCCCTGGGTCGCGGCGTAGGTCGCGAGATACTCGAGCAGCAGCGTGGCCAGCCCGCGGCCCTGGTGGGCGTCGGCGACCGCGAAGGCGACCTCGGCCTCGTCACCGTGGGCGAGTCGATCGTAGCGACCGACGGCGATCATCTCCTCGCGCAGGAACGCGACGAAGGCCATGCGGTCGTGGTAATCGACGGTCGTGAAATGGGTGACTTCGCGATCGGTCAGGTCCGACCGCGGACCGAAGAAGCGGAAGTACACGCTCTGCTCGGATTGGCGTGCGAAGAATGCACGATGCGCGGTTGCGTCATCCGGCCGGATGGGTCGTATGTGCACGGTGCCACCATCGGCGAGGACCGCGTCGATCGCCCAGGCCGATGGGTATCCGTGTGGATTCGAGTCGCTCACAGTGGGACGGTCACGGTGATGGTGGTGCCCGATCCGGGTTTCGACTCGATCTCCAATTGCCCACCGATAGCCTCGGCCCGCTCCACCAGGTTCCCCATCCCCATCCCCCGCGGCGCCGAGGCGGCGTCGAAACCTCGCCCGTCGTCGTCGATCTGGATGACCGCAGATGCGGCGTCGCGGAGAATCGAGACGCGGCAGGTCGTCGCGCCCGAATGACGTCCCATGTTCGACAGCGCTTCGCGGACGATATGCACGATCTGTGCGGATGCGTTGGCGAGGGCGGCTTCAAGTGAAACGTCGATCTCAACGATCACGGTGACGCCGGTCCGCTCCTCAACCTCGTGGGCGAGCTGCTCCAGGGTGTTGGTGAGGTTGCCCGCGGTCAGCACGCTCGGGCGGAGCCCGAAGATGTAACTGCGCACGTCGCCGATCACGCGGTCGATCTCGCTGACGAACTGCTGGATACGATCGGCAAGATGCGGATCACCGACGACCGCAGCGGTTCCTTGCAGTCCGATGCCAACCGCAAACAGCGACTGGATGACGCCGTCGTGCAGGTCACGCGCGATCCGCTCCCGGTCCTCGATGATTTCCAAACGCGATATTTCTGAGACGGCGCGGGCGTATTCAAGGGCCACGCTCGCCTGCTCAGCGAAGCTCTCGAGCACAGGCGTGTCCGCCGATCCGAAAGCCGGGCGCCCCGCGACACGGCCGACAGCCAGGACGCCGGCGGTACTCGTCCGGAGCGCGAGCGGCACCAGGATCATCGGGCCGACGCCGGCGACACTCACCATCGGCTGCGTCAACGTCGAGTGGCTCGCGTCGGTCACGATCATGGTGCGCTCGGTGCGGATCACCTCGGCCGACAGGGAACCGGCGAGTGGCACCTCGACGTCGAGCAGGTCGTGCGCTCCGGCTCCGTCGGCAACGATGATGCGCAGCCCCTGACCATCCGGAACGCTGATGGTGGCCATGTCCGCATTGCCGAGCTCGCGGGCGTGCCGGGCGATCAACTGCAGCGCCTTGCGGGCCGTGTCACCGGAAAGCAGCGCGGTCGTCACCTCGCGCACCGAGTCCAACCAGCGTTCGCGTTGCTGCAGCTCCGCGTACAGTTGCGCGTTGGCGATCGCAACCCCTGCCTGGGTCGCCAGAACGAGGACCGCAGCCTCGTCGTCCTCTGTGAACTCGAGCGCCCCCTTCTTGTCCGTGAGGTAGATGTTGCCGAAGACGCGGCCGTGGGCGCGGATCGGCGCTCCGAGAAACGAGTGCATCGGCGGGTGGTTGGGCGGAAAGCCGGTGGCACGCGCGTCCTCGGCGATGTCCCGGATGCGGAGCACCGCAGGTTCACGAATCAGCACGCCGAGGATGCCAAGACCGCGAGGCAACTCACCGATAGCGGCACGCTGTTCCGCGCTCAGCCCACTCGTGATGAAGTCGCTGAGGTCGGATCCACCTGATGACAGCACCCCGAGCGCACCGTACCGAGCCTCAGTCAGGTCGACGGCAACGTCGACGATCCTCTGGAGGAGTGCCGGGAGAGACAGCTCTGCAGCCAAGGCGAGCCCTGTGTCCAACAAACGCGCCGCACGGCTGCCACTCAGTGCCATCCGATCGGGATCATATCCCGGCCGTGAGCGCCGACGAACCGGTGGCGGCTCGCGTTTGGGCGTCACGCGAGAAGGTCGAGGGGCAGTCCCGCTCAGCGCACGGTTGCGGGTGCGGCGGTTTCCGTGGCTGTGAGTGTTGCAACCAGCCGGCTGAGGAACGAACGGACACTCGCCTCTGCGATGCGATGCATGAGGAGCCGGTCGAACCGGCGTCCGACGGCACCGAGCGGAGGTTCATAGCGCCCCCTGAGTGTGATCTGGGTGAGCTCGGCATCCAGCGCCACAACCTCGAGATCGGCACTCATCACTGGAAAGAGCCCCGGGGTCGCCGTCGCCTTCCAAGTGAGCGGCACGACGGTCACCTCGGCACGCTTGAGGGGCTCGCCGACCTCCAGGCTCACGGTCTTTGCGAGCAACGGCACGGCGCCGAACGGTCCGATCCTGAGGCGAAGCGCGTCCCCTTCGCTCATGGCTGCCGCGGCCAGAGGAGCGAGCCACTCCCGATCCTCGGCCATGATTCGATCGCACACCCGCTCGGCGGAGACGGGGACGTATGCGAAGTCGTGGAGAAGCATTGTGTTCATGGCGTTCCGGTGTTGTCATGGTGGATCCACGACCGACAGGTGCCAAGGGGAGAAGGTCACCATCTCGGCGGGCCGATTGACCGGATGGCGCCCCGGCACGCTGCTACAGTGCAGACGTGCCTGACGAGCCCGCGATCCGGATCATGCTCTGTGACGACCACGAACTTGTTCGCCGCGGTCTCAGCAGCATCCTCGAGGGTGTCGGCGGCATCACGGTGGTCGCCGAGGCCGGGGACGCCGACGCGGCGCTCAAGGCCGTCGAGGCCAGCCGCCCGGACGTGGTGATCATGGACGTCCGCCTTCCCGGCCGATCGGGGATCGAGGCCTGCCGCGAGATCCGGTCAGCGTTTCCCGACACCAAGGTCCTGATGCTCACGGCGCATTCCGACGACGAGGCGCTGTTCAGCTCGATCATGGCCGGCGCTGCGGGCTTCGTCCTCAAGCAGGTTCGCGGCAGTGACCTGGTCGGGGCCATCCGGCAGGTCGCCCGGGGCGAATCGTTGCTCGACCCGACGGTGACGGCGAGGGTGCTCGCCCGGCTCCGCGGCGATGGGGCGCAGCCCGACGACGGCACCGCCGACCTGACCCCGCAGGAGCGGAAGATTCTCGACCTGGTCGCGGAAGGGATGACCAACCGTCAGATCGCCGAGAAGGTGTTCCTCGCGGAGAAGACCGTGAAGAACTACGTATCCAACATCCTCATGAAGCTGGGGTTGTCACGCCGAGCGGAGGCGGCCGCCTTCATGGCGCGGCGGAGCGCCGGTAAGCGACAAACCAACGATTGGTCGTGAGAGGAGAGCAAGTGGAGAGCACATCCCAAACGAGAGTGCACGAACTCAGCAGGACCGAGTCGATCGAACTGCTCCAGCTCCATGCATACGTGGGCAGGGTTGGTCTTGTCGTCGATGGACGTCCGTTGATCGTCCCTGTCAACTACCTCGCCGACGACGAGTCCATCGTCTTCTGCACGGAGCCGGGGACCAAGTTGAGCGCTGTCGGCGCTGGCGCGCCGGTCGTCTTCGAAGTCGACGACAGCCGGCCCCTGTACCACGCCGGGTGGAGTGTCCTCGTCAAGGGGACGGCGCGCGAGATCACCGATGAAGACGAGCTGGAGGCGTTGCGGCGGGGGCCGCTGCATTCGTGGGCAACGCGGTCCACCCAACACTGGGTACGGATTTCGATGGATGAGGTGACGGGCAGGCGCATCCCCGGAAGCTGACCACAAGTCGGAAGCAACGACGAGCCGCCCAGGGTCGTTGGTCACACGCCCGGGTGCCTTACGTCACCCGATTCCGGCGACCTCGTTCCCTTCCACCTCGTTCGCGGGGGCACACAAACTCGCGAGTGACACTCCAACGACACACGGAGGCTGCCAATGGACGCGCCGGCTCCCTACATTCACTGGGGCTTCATCCTCATCTCGCTGCCCAATTTCGTCCTCATCTGCGTGATGGTGGCGCTCTTCGTGGTGGCGCTTGTCGCGCCGT
>JBAPWO010000080.1:0-1982 GCA_049283735.1 Candidatus Dormiibacterota bacterium
TGCCGGCATCGCACAGGCGCCCCACCGACAACACGGAATCGTCCTTGCTCACGTAGGGATTAAAGAAGGCGGGATTGCGCCCGTTGTAAATCACGGCGTCGCGTCTGGGACGGGCGTAGCAATCGCGTATGGCATCCAGCATCCACAACGATGGCGCTACCACGGCGTCGGCATGCCACAAGCCGCGCATCACCGCCTCGCGATACCAGCGCATCCAACGACCCTCGCGCGGTTCGTGTCCGTGTACTTCCTTCCACCAACTGATTAGATCGCCGTGCGCCACAACCACGCGTGGAATGTCGACGGGAAGGTTTCCATAGCACAATTGGTTCAAGTGCAGCAGATCAGGCTTGAGTTCTTTTACCAGCGCAGTCAGATACGCGGATGAGTCTGTCAGGTCTTGTTCCGCTTCCTGCATCCAGTCCAAACGAAACGCAGTCGGAATATATTCGAAACCCTGAAGATCCTCCATCCATGACGTCTGATGAGGCAGGGGAATATCGCCCAGGCTAACCAGCGTGACCCGCACACCACGGCTGACCAGTCCGGTGACCAGTTCCTGCGTGTAAGCCCACACCCCGCTTAACGTATCGGTGGTCACCAGAACGTGCACAATTGTCTCCTGTCAGTGTGGGCGGGCGTCCTCGCCCTTGCTTACCTGCTGTATGCCCGCTGTCACCCGTCGCTTCGCTCGGGGATGGCGAGGGGACGCCGAACGGCACCATTTTAGTGCGAAACCGGCGGTTTGTTAAGGCAATAACGTGTCCGCTTAAATGACAACGCAAGATGTTGCATACTGGAACCAGAAATCGGCTCACCATAACCAACAAGTTACAATAAATCCATGCTGCGATTGATGTGCGTCACTGCTCATCCCGACGATGAGGCCGGAGGCTTTGGTGGTACGCTTCGCCTTTACCACGATCGGGGCGTCGAGACCTGTGTAATCTGCCTCACTCCTGGGCAGGCGGCGAGCCATCGAGGTAGTGCGGCAAATGACCAGGAACTAGCGGCTGGGCGACGCCAGGAGTTTGCCGCCGCTTGTGAAATTCTGGGAATTACAAGTGGAATCGTCTTGGACTATCCCGACGGTCAGCTCTATCGGCAGGATCTTTATAAAGTCGTATGCGAGTTGACCTTGCATATCCGTCGTGTTCGTCCGCAAGTCTTGATTACCTTCGGCCCCGACGGTTCCGTGACCGGCCACATCGATCATTCCATGGCTTCAGTTTTCGCTACCCTCGCGTTTCACTGGGCGGGACGAAACAACCGGTATCCGGATCAGCTTGTTGAAGGAATTACTCCGCACCGAACTCAGAAACTTTACTATGGCACAGTGGATTTCAACCTGCCTGACCGGCAACCAGTCACCCTGCCTCCCGCAACCGCGATCATAGACATAGGGAATTACGTTGAAACCAAACTTGCGGCGTTCCGCGCTCATACCACGCAAGCGCCATTGTGGCCTCTATTCGAGTCTCACATGCGCGGGCGGGGACGCCAAGAAATGTTCCATCTGGTTGCCAGGATTACGCCGGGGCTAATTGAGCAAGAAACAGACTTGTTCTCGGGAATTGAAAAGAGGATTTAGATGCGAGGCTCCCTAGCGGGCAAGAAGGTAAGGTTATCGATAACTTCCGGATTGCCGACCAACCGTCAACAATGATCGTGTTCGCTGGTTGGTGAGGTCTTTCCAGTGGAACCGCCTCGGACGAAAGCAGCGAAGATAGGCCGGGAGCGCTAGTTGGATCTTAGCTGCGTGGCATTCGTTCTACTTCAGACCATCTACGACGTACAAGTCAGAGAGGATTCGAAAATAGTCATACGCATAGGATTTGTGATCGGAACTGAAGCGAACGCCTCCCACAGTAACAACGCCCGCTGGATCGGACGGGGAGAAAGTCTTTACGTCCTCGACTTTCGAGGATCCGAGATATACGCGAAAAACTTTCGCCGGAACTCCGGCTCTTAACACGAGAAGG
>JBAPWO010000081.1:0-2381 GCA_049283735.1 Candidatus Dormiibacterota bacterium
CTCACCGACCCGAACAGATCGTTGACCGCCGAAGCCTCATATCCGCTGTGTACCATGCAATTCGCACACTTCGGATTGCCCGACTCCGTCCCGTAATTTTCCCAAGCCGTCGTCTCAAGCAGTTCAGCAAACGTATCCGCGTAACCGTCCTGCAGCAAATAGCAAGGCTTCTGCCATCCGAAGACGTTGTAAGTAGGCATGCCCCAAGGCGTGCACGCGTAGTCGCGCTTGCCCATAAGGAACTCGAGAAACAAAGCCGACTGATTGAAGCGCCACTTCTTATCGCGATTCGACAGCATGGCGCGAAACAACCGCCGAGTGCGAGCGCGTCCCAGGAAGCGCTGCTGATCGGGCGCCTTATCGTAAGAGTAGCCAGGAGAAAGCATCATGCCCTCGACACCCAACTCCATCATCTCGTCAAAGAACGCACGAACGCTCTTAGGATCGGCCCCATCAAACAGAGTCGTATTGGTGGTCACGCGGAAACCACCAGCCAGCGCGGCTTTTATTCCATCAACCGCCTTCTCGTATCCGCCTTCCAGGCATACCGAAAAATCATGATGCTCACGCTGCCCATCCATGTGCACGGAAAACGTCAAATACTTGCTTGGCTTGAAAAGATGAATTTTTTCCTTGAGCAACAGCGCGTTGGTGCACAGATAAATATATTTCTTGCGCGCCACCAGGCCTTCGACAATCTCGCCGATCTGCGGATGCAACAACGGCTCCCCGCCAGGAATAGAAACGGTAGGCGCCCCACACTCATCAACCGCCCGGAAACACTCCTCAGGCGTGAGCTGAGACTTCAGCACATGCGCGGGATACTGAATCTTCCCGCAACCAGCACAGGCAAGATTGCAGCGGAACAGCGGCTCCAGCATCAACACCAACGGATACTGCTTGCGCCCCTTAACCTTCTGCTTGAGGACGTAACTCGCTACCGTCCACATCTGAGAAATTGGCACCGCCATCAGTCGTAACTCCCTTAGTAGCGCCGGCGTCTCGCCGGCTGTCCGGAGGGCGTCTCGCCCTCCGCCTGTGAACTACCCAATCCGCCGCACGCCAGTTCCCTGCTCAGCACTAGCCATTGCCTTGGCGTAAGTAGTCAAAGCAATCAGCGGGAAATATTGCCGATACAAAGTGTAAATAAGATAAAACACTCGCGGGAAACCTGTCCCGGTAGTCTGCGGCTCATCCCAGCCGCCATCGCGTTTCTGCGTGCGCAAAAGATAAGCAATCCCCCGCGCCACAGAATCACTACGCGTATCGCTAGCCGCCAGCAACCCCATCACACCCCAAGCGGTTTGCGATGGAGTGCTTGGGCCGATCCCGCGCGTATTAGGATCATCATACGAACCGCAAGTCTCGCCCCAACCTCCGTCCGGATTCTGCACCATGCGCAACCACTCCGCCGCCTGCTGCACATAAGGCTCATGATGATCGATGCCCATAGCTTCCAGCCCACGCAAAACCTGCATCGTGCCGTAAATATAATTCACGCCCCAACGCCCGAACCACGAGCCATCCGGCTCCTGCTCCTCGCGAATAAACTTCAGCGCCTTCTTCACCCGCGCATCGTTCTTGTCATATCCGTAAGTAGCCAGCATCTCCAAAATTCGTCCCGTGATGTCGACCGTCGGAGGATCCAGCATCGCGTTATGGTCAGCAAACGGAATGTACTGAAACACCATTCGCGTATTGTCCTTATCAAACGACGCCCATCCACCCGACTTGCATTGCATGGAAAAAATCCAGTCAATGGCCCGCTGCACCGACTCGCGCTGATAGCGTCCATTGGGATGTTCCACCTGACTCAGCCCAAGACAAACCATCGCGCTATCATCCACGTCGGGATAAAACTCGTTATTAAACTCAAAGTACCAACCACCCGGCTGGCCCTTCTTATTCTTCACTTTCCAATCGCCAACATTGCGAACCTGCTTTTGCAAAATCCAATCAGCACACTTAATCATCCGCGGATCATCAGCCGGAACCCCAGCCTCGCCCATAGCGAACATCGCATAGGCCGTATCCCAAACCGGCGACATACAAGGTTGCATCCGGAAAGTATCGTCCTCTTCAATCCCCAGCTTCTCGAATTCATCGACGGCACGAATCACTTGCGGATCGTCCAGCGAATGCCCCAGGCAGCGCAGCGCGATAATCGCATTAAGCATCGACGGATAAATCGCGCCCAACCCATCGCTCATCTCAAAGCGTTCCAGCATCCACTGCTCAGCCCGCTTCAAAGCCAACCACCGCAGCGGACGCACATGCACCATCTCAAACCAGTGCGTCATCCGGTCGAGAACCAAAAAGAAATTGCGCCACGAAACAATCTTGTCGCTCCAGCGCAACCGCATGCGCGACTTGTCCCGCCC
>JBAPWO010000082.1:0-2065 GCA_049283735.1 Candidatus Dormiibacterota bacterium
ACCGGCTTCGAGCAGATGCGTAGCAAAGCAGTGGCGCAGGGTGTGGGGATGAATGTGCTTGTGCTCAAGACCGGCGCGTTCGGCGGCCTGCTGACAGGCATGCCAGAGAACCTTGGTGGAGACTGGATGACTCGCCGTATGCCATCGGTTGCCGGGGAACAACCAGTCGGTGGGCTTGCGCTTCAGCCCGCGCCAGTAAACGCGCAGGGCCTCGAGCAGCTTGGGGCTGAGCATGACATCGCGGTCCTTGCGTCCCTTGCCTCCCCGGATATGGATGACCATCCGTGGGCTGTCGATATCGCTGATCTTCAGGTGCGCCACTTCTGCGCGACGTGCACCCGTGGCATACAGCGTCATCAGCAGAATGCGATGAAAGGGAAACTCTGCCGCGTCGATCAGACGCGCTACTTCTTCCTGGCTCAGTACCTGCGGCAAGTGCAGAACTTTCTTCGGATACGGTGTCTCGGCAACGCTCCAGCCGCGCTTCAACACCTGCACATAGAAGAAACGCAAAGCGGCCAAGCGTTGGATTACGGTGTTCGGGGCCAGCTTCCAGCGCGTGAACAGCGCGGCCTGATACTGGCGAATATGCTCGGGGCCAAGCTGATCGGGTGAACGATGGAAGTGCCGACTGAAATGCTCGACCGTGTGAATGTAAGCGTGGATAGTGGACTCGGCGTAGTTGCGGCGCCGTAGTTCCTCAAGCATGATCTGGCGTAGATGGGTCACAGAGAGTTCCTCCTCTGCGACAACAAACTAGCTCAGATCACATCCGTCGGCTCCGCAACACGCGCATGCGTCCGCCGCGCCAGCGGCTTCGTTCAAGTCGGCTTGTAGGAAGTGATCCACATAACTAGCGAGAAGCGCGTGAATCAGGCGTAATCCTGAGGTCAGATGAGGCTCTTGCCTCGATGCGTTGTTTGACTTGTCCTCGCTGATTTATCCTCGAATAGCCGCGTCCGCACTGCTGGCTACGACCAACCGCCTGCAACGAAGCCGAAAAGCCCGTGCAGCGACACACTTGAGTCACCACCGAGGAGTTCACACATGAAGCGCATCCGACAAGTCATTGTTGCGTTGGTCGGTCTGTTTTATGTTGGTCTGCTCTATCCGCTGTGCACCGAGTTATGGCACAGCAAATGGCTGCTTGAAATGCACGACAATGAATGCGAGCCGATGTTCATCACGTTTCTTGTCATTCTCGGGGTGTTTCTGCTGTTGGCTGTTCGCAAACCCTCAGAGTATCGACTCGTGATTGCCTTCGCAGCGTGGCACGGCCTCGCACATTCTGCAACGATGCTCATCCAGTCAGTCGAAACTTCCACGCACGCGGTTCCACGCGGGTATGACGATGTGGTCCTTTTCGGCGTGATTGGGATGGCGCTACTGCTCAGCGTCCCACCGAAAGAAGAAGCAAAGGCTGTCGTTTAGTTGGCCCGTCGACACCAGATCGGTAACGGGAAGTCGGCGAGGGGAAGCGATTCGGGCTTTACTCCTGCTTGACGGGCAAACAGGAAGTTATCCCAGGGTCCTGATCTACGCTATTACCGTCGCCATTAAGGTTCTTACCGGAATAGTTCGCGCGGGAAGGAAGAGGCATGCTCAAAGTACAGCGAGGTACCGATCGGACTTAGTTTGGCCCACCACTCGGCCCCACGGAGGGTGGGCCTTTTTATAATGCAATTGGCCAAAATAGCTTCCTACAGTCTTTGCGCTGATTTCCTCGACGCTAACGGCTGATAACTCTAGCAGCATACTCTAATCGGGGGACCGTTGCAGACCGCGCTAAGGTAGTCAGCGAGAAGCGCTCTGGTTCAAGTAAAGCTAATACTTTATATAGACCGCGGACCGAGCACAGATGTTGACTGGATGTGTTCCTCCCCCAAAGCGAACACATTCGGGACAGGTGGCTCGGCCATTTCGCGCGAGGATATCGCAATCGTAGAGAAAGTCAAGTGAAATCCGCGTGTGGCTTTGGGTTCGTCGCCTCGACCGCACGAGGCTGCAAATTCAAAGGCGGCGCCCCCGATCCCCGTGCCTTTCTTGACGAACTGCGGCCTTCGGT
>JBAPWO010000083.1:0-1538 GCA_049283735.1 Candidatus Dormiibacterota bacterium
TGAGGCAGTTGCGGCCGGCGATGATACAACAGCCAGGCAAGAAACAACCCGGCTGCGGCAGCAAAAACCGAAATGCCGGTAAACAGCGCTTCGGATCCGCTTCGCTCCTGCGGTTCCGGAGCCGGAGCGACAGGAACCGCATCCTCAGCAGAATATGCAGTCGTGCTCGCATGAAATGCCGGCGAAAGGAACTTGTCGAAACGCTCGATTCCCACCCATCCGCCGCAAACCGAAAGCAATGCAAGGATCACAAGCGGCACAAGCATAATCTTCGGACTCTCATGTATGCCGCCATGTCCGTGTGGTGCGGGCGCCCCCGCCCGCGAATGCTCATCCCCATGGCTGGCTGCCACCTCACCGCGATACTCACCAAAGAAAGTCAGGAACCACAGACGGAACATGTAAAACGAAGTCAAGAAAGCGGTGAACACACCTATGGCCCAATAGACCCAGCTTCCGTAAGGACTCGAGTACGCCCGCCACAAAATTGCATCCTTGCTGAAGAAACCAGCGAAAGGCGGAAATCCAGCGATAGCAAAAGTAGCCGCCGTCATCGTCCAAAAAGTCCACGGAATATGGTGGCGCAATCCGCCCATGCGGCGCATGTCCTGCTCACCGCCCACCGCGTGAATCACAGATCCGGCTGCGAGGAAAAGTAATCCTTTGAAAAATGCATGCGTCACGAGGTGAAAGATACCCGCAGAATACGCAGCCACGCCACAAGCCATAAACATGTAGCCCAGCTGCGAAATCGTCGAGTAGGCGAGAACTTTCTTGATGTCTGTCTGGCAGATTCCAATCGTCGCAGCAAACAAAGCAGTCAGCGTGCCAACAATCGCTACGACCATCAAAGCCTGCGGCGCGCGGTCGAAAATCGCATGCGACCGCGCCACCATATATACGCCCGCTGTCACCATCGTCGCGGCATGGATCAGTGCGGAAACCGGCGTCGGGCCTTCCATCGCGTCGGGCAGCCAGACGTAAAGAGGAATCTGCGCAGATTTTCCCGCTGCTCCCACCATCAGCAGAAGACCGATCGAGGTCAGCAAACCTGCACCTGCAGCCTCAGCTGGCAATCCCGACACAATGCGAAACACCTGCACAAAGTTCAGCGAGCCGAAATGTTTGATCATCAAAAACAGCGCAATCAAAAAGCCAAAGTCGCCAATCCGATTAACAATGAATGCTTTCTTGCCGGCAGATGCGGCCGAATCTTTTGTAAACCAGAACCCAATCAGCAGGTAGGACGCCAGGCCCACGCCCTCCCAGCCAATAAACATCACTAAATAATTGCTGCCCAGGACTAGCGTCAGCATGAAAAACATGAACAGGTTGAGGTAGGCAAAAAAGCGGTAGAAACCACCTTCCTCCCACATGTAGCCGACGGAATAAATATGAATGAGGAAGCCGACGCCCGTAACCACCAGCAACATCACCAATGAAAGTTGGTCAAGGTAGAACGCGAAGTCGACCTGGAAATCACCGGCGCGAATCCATGGCGCCAAATTTTCTAACACAGGCAGAAGAGAAGTTTGCGT
>JBAPWO010000084.1:0-2935 GCA_049283735.1 Candidatus Dormiibacterota bacterium
CCGGGCTGCGAGAAGGTCATCGAATACGTGCCCGGAGCGACGTTCGCGAACGAGTAGCTTCCACCCGTGCCTGTCGAGACGCCACCGCTGCTGCACGTGCACGTCACCGTGGCACCGGTGATCCCGGCCGAGGTCTGTGCGTCTTTTACAGTGCCTCCAATCGATCCGGTCGTCGGAGCCGATCCGAAGGCGCCGGTGAGATCACCGTTCACCGAATTACTGGATCCGCCGAGGAGCGGCCCGACGCCATAGCTTTCCTCGAGTGCCCGCAGCGTCCCGTAGTGGTCACCGGTTCCAGTGAACGCACCCAGGCCCTTGTTGTTGGCCGACACGACGATGGTGGCGATGTGGCCGCCGGGTGCGGTGAGTCCGCAGCAGCCTGACGAGTCGCCGGTAGCCTCATCCCAGGTGATGATCACGATGCCGTTCCGCTTGAACCACGTCGAACTCAGCACCGGCGCAATATTGCTCGACAACCAGTTGTCTCCCGCCTTGATGAGCGCGCTGTTGGAAGCGCCCGCGCACGGTGAACCGGTACTGGTGTCTCCGTGCATCTCGTCGCAATCATTGGGCGTGATGAAAACGAAATCCGGTGCATTGGTAGCGGTGAGGTCGGAGACCAGGCTGTTCGAGCCAGAATAGGGCACCACTCCCTCAGAGCTGAGATTGGCGGCGCTGCACCACCATGCTGGCGACGAGCTCAGGTAGTTCGTGAAGTGGATGAAGGGGTTGTGATTGGTGTCGTACAGGCCGTTGCTGGACCCGCCGCCCTTCACGCAATTCGACGGCATGTTCTCCATGTAGGCTCGCCAGGGAATGCCGGCGGTGTGCAGTTCGTCCACGAGCGTGGGCGTCGAGTACGGTTGGCCGCTCGGAAGGCCGAGGTCCGAGCCGACGATCAGGTCGAGGTAGTCGTGCGGACTGTTGCCCTGCACCGCGTACCACTTGGTGGCCGACCTGTAGGTTGTCGCCAGCCCGTTGATATACGGTGCGCTCGGGCTGCCGATGATGGCGTTGTAGCTCTCGTTCTCTTCGAGGATCAGCATGATGTGGGGCGCACTCGCCGCAGCCGCGGCCTGGGCGTCGACCCGGGTGGCATTCGTCGGGGCCGGCCGTTCGGTCCTGGATGCCGTGTCAACGGAACGGACAGGATGAATCGTGGTGCGCGTTGCGCTGGCGGCGACGGGACTTCCACCACCGAGTGCTCCCATCCCGACGAGCGTGACTGCCCCAAGAAGCAGGAGACCAAGGCCTGCAGAAAGCCTTGAGCGCCGCAGTCGTCGGCCCCGCTGAATCATCCTTCCTCACACAAACCATCGATCAGGCGGTGCGCTTCGCGTGTCTCCACGCCACCGCGGCTAGTGAAACGTTGCAATGGCCCCGGTCCACGCCAGGGCTGAACTGAGGGTGCCCGCAAAGCTCTGCGCTCCGGTCGTGCTCACGATCAGCCATGCCGCTTCCTCGCCGCTCGAGAAACCTGTCGTCCCCAACTTTGCCGTGGATTGCTCCGGTGGCGTCGTCGTATACGTGGTTGTGCCCGTGAGCGTCTGCGCGCCATTCCATCCGATGTCCGCAATCACGATCTCGTTGGACTGGGTTGTAGTCGGAGTGGTTCCCGTCGTTGCCGCCGCGGTGGATCCGATCGCGGTAGCCGACTTGTCGAACGGAGTAGTCGGCGAAGCTCCGGCGATGTCAAAGACAGTCATTGACAGGGAAGCGACACCACTCGTCGTGGCCGTGACACTCGTGACACTTCCCGAGTTGGCAACGTAGTAGATAGCCTCGAACGCCTGACCGTTGAGCGTGCTCGTGGCCTGTGACCACACGTTGTGTCCGGTTGAGTTGTCGCTCACCCCAGTCACCGCAAACAATGGGCTGCTCCGACCCTTGATCGTGACCACGAGAAGATCGCCGCTCCCGGTGGCTGTCGCGGTCGTTGCCGTCAAGGTCGTGGCCTGCGTCGTGTTGGCGGAGCCAAAGATCTCGACTACCTTCAGGCTTGCGGAGCTTGCCACCAGCAGGAAGTTCTGGTTGGTTGTTGTCCCGGGCGTCACGACGACGGGAGCGGTCTGCGGCGTGTAGCCGGTCGCGGAAACGGTCACCGAATAGGTTCCCTCCGCAAGGCCACTGAGTGTGTAGGTGCCGTCGGTTGCGGTGGTAGTGCCTGTACACGTCGGCGTACCGGTGCAGGCGACATTCGCACCGCTGATCGGCGTGACTCCGTCGGACTTTGTCACCGTGCCGGTGATCTGCCCGGGCAGCGGCGCCAGCGAGAAGTTCTGCGTCGTGGTTCCACCCGGCCCCACGTTGATCGGGTTGACCGTCTCCGGTGAGTAGCCGTTGGCTGAGGCGGTGACCTGGTACGCCCCTTCGGTGAGACCGCTGAGAGTGTAGGTACCGTCAACTGCGGTCGTTGTGGGGGTGCACGACGAGGTGCCCGTGCAGCCGACCGTCGCACCCGCAATAGCGGCACTCGTCAGCGAGTCGGTCACCTTCCCGCTGATCGTCCCGGGATTCGGCACCAGGCTGAAGTCCTCTGTCGTGGAACTCCCAGTTGTCACCATCACGCCGGATTTCGACCCTGTCGCGTACCCGGTCATCGTCGCCGTGATGACATACGTCCCGGGCGCGACCGTGAGCGCGTAGGTGCCGTCAGACGCGGTCGTGGTGCCGGTGCAGGTGGGCGTGCCGCTGCAGGCGACGGCCACCCCGCCAATCTTCGCGCTGGTGACGGAGTCCGTCACCGTGCCGGTGATCGTCCCAGGGCCTGCGATGAGCTGGAAGTCCTGGGTTGGGGATCCGCCCGGCCCCACCACGACCGTGAAGGTCTCCGACGAGAAGCCGGCCTTCGATGCCGTGATCTGGTAGCTCCCCTCGGTGAGATTGCTGAGGGTGTAGGTGCCGTCAAGGGCGGTCGTTGCCGGGGTGCAGGTGA
>JBAPWO010000085.1:0-7308 GCA_049283735.1 Candidatus Dormiibacterota bacterium
AGGTGCTGGTCACCCAGGTCGCCGAGTTGAAGGCGGACAACGCGAAGCTCCGCCGTGAGGTCCGGGAGGCGCTCGCCCTGATCGATCGCGCCGGTGACGCCGCCGCACCGCCGAGGGCGGCGCGCCGAGCAGCCGCTCCTTCGCCTCGGTACGCGAAGAGCCGGCGCCGCGGCAAGGGCCCGAAGGGACGAGCAACCCCCGCCTCGGTGACGCCGGACATCGTCCTGGCCACGATCGGCAAGCTGGGATCGGCCTCGGCGTCGGAGATCGCGAAGGAGTTGAGCGGGCTCGGCGACCAGGTGTCGGGTCGCGCGGTGCGCTGGCTTGCCGAGCGTGCCGGAGCTGCGACCGTCGTCGGCGAAGATGGCCAGCTCAGGTACCGCTTGCCGACATCGCCCCCGCGCCCGTTCTGACCGCTCGCTGACCCTGCGCCGCAGACCACGCTTCTCTGTGACTTGCTTCCCCGGCCAGCCCTGAGCTACACTCTCGCGGATGTTGGCGAGCGAAAATAAACATTTGAGCATCAGCCCACGACGGGTTGCTCTGGCGCTGGCGGGGGCGCTTGCACTGGCCGGATTGGCGGGTTGGTCTGTGCTCCACCAGGCATCGGCAGCGGCGCCGGTGCCGGTGCCGGTTGGGGAAACTGTCGATCCACCGGCTCCTCCGACCGTTCTCGTCTTCGTCAGCGGCGCCGTCTCGCATCCCGGGCTGTACGAGTTGAGCCCTGACGCGCGCGTCGCAGACGCCATCGCCGCCGCCGGCGGCGTCACCACACTCGCCGACCCCGGCCACCTCCCCAACATGGCGCAGCGGGTCAACGACGGCCGCCAGATCAACGTCCCGTTCATGAAGAGTGGAACCACCGCGGCGAAGCTGGACATCAACACCGCGGCGCAGACCGAGCTCGACGCCGTACCGGGCATGCCGCCCGGGCTCGGTGCAGAGATCGTGCAGTACCGCACCGAGTGGGGCCCGTTCACGTCCATGAGCCAGCTCCACGCCGACCTTGGAGCTGACCCGGCAACGGTCGCCGGACTCGGGCACTACCTCAGGGTGGTGCTGCCACAGCCATGAGCCGCCTTGCCGGCTCGCGCACGGGCCGCTGGGCTTCCTTCATCTGGGGAGGGTTCGGGCTGGGGTGCGGGGTGGCGTTTGTGGCCTCGCTCCCGTATGGGTCGGTCATTCCGGCGACGTGGGCCGCAGGCGGCGTCTTGCTGATCTGCGCGGCGCTCGCTCCACGCATGCTCGCTCCTCTCGGCCTCGTCGCTGCCGCGATCGTGCTCGGTGTGCTCCGTGGGGCGTCGGCGGTGACCGTTCCAGGGCCCGCCACCATCAATGGCCATCTCGGCACGCGCCCGGTTGTGATCGAGGGCACGGTGCAGAGCGCAGATCCCGGCAGTGGATCCACCGCCATCATCGACGCCAGTCGCCTGTCGGACGCGGACACGGACGGGCAGGTCACCGGAGGCGTGCTGGTCAGCGGTCCGCTGATCCCGGCGCTGTCGCCCGGTGATCTGGTCGAGATCAATGCGTCCGGCCTTCGCCCCCTGGACCGCCGCCCCGGGGCCAATTCGGCGGCGACGCTCGAACGGGACGGCGTTGAGGCGATGGCCACGGCCCCGCAGGTCTTCGTGATCGCAGCTGGTGGTCCGTCGCCGGCGCGCGCGATCGCGTGGGCTCAGCGGCAGTTGCTCACCGCGGTGAACCGCGCGCTGCCGGAGCCGGCAGCGGCCCTGGTGGTGGGGATCGCATTTGGGATTCACGAACCGCTCACCGCGGGGGTGCGCGCCCCACTGCAGGACGCCGGTCTCATCCATATCGTCGTTGTCAGCGGGCTGAAGGTGGTGCTGATCATCGGACTCGTCGGCGCCGTGGCTCGCGCGTTCGAGTGGTCGCGACGACGAACCCTGCTGGTCACCCTTCCCGTGGTCGCCGCGTACGTGCTCATCAGCGGCGCGGGACCCGCCGCATTACGAAGCGCGCTCATGGCCGGCACGGCGATGCTGGCCACCGCCGGCGCTCGTCGCACCGATCCCATACCCATGCTCGCGCTCGCCGCGGCACTCATGCTCGGCCTTGACCCGCAACTGATCAAGGACCCAGGCTTCCAGCTGTCGTTTCTGGGCACGGCCGGGATCCTCCTGCTCGCGGCTCCGATCGCCGCCCGGGTGCCGGGACCTCGCCTGATCGCCGAGCCGTTCGCGGTCACGATCGCCGCGCAACTGGCAACCGCGCCAATCATGGCCGGGACGTTCGGTGTGCTCTCGCTCGCCGGCCCCATCGCCAACGCGCTCGTGCTCCCGCTCCTGCCGGCGATGATCGTCACCGGAGGAATCGGCTCGATCCTGAGCGCGCTGAACCCGGCCCTCGGCTGGGCGCTGCTCCAGGTCACCGGGCTGGGGACGTCGGCGATCACGACGTTGGCGAGTGCGCTCGCCGCCATCCCGGGCGCGGCGATACAGGTGGCGAACTGGCCGGCCGCCTGGTCGATCGCCGAGGCTGCCGGCATGGTCACGGCGCTGACGACCCTTGCCGTCGTGACCCGCCGGACGGCGCCGCTCCGTTGAACATTCGAGCGCTGCTCGCCTCGGGCCTCGCCGGCGTCCTCGCCGCCGGGGCGGCCTGGGTGATCGCCTCACGGCCGGACGGCCGGCTGCGCGTGACCGTGCTCAATACCGGGTCCTCTCCCGCGGTGCTGGTTCGAACCGGCGACGGGAGCACCGTCCTCGTTGACGGGGGCTCGTCGCCGACCCAGTTGCTCGCCGCGTTGGGGAGGATCCTGCCTCCGGCCACGGCCCATCTCGACATGGTCGTGGTCACCGGCGGCGAGCAGGCCGCGGTCAATGGGCTCGGGGGACTTCCGGGCCACTACACGGTCAACACAGTCGCGACCAACGGCGCTCTCACCCCGGGCGGGAACAACATCGTGGGGGCGCTCGAGACCGCCGGCGCCAACGTGCTCGAAGCTGACGGCGGAGCGTGGTCGTTCGGCGGGGCGACCTGGCGCTGTCTCGGCTTCATCGCGCTGGCCACCGGCCGCGCGATGTGCGCGCTCAGCGTCGCCGACACAACCGGCCGTCTGCTCGTGCTCGGGGACACTGGCACGGCCGACCAGGAGAACCTCTGCGCCGTCTACCCCAGCGCGCTCGACGCCGATCTCGTCGTGACCCCGCCCGGCGGAGCCATCTCCGCGGTGCTGCTCGCCACGGCTCGCCCGCGCGAGCTTGCGGTGCCGATCGTCCAGGGGGTGCCGGCCGCTCCGGCACCGTTGGGCTACCCAATCGATCGGACCAGCACCGACGGCGACCTGAACTACACGGGTGGCTCGGCCGGCCTCCAGGAGGGCCCATGACCGCGGTTGCGATACTGCACCGGTGGCCGCGAACCCCTCGGTGAACCAACTCACGCTCATCCACGGCGAGGACCGTTTCCTGGTGGATCGATCGGTGAGGGAGTGGCGAGACCGGGCGCGGCCGCCGCAGCTCGACATCGAGGTGTTCGACGCCCCCGGACGGCTCAACGAGTTCCGGCACTCGGTCGCTGAGATGCCGCTCTTCGATCCTGAGCGAGCGCTCCTGCTCCGAGACCCGCCCCAGCTGACGGGATCGGCCAAGCGGGGCGGCGCCGATCCCCCGGAACGCCTGGTGGCGATTCTCGACGAGCTGGCCCCGACAACCGTCCTCTGCATGGCGGTGCACGCCAAGGTGCCCGACCGCAACCCTGTGCTCGCCGCGGTGAAGGCCAGGGGCGGGTCGATCGTCTTCCACAGCGCGATCAAGGGCCGCGACCTCCGCTCGTGGGTCGAGCGAGAGATCGGCGTCCGCGGATTACGGCTCGGCGCCGGGGCGGTCGACCACCTCATTCGCGTCGCCGGCCCGGACCTGGGAAGCATCGCATCCGAGCTCGACAAGCTGGTGGCGTTTGCCGCCGGCCGGCCGCTTTCGATCAGCGAAGTCCGCACGGCTGTCGCCGGGGACGAGGCGGCCGGCCTCTACGAGACGCTCGGCGAGCTCCTGGGTCCCACGCCCGCGAAGGGCGCCGAGTCGATCGACCGATTGCTCTCGGAGGGACGCGCCGGCCAGTACCTTCTGGCGATCCTCGCGGGCCAGATCCGCGACCTCGTGCTCGCCCAGGCGTACATGCAGGCGCACGGCTCGGGCGCCGGTCTCGCAGCCGCGCTCGGAAAACCCGACTGGCAGGCAGACCGCCTCAGCCGGCAGGCGAGGAGCGTGTCCCCGAGTCTCGCTGCCGGCTGGCTCGCTGCGCTGCACGATGTCGACCGCAAGCTCAAGTCGGGCGAGATCGCCGAAACGGACGGGCTCCGGCTCGTCGTGTTGCGCGCCGCTGCCGAGCTGACGGCAGAACGCGGACCGCGTCGCCGCTGACCGTCACCTGGCGCGGTGGCGGGTTAGGTGCTCTTGGGTGTCTTTGCGGCGGGTTTCGCAGGCGCCGGGGCCTTTGCAGCCGTCGCCTTTTGGGCCGGCGCTTTGGCGGCGGGCCTGGCTGTGGACTTCGCCGCCGCAGCACGCGCCGGCTGCTTCGCGCTCCTGCCCTTGGCTCCGCCGGCCGCCGCGGAGCGAACTGCCGCGCCTGCGGCTCCCTCGGCGACGTTCGCGAGGCGAGCCGCCATCGACGCGAGGCGCGACTTGCGGCGCCGAGCGTTGTTCCGGTGAAGCACGCCTTTCTCCGCCGCGCGGTCGAGCGCGCGAATCGCCGAGTGCAGCTCGGCGTCGCCGGTGGCGCCGCCCTCTTCGAGCAGCGCATGGCGTGCCTTGATCACCTTGGTGCGGACCGCGGATTTCACAGCGCGGTTGCGCAGATGTTTCCGCTCGCTGGACCTGATGCGCTTGCGCGCGGATCGGGAGTTGGCCATGCTCGCTCTTCTAGATCATTCGACAACTGGGGCGCGCCCCCCGGCAGTGACGAGCCAGGGACGCACGAAGCCAGCAGTATATCAGCGACTGTGTCTCGCCTCTCCACGCGGGTCGTCCCCGCATACGCAAAGCTCAACCTCTCCCTGGCGCTCGTTGCCCGCCGCGCCGACGGCTGGCATGACATCGACAGCGTCCTGGTGCCCGTCGACTGGCACGACCTGGTCGGCCTCAGCGTGCAACCCGCCGACTCCGACAGCCTCTCCCTGGCCGTCGACGGACCGGCCGCCGCCGGCGTGCCCACCGGGGAGGCCAACCTGACCGTCCGCGCCGCCCGCGCGCTGCGCACCCTCGCCGGCCGGCCGCTGGCCGTACGGGTATGGCTGTCCAAGAGCGTTCCTCATGGCGCGGGTCTTGGTGGCGGCTCGGCCGACGCTGCCGCCGTGCTTCGCTCCGGAGTGGCCGCGCTCGCGCGCCTCGGCATGACCATCGACCCGGCGCGTATCGCCGCGGCTGCGTTGGAAGTCGGCAGCGACGTACCGGCATTGCTCTCGTTGTCGGCCCAACGCGTCCGCGGCCGTGGCGATCGCCTTGAAGCACTCACGACCCCGGCGCTCGACCTCGCAGTTGCCTCGACCACCCCGAGCTCCACAGCGGACACCTACGCCGCCGTGGCTGCGGACGAGATCCATGACGACGGGCGTTCCGCACGGCTGGTGCAGCTCCTCGAGACCGGCCAGACCCCCGTCCGCGAATTGATGGGCAGCGCCCTCGAGCCGGCCGCCTGCCGCGCCAACGCAGCCCTCGCTGACGCCCTCGAGCGAGCGCGGGCGGTGGTCGCCGGCGTCGACTGGTATCTCACCGGCAGCGGCGGCGCGGTGTTCAGCATCACCGCCGGCCGCGATCACGCCGAGAGGCTCGCAGGCGCCATGCGCGCCGCCGGGTTCACGGCGCGCGCCTGCCGGACCGTCGGCTGACGCTCGCCGCACTACAATCCGATCCCCAGTGGCTGTCGCCGATGCACCTTCCGTCTCGCCGCCGACGCCGGAGACGTGCGACCACCCCGCGCCGGTCACGGGGATCCTGGCGCACGAATTCGCCCACTATGAAGGCGCCATCGGTCCGGAGGGACTTCGCCGCACCGTCACGTACTACGGCCCGATTGTGGGTGGTTTGCCGATTCGCGCATGGCACTGCGAAAAGTGCGGGTTGCTCCGGCTGACGTACCCGGACGGGCGTACCGAGGAGCGGCGCCTCTTCCCGGGCCCGCAACCCGGATTGCTTGCCGCCGCATCGCCGGTCGCCACCGAGCGGGTGCACTACGGCATGCAGGCGCGTGTGTCCGGCCTCACCGCGCAACCGGCGTTCATCGATCAGCTCACCGGCGGCGAGTCGATCGTCCGGCCGCTCCAGTTCCCAACCGTGACCCTGCCCGCGTGGGACGCCATCACCTGGCTGACCGTGCTCGGAATGATCTCCGTGCTCGTGGGACTGCTGCTGGCCGGGCTGTTCGCCGCAGTGTCGTACAGCACCCCGACCGTCGAGCTCCCGCTGGTGCTCACCATCGTCTTCATCTTTGTCGGCGTCGCCGCCCTGCGACTGGTCGTCCTGGCGATCCGGCACTTCGCTCCCGCGGAGAAGCTCAGTCCGAGCGTGGCCGAGACCATGCGCGGCAAGCCGGAGCTGGACGCGGCGACGCGGACGGTGGTCTTCCTGCTCGTGCTCTGCGTGATGGGCCTGTTCGCCAGCGCCGTGCTCGCGACCTACACGTACTCGACCCCGGGCGCCGAGTTTCCGGTGGTGGTCATCAGCGTCTCGTGCGCGATCATCGCCGCGGTGATCAAGGTCGTCGACGTCGCAGTGCGTCACTTCACCGGCCGGTAGCGGACCGCCGCTCGGAGTCGATGCCGCTCCACACGCCGCCCGACCAGGACATCGTGATCGTCGGCGCCACCGGTGATCTTGCGCAGCGAAAGCTCATCCCCGCGCTCTACAACCTGCATCGCCAGAAGTTGCTACCGGCCAAGGGCGGCATCATCGGCGCCGCGCCGTTCGACTGGAACGACCAGCGTTTCCGCGACCTCGCCGAATCGTCGGTCAAACAGTTCTCGAGAACGCCGCTGCAGAAGACCGCCTTTGCCTCGTTCGCCAAGCGATTGCGGTTCGTTCCCCTGTCTGCGGACGGGAGTCTCGCCGCGATCCGCTCGGCAACCACGCTGGATCGCCGCATCGTGTACCTGGCGGTCCCGCCATCGGCGTTCACGTCGCTCATCGAGGGCATCAAGACCGCCGGCCTTGCCGACGGCACGTCGATCATCATCGAGAAACCGTTCGGTCACGACCTGCAATCCGCCGGCGAACTCAACCGGACCCTGCACGACGTCGTGCCCGAGCAGCGCATCTTCCGGATCGACCACTACATGGGCAAGGAAACCGT
>JBAPWO010000086.1:0-2109 GCA_049283735.1 Candidatus Dormiibacterota bacterium
CGCTCAACTGTTAGCGGCGTGTCGGCGACGATCGGCTTGACATCCTTCCAGGGCCACTCCTTGTAGTGGTGCTTGACGGGGATGCCCGCCCAGATCGACGCCTGGAAGGTCGTGCGTGCCCCGGTCGCGAGCTCCGGGATCGTCATCAGATCGGTCTCGACGTTGCCGAGGAAGTAGGTGTCGTCGGGATGCTGTCTCCGGTCAGCCTCCCACTTTTTCGCTGCCTCAGCAGTCAGGGAGGCGCGCAGTACGAACTCAAACTCGTGCTCCTCCATGTGGAGCATTGTCAGATGCCAAAGGAAAAGGGTCGCCCTGCCCATCATGACAAAGGCGTGCTGGCTCTTTGTGTACGGGATCCCCCCCGACGCATCCGCCCCGTGCATATCTTCCACCGGCCGCTCCTTCCTAGTTGCCCCAGCGATCGAGTGGGACGATCCTACTCCGATCATGCTCGCATTGAAAGGTGTGAGACGGCTGCTCTAAGAGGAAAGCGATGTCGGGGGTTCGCGCGATCATGGATCCGTGAACGATTCCTCGGAAGAGCCCTGGTCTCCAGCAAAAGCGCCGTACGCGATCGCCGTCTCACGCCTTGGGGTGCTGTCAGAGCGACGGCGTAGGTTCCCTCAAGTCCCGCAAGACGATGAAGGAGGCCTACGCCGTGAGACGCACCGTACCGCCGTCGGCGGAGATACAAGCCGAGATCGACAGGTTGCTTGGGAAGGGCATGGTCGATGACCCGCAGAAGATGCTCGGGGACCTCGCGAGGCTGGGTGCCCGGTTGATCATTCAGCGGGCGGTCGAGGAGGAGTTCGATGGCTGGTTGGGTCGCGCTCGCTACGAGCGTCGCCCCGAGCGCGAGCGCGGCCTGAAGAACTACGAGGCGGGGCTGCGCACGTCGGTCTCCGTACTCCGCGGACCGCGTCGCCTACCTGCGGTGAACTACGGAGCGGAGTCGCGGGCCTCGGCGGATGCCTGGCGCTCCCGAGTGGCCGATTCTTAGTTCATGTCGCCTACGGTCCAACCGCTCTTCCGGGCCCAACGGAGGTTTGCGAGCACGCATTCGGCGGCGCCGGGTAGAAAGCGGTGCTCGGAAACTGGAGTTTTCTTCTACCGCGAACGCGATTTGTGCGTGGACCGGTGGCTCGTGAACGCCCAGGGGCGCGTCCTAGTGAGGAGCACTTCCGCAAGCACGATTGATGGATGAGGCCAAGGAGAGAACGATGGATTACGACAACGACAACAGTGATCGCGACCCAGAGCAGGTCAACCCAGCTGCGAGCAGGACAAGCAAGATCGCGCTCGCGGCGCTGAGTAGTGCCGCCGTGGTCCTAGTGCTGGTCGGCCTCGACGTGGCGCTGGTCGGCGGCGCGCAGGCAACGCCCCCGCGCCCGGTCGTGCAGGTGGTGAAGATGAAGGTGTCGGGCACTACGGCTGTTCAGCCGGTTGTCTATCTAACCGTGTCGGCCGGGCTCAAGCCCGGTGCCGACGGGAAGCTGCACGACGCGTTCAGCATCACTAACTTCGAGGTGCACGCCGATCAGCCCATGAAGCTGGTCATCAACAACACTGACAGCGGCCCGCACAGCATCACCGCGCCGGCTGCTGATGTGAACATCATCGTCCGGCCTGGCACACACACCTACACGCTGCTCGTCCGCAAGACCGGCCGGTTCCTTTGGTACTGCAGCCAGCCGTGTGATCCCTTCTCGATGTCGCACCTGGGGTACATGCGGGGCTACATCACCGCGATCTGACGGCACAGCCTTGAAACGCCGGACCGCACAATGACCATCACGGAGCCTCAGACGATACGGATCCGCTGGATTGGCCAGATCGCCCCTCGGCGCGATCTGGTTGACCGACGGCGGACTGCAGTTCCAACCGGCCATGTTCGGTGCTGGCGTGATCCTTCCAAACGCGTCCGGTCAGCCGGGAATCGTGGCCTCCCCGGTGACGATGTAAGGACGCTGGCGAGGCCCTGAACTGCGGTCATGTCTTTCAGATTCAACCGTGCAGCTGGTAGGTGGACACTGGCGGCCGTGTTTGTCGTGCTGCTAGCGCTCGCCGTTCTAGCGGCGACTGCTGCCACTCAGACGCGCGGCTCGGTCC
>JBAPWO010000087.1:0-1729 GCA_049283735.1 Candidatus Dormiibacterota bacterium
ACACCAGTTTGTCGAGTTTCCCGGTATTGCCGTAGATCGCCTGATAAAAGCGAATGCCGCGATAAACCAGTGGATCATTGACCACAATCTGCTTACGCAAAACGGGCTGGCCTTTGTCCAACACCACAAGGTCCGACCACCAGCGTTTGGGGGTGCCGTCAGCATAGTTTTCCTGGCCAGCGCCGTCACACCGAACTGCAAAACCCAGATCGCGTTTGCTGCCATTCTGCGTTTGCACCTGGCTGGACTGTTGGCCGCGGTTCAGAGTGACGAACGCGCGCCATCCGTAAAGCGCATCGACGATGCCGCCGAGAAAGATCAGAAGCAAGCTCGCGTGGACTATGTAAACTGCCAATTCGGAAAATCGGTTGCATTCGCCAAAGAGAGAAAAGCTGTTTTCCCGAACGATGTGCTCGGGCTTGAAACCGGCCTTTTGGAATGCCCGTTGCGCGGCGCTCAGGGCTGTGACTTCGTCCCTAATAGGAATCAATACGTGATTGGGCAGTGCATTGCGGAAGATTTCATCCGTGCTCTTGTAAGGACGCGAGAAAAATCTCCAAGCGTTCGGAAAGCGCTGAAGCGAAGCGGCGATAATGCTCAAGCTTACCAAGCTGAGCAGCAACACAAACCACCATGCGTGGAAAACGTCAGTCAGGCCGATGCCATCCAACAACTGCAGTACTTGGGGCGAATAAGCCCGCTGCATTTCGTCAGCTTCGGTCGCTGGACGTTGCAAGATTATCGTCCCCGCCGCCGAAATGATGACCACAAGAATCAGCAGTACCACGCCAGTTTTAATTGCGCCCAGGGTTTGCCAGATTTTCCGCGGTGTCTTCCAAATCGATGAGTGCACGGTTGCGGGCATGTCGTTCCCCTTCCCCGCACTCGACAAAGCACGTTTCACGCCATTGCCAAGATTCCGGGAAGTTACTGAAATTCTGGCGAGATTCAGCCCTGGTCTGAACACGCAGAACGCCCGGCTTGAGCCATATCACACAGCGGATTGGACTTCTGCTGAAATTTGCCGCAGGCGATTGACCACCCGCTGCGACACTTGGGTTTCAGAAGAAAACGCGACCCGATTTCATCCCGTTCTATTGGACGCGTTCCATGTGACTCAAATCACAAGGGAACGTAGTTGCAGTCACTACGACAGGCTTGCAGAAGCAAGCCCACATTGGAGGACAAACGACCGTATTCAACTTCACGTTCCGCGCTGAGCACCAAACCACGAGGGACTTGGTTACTTGCGTCATTTAGACCATGTCACTGTGGGAGAAGCCCCATCATGATGAAGTTTTCAACAAAGGCTATTTCCTGTACAGTGGGATTCAATCCTTAACTAATTTTGTTGCAATCCGTTACGACGCAAACATAGAAAACCTGCAGGCCCTGTATTAAGGCTAGAAGCGTGCACACTTGACCGCGGAGGCGGGAGTGGCGAAGCTGGAATCTAAATCGGGTGCACGGACAACTTCTAAGCTAGGCGCACTGGGCTGTTTCGTGTTCGTACTCATATTTTCCGGGCCAGCTTCGGCAGCGAAGCACCCGGTTCCACTCGATCCCAAGGCTGATTCTTCGACCTGCATTGCCTGTCACGAGGACAAAACCAAGGGCAAGGCGGTCCATTCAGCGATCGCCATGGGATGCACCAGTTGTCATGAAATCCGCACCAGCAAAGATGTCACCCGGATAAAACTGATCACGACAACTCCCGCGGCTCTTTGCC
>JBAPWO010000088.1:0-23106 GCA_049283735.1 Candidatus Dormiibacterota bacterium
GGGATCGTGTGGCTCGCCCACCAGCGCACCATGAGCGACATCTACAAACGGCTCATGGTGGAAGGCAAGGGCGTCGACCCCATCGCTGCCAAGGTCAATTTCGACAACCAGGTGCTCGCGGATCCACGCGCCGCGCGCGAATGGCTGCACGACGCGTTGCAGCGAAACGACCTTGCCCAGGTTCGCGGTTCGGGGCGTCCGACCCTGATCCTCGTTGCCGAACACGATCGCATCGTCAACGTTCGCCGGCTCGGGTCGGCGGTCGCGGATGCGCCGGACGTGTCCTTCGACGTCATCCGGCGCGCGGGCCACGCGTGGAGCCCGGAGCTCTCGCGCCGCCAGCGGCTGCTGATCGCGGCATTCCTCGACGATCAGCCACTGCCGCGCGCCGACGACGCAGCCGTCGCCGCCGCCTGAACCGCGGACGTGGACGCAGGCGTCGATGTCGAGGCGGACCGCGCGATCATGGCATTCATCCGAGAGTCGCGGAAGGCACACCAACTTCCGCGCGTCGGGCCGTTCGCGCTCCTGCTCACCGCCGCGACCACGCTGCGTTTCCTCAACTACGCGATCCCCGACGATGGCGCCCATCCGGATGATGCGGAGCTGGACGCACTGGCCGCCGCCTTCCGGACGGCTGCGCGCATGCCGCGCGTCGAGTTTCTGCCATCTGTGGCACCGGCGCTCGAGTCGCTGCTGACGGCGCACGGTTGGAGGCTCGAGGCACGCCTTCCGCTGATGACCTGCACGATCAGGACGCTGCGTGAGGCGCGCGTGCCGGACGGCATCGCCATCAACCCGCCGTCGGACGACGGAATGCTGCTCGAGATGGCCGTCCTGCAACACGAGATCTTTGACGACCCGGAGCCGGCCGATGACCGCACCGTCGCGCGGCTGCTCGGCTCGCTGAGCCGTGGCGGGCGTGCGCTGATCGCCCGCGACGCCGAGACGCGCCGGCTGGTTGGAGCGGCTCAATGCGGGCCGCCGGCGGGCGGGGCCACCGAGGTGGTCGGCGTCGTTGTGGCGCCGTCGCATCGACGCCGAGGGCTGGCCGCGGCGATGGTGTCCGCGCTCTCGCGCCAGAGCCTCGACGCCGGTCTGACGACGGTATTTCTCGAGGCGGCCCCAGGCGCGGATGGCGCCTACCACAACGCGGGATTCCGGCGGACGTCGACGAGCGTGCACCTATCGTTGGAGGGGTGACGCCGACGCCTGAACCGGTCGCGACCCCGGAACGCCGTTGGCCCCCTCCGGCGCTGCGGGTCCGGCCGTTCCGCTGGTACTGGGCCGCGCAGTGGCCGACCCTGCTCGGGACGTGGATGCAGATCGTCGCCCTCGGCTATCTCGTCTACCAGCAGACCGGCAGCACCACCGCCGTGGCCGCGGTGGCCGCCGCGGACGGCATCCCGTCAGTGATCCTCTCGCTGGCGGGGGGCGTGCTCGCCGACCGGTTGCCGCGGCGGCGGATCCTGCTGGTCACGCAATCGCTGCTCGGCCTGAGCGCCGGGTCGCTCGCGCTCCTGGTGGCCACCCATCACGCGAGCTTCGCGGCAATCATCGTGGTGGCGATCGTGTTCGGCGCCACCGACGCCGCCGACCTGCCCACGCGGCAGGCGCTGGTCGCCGACCTGGTCGAACGCCACCTGGTTGTCAACGCGGTCGCCCTCGGCGCCGCGGCGATGAGCGCGACCCGGATCGTCGGACCGTCCGTGGCGGGGCTCCTGATCGGGCTCGCGGGTCCGGCCGTCTGCTTCGGATTCCTCTCCGTCGCCTATCTGGCACCGATCGTCGTGCTGGTGATGGTGATCCCGGACGTCGCACCGCTGCCGAGACAGGCAGGCGTGACCGCCTGGGGCGAGCTGGTCACCGGCCTCCGGCATGCCGGCGCCGACCCGCTCGTCCGTGGGGTGGTCATCGTCGCGTCGGTGCTCGCGTTCTTCGGCGTGTCCTACATGCCGTTCCTGCCGGTTCTGGCGAGAACGCAGCTGCACGTCGGTCCGGAGGCGCTGGGGATCATGTACAGCGTCGGAGGAGTTGGCGGCCTCGTCGGTGGGCTGGCGATCGCCTCGATGGGACGCGGGGCGGGGCGCCTCCAGCTCATGCTCGTCGGCGGGGTGGTGTACGCCGCGAGCCTGTTCGTGGTCGCCCACAGCGGGATGCTCGGCTTCACGCTGCCGGCTCTGGTCGGGATCAGCTTCGCGTTCGTGGCGGTGAGCACGTCGATGACGACCCTGCTGCAGACCGATACCGACCCCGCCCTGCGCGGCCGGCTGCTGGGCATCTACGCGACGATCTTCGCGGGACTGCAACCACTCGGGACGGTCGCCTACGGCGTGATGGCGCACTCGGTCGGGCTGTTCAACGCGGTCGGCATCGGCGCGCTGCTGGTCGGCGCGACCACGGTGGCCGTCGTGGTGACGCCGTCGTTCAGGGCTCGGGTCAGCGGTCTCGGCCTGGGCCGGCGCGGGCCGGCGGCAACCCCCGATACACTGGCCTGAGGATGGTGCATCGACGGGGCGGGGCGGCGGGCGTGGCTCTGTGCGCGGTGATCATCACGGCGTGCGCCTCGAACACACCGGCACCGGTCGCGCCGTCGCCGGTGATCGCGCGGGTCGGCTCGGACGCGATCACCCTCGCGGAGTTCAATGTCCGGTACCAGAGCGCGTGCACCAGCATCAAACAGGGCGGTGGAGACTGCTCGGGTGGCGCCGCGGTCACCCAGGTGCGTGCCGCGATCCTGCGCAGCCTGATCACCGACACGGTGATTCGCGAGGAGGCAACCCGGCTCGGGCTGGCGGCAACCCCGAAGGAGGTTGCGACCGAGATCGCCACCGACGCGCAGCAGGCCGGTGGAACGAGCGCGCTCGAGACCGAGCTCGCCGGCGCCGGCGGGTCGATGGCGCAGCTCGAGGACGAGATCAGCTCGAGCATCAACGAGCAGCGTGTCGAGGACGTCTTTGCGCAGCAACGCGCTGCCCTGGTCGAGCAGGTGCTCGCCACCAGAGCGAGCTTCATCGCCACCGCCAAGACGTATTCGGACGACTCCGGAACGACCGGCACAGCGGCCAAAGGCGGCGATCTCGGCGTCCTGACTGCCGCGCAGCTCAAGGCCTACGATCCCGCGTTCGCCGCCGCGGTCACATCGCTAGCCGTGGGCGCGTACACCACGACACCGGTCCACGACGCGGGCGGCTATGACATCGTGATGGTGTACTCGAAAACGGCGAAGGGCTGGGGGGTCCGCCACATTCTGATCTATGCCGGCAATCCGTACAACGTGACCGACCGCCCCGGCTGGTTCACCGAGGAGCTGTTCAACCAGGTCGGCACGCTCTGCGCGGCCAACCAGATCGAGGTCTCGCTGACCAACGCGGGCGGCAACCCGTGCGCCGCGGCACGTCCCAGTCCTTCGCCCGCGAGCCCGAGCCTCAAGGCCACGCCCACGGCGACACCGGCTGGGTGAGAGGCTTCCTGGCCGTTCCGCTCGCCGACCCCGGGCTCGGGGCGGCGCAGCGGGTGCAGGGTGAGCTCCGGGAGCGGGTTCCCGATGTTCGATGGGCGCGCCCGGAGACGCTCCATCTGACCGTTCACTTCTTTGGATCGATCGAGGAGGAACGGGCCGCGGCCGCGATCGAGCTGGTTGCGCCCGTCGCGCTCGGCACAGCGCCGTTCGACGTTGCGCTCGACCGGTTGGGCGCGTTCCCCCTGCGAGCGACGCCGCGTGTTCTCTGGCTCGGCCCGGCGCGCGATATCGCTCCGCTCACCGCGCTCGCGCTCGCATGTCGCATCGCGCTCGGCGGCGCCGGCTTCGCAGTCGAGGAACGCCGGTACCACGCGCACTGCACGCTCGGCCGGCCGCGCCTGCCCTGGAGTGACGGTGCGCGAAGAGCGTGGGCCGCGGCGGCTGCGGGGGATCTTACGGCGATCGGCTTCACCGCCTCGCGGCTGGTGCTCTACGAGTCGCGACCCGCTCCGGGAGGCGCGGTGTACAGCGAACGCTCCTCGCTGACATTCGGTCAGCGGTAGCGGGGGTCGGAGAGCTCGGTGTCGAGCTCGTAGTGCTCGATGGCGGCGGCCACGACGTGACGCGGGAGACGATCCTGCTGCGCCAGCCCGTCGAGCACGGCCACGGAGATCGACCCTGCGTCGACCTCGAAGTGCCGGCGCAGCGCGACCCGTGTGTCGCTGCGTCCGTAGCCATCGGTGCCGAGCGGGATGAACGGGGCGCTGACGAAGCGCCCGATCTGATCGGGGACCGCCTTCATGTAGTCGGTCACCGCGACGATCGGTCCGTCGTCGCCGCCCAACTGCTCCTCGACGTACGACACGCGCGGCTCGGCGTCGGGATGCAACCGGTTCCAGCGCTCGACCTCGAGCGCGTCCTGACGCAGCAGCTGGAAGCTCGGGGCGCTCCACACCTCGGCGGCGACATCGTGCTGCTCGAGCAACATCGCCTGCGCCTCGATCGCCGCCTGGACGGCGCTGCCGCTGGCCAGAATCCGGGCGTGATGGGTGCGCGCAGCGCCCGCGGGTTTGTACAGGTAGAGACCGCGAAGGATGCCCTCCTCGCTGCCCTCGGGCATCGGCGGCATCGGGTAGTTCTCGTTGTACAGCGTGATGTAGTAGAAGATGTCCTCGCCGTCGACGTACATGCGGCGCATGCCGTCGCGAATGACGGTCGCAAGCTCGAAGGCGAACGCGGGGTCGTAGATGCGCACGTTCGGGATCGCGCTGAAGAGGAGTGGCGAATGTCCATCCTCGTGTTGCAGACCCTCGCCGTTGAGCGTGGTGCGACCCGCGGTGCCGCCGAGCATGAAACCGCGGCCGCGTGAGTCGCCGAACGCCCAGATGAGGTCCCCGACCCGCTGGTATCCGAACATCGAGTAGTAGATGTAGAACGGGATGACCGCCTGACCGTGGGTCGCGTAGGCGGTGCCGGCCGCGGTGAAGCTGCCCATCGATCCGGCTTCGGTGATGCCCTCTTCGAGGATCTGTCCGTCAACTGCCTCGCGGTACGAGAGCACCATCCCCGCGTCCACCGGCTCGTAGCTCTGCCCGAACGGCGCGTAGATCTTGACCTCGCTGAAGAGCGCGTCCATGCCGAACGTGCGCGCCTCGTCGGGGATGATCGGGACGACGCGGTTGCCGATGCCCGGATCGCGAAGCAGGTTGCGCAGCAGGCCCGCGAACACCATGGTCGTCGACGCCGCACGGGTGCCGCTGCCGCTCAGGAACTCCGCGTACGGCGCATCGCCGGGGAGGTCGAGCGGCTTGGAGCGCACAACCCTTCGCGGCAACAACCCGCCCAGCGCGCGCCGGCGCATCAACAGGTACTCGACCTCGTCGGAATCGGCACCCGGATGGTAGTAGGGAGGCTTGGCCTCGGTGAGTCGCTTGTCGCTGATGGGCAGCTCGAGCAGATCGCGGAACGCGCGCAGCTCGGCTTCACCGATCTTCTTGATCTGGTGCGTGGAGTTGCGTCCTTCGAAGCCGACGCCGAGGGTCCATCCCTTGACGGTGTGCGCAAGGATCACCGTCGGCGCTCCGCGTTGCTCCAGCGCGAGCTTGTAGGCGGAGTACACCTTGCGATAGTCGTGGCCACCGCGGCGGAGGTGGCGGAGATCGTCGTCGGACAGATGCTCCACCATCTTGCGCAGGCGGGGATCCGGCCCGAAGAAGTGCTCGCGGATATAGGCCCCACTTTCTGTCGTGTACTTCTGAAACTCGCCATCGGGAACGCGGTTCATCTGGTCGACGAGCACACCGGACACATCGCGCGCGAGCAGCTCGTCCCACTCCCGCGCCCAGATGACCTTGATGACGTTCCAGCCCGCACCCCGGAAGATTCCCTCGAGCTCCTGGATCACCTTGCCGTTGCCGCGCACCGGTCCGTCGAGACGCTGCAGGTTGCAGTTGACGACGAAGGTGAGGTTGTCGAGCTGCTCGCGCGCCGCGAGCGACAGTGCGCCCAGCGTCTCGGGTTCGTCGCACTCGCCGTCGCCGAGGAAACACCAGACGCGGCTGTCGCTCGTGTCCGCGATATGGCGGTTGTAGAGGTACCGGTTGAACCGTGCCTGGTAGATCGCGTTGAGCGGCCCGAGGCCCATGGAGACCGTGGGGAACTCCCAGAAGTCGGGCATCAAACGCGGATGTGGATACGAGCTGAGACCGTTGCCCCCGGTCTCCTGACGGAAGTTGTCCATCTGCGCCTCGGTGATCCGACCCTCGAGGTACGCGTGCGAGTACATCCCCGGTGCCGCATGTCCCTGGTAGTAGATCTGGTCGCCGGAGTTGCCGTCATCCTTGCCGCGGAAGAAGTGGTTGAACCCCACCTCGTACAGCGATGCGGCAGACGCGTACGTCGACAGATGACCGCCGATGCCATCGCTTCTCTTGTTTGCCCTCGTGACCATCGCGGCGGCATTCCAGCGGACGATGCGGCGGATACGCCGCTCCATCTCCTCGTCGCCCGGGAACCACGGCTCCTCGTCCGGGGGAATCGTGTTGATGTACGGCGTCGAGACCAGCGACGGCACCGGCACCTGCAGCCGCCGGGCGCGCTCCAGCAGCTTGCCGATGACGAAACGGGCACGAACGGTGCCCTCGGAGGCGACCAGCGTATCGAGGGACTCGAGCCACTCGCCGGTCTCCGCGGCATCCGCGTCGGGAAGCTGATGGAGGAAGGCGTCGAACGTCATTCGAAGCGAGGATATACACCCAGGGGCCGGAAACAGCCTCTGTCACTGTTTGCGGTCTTTGCACCAACCTGTGGTACTGTCTTGGCAAGTGCTCGCGCATCGGCGAGCCATGCCTCTTGGTGAACCCTCTCTCCGCCGGTAGCCGGCGGGTCTCAAGAATCCGGCACACGACAGTCCAGCGAGGGGATTCTGGGATGGCGGGAACGACCCGGGTCCCGAGGTAACACGGTGACAACGTTTGAATCCATCGGCGTGCGTCCGCGCACGTCCGCCGCTCTCAGCCGAAGCGGTTTCATAGAGCCGAACACAGTGCAGCAGGAGGCGATCCCGCCCCTGCTGGCACGCCACGACTGCGTGATCGAGGCACCCACCGGGTCCGGCAAGACGCTCGCATTCGTGGTGCCATTGGTCGAGCGGCTCGCCGGGCACCAGGGACACGGCGCCAGGGCGCTGATCGTGACTCCAACCCGCGAGCTCGCGACCCAGGTCAACGCGGTGATCCGCAAGGTCGACCCGGCGCTGCGCACGGTGATCTGCATCGGTGGGGTCGGCTATGGGCCCCAGACCGGTGGCCTGCGCAACGCTCCAGACGTGATCGTCGGCTGTCCGGGACGCCTCCTCGACCTCGCGAGCACCGGGCTCGCGAGACTCCGCGACATCGAATACCTGGTGCTCGACGAGGCGGATGAGATGCTCGACCAGGGCTTCGCGAAGGATGTCGAGAAGATCATCTCGATGTGCCCCAGCTTCAGCAGCAGCGCGCGCCGGCAGACGGTGCTCGCCTCGGCAACGATGCCCGAGTGGGTGCAGCGGATGATCACCAAGCACCTGGACTCACCGGCCCGAGTGCGCGTCGTCAACGAACAGGTTCCCGCAGTCGAGCACGGCGTCATGAGCGTGGTCAAGTCGCAGAAGATCGACGCGCTGTCACGGCTCCTGCGCCGCCAGCGCGCCACCGAGCTCAACCAGACGATCGTCTTTCATCGCACCAAGCACGGAGCCAAGAAGCTGGTTCGCGACCTGCTTCGCCTGGGCCACACCGCGGGCGAGCTGCAGGGCAACCTGTCGCAGAACGCCCGTGACCGCGCCCTCGACTCGTTTCGCGCGAACCGCACCGAGGTGCTGGTCGCGACCAACGTCGCGGCCCGAGGCATCGACGTCGTGAATGTTGGTCTGGTGGTCAACTTCGAGCTGCCCGAGACCCCGCAGTGGCTCACCCATCGGATCGGCCGCACCGCGCGCAACGGCAACGAGGGCAAGGCGATCACGTTTCTCAGCGAGGAGGACGGCGACCAGTGGCGCAAGCTGCGCCGCCTCGGTGCTCCGGCACTGCCGGAGATCGACGGCACGCTGCTGCTCACCACCGGGGAGTGGAAGCTGGGTGCGCCGCCCCGTGAGACTACGCCAGGGCCTGCTCCAGGTCGGCCAGCAGGTCGTCGACGTCCTCAATACCGACGGACAGGCGCAGCAGCCCGTCGCTGACGCCGACCCGCGTCCGCGTCTCCTCGGGTATCGACGCGTGGGTCATCATCGCCGGGCTTTCGGCGAGCGACTCCACAGCGCCCAGTGACTCGGCGAGCGTGAACACGCGCAACCGCTCGAGGAACGAACGCGCGGCGTCGCCCGACGAGACTTCAAAGGACACCACTCCCCCGTAGCGGCCGCCCATCTGACGCCGGGCAAGCGCATGACCCGGGTTGCTCTCGAGCCCCGGGTAGTACACCTGGGTCACGGCATCCTGACCCTCGAGCCACCGGGCTACCGCCATGGCGTTCTCGCATTGACGGAGCACGCGGAGCTGCAACGTCTTCAACCCGCGGAGCAGCAGCCAGCAATCGAATGGCGAGGGCACGGCGCCGACGGCGTTCTGGTGGAAGCGCATTCGCTCCGCGAGTGCCTCATTGGAGGTGAGTACCGCACCGCCGAGCACGTCGCTGTGGCCCCCGAGAAATTTCGTCGAGCTGTGCACGACCAGGTCGGCGCCCAGCTCGAGGGGACGCTGCAGCACCGGGCTCGCGAACGTGCTGTCGACCGCCATCAGCGCGCCGGCGCCATGGACGAGCTCGCTCACCGCGTCGATGTCCACGACCCGGAGCAGCGGATTGGTCGGGGACTCGAGCCAGACCAGGCGCGTCCGATCGGTCATCGCCGCGGCGACGGCGTCCGGATCGGTCGGGTCGACCGCCGTGAAGGTGAGGCCGTAGCGGCGGAAGACCTTGTCGAAGAGTCGGAAGGTGCCGCCGTAGACGTCCTCGGTGAAGACGACGTGGTCTCCAGGATCGAGAAGCAGCATCACGATCGTGGTTGCGGCCAGGCCTGACGAGAAGGCGAGACCGTGGGTCGCCCCTTCGAGCGACGCAAGGCACTCCTCGAGGTTGCCGCGGGTCGGATTGCCGGAGCGCGAGTACTCGAACCCCTTGTGCCGGCCAGGCGACTCCTGTGCGAACGTGGTCGCCAGATGAATCGGGACGACCACCGCGCCGGTGGACGGATCGGGTCCTTGCCCCACGTGGAGGGCGCGCGTTGCCAGACCGTGCGGCTTGTGCTGCACGCCGATCAGCCGCGTCCGCGGCGGGCGACGAACTCGAGCAGGTCGCTTCGGGTGATCACGCCGACCGGGACGTCATCTTCGACGATCATCAGGGCGGGCTCGCCACCGAGCAATGCCTCGAAGGCCTCCTCGATCGGCGCGCCCGAGGCGACGCGCGCGAAGGGCGGATCCATCGCCGTCGACACCGACGTGGTGACCACGGCCGGGTCGCGGTAGACGCGATCCAGCAGGGTTCGCTCCTGGATGCTGCCGACCACGCCGCCGCCCGCGCTGGTCCCGTTCTCGGTCACGAGCAGCTGGGAGATGCCGTACTGCTGCATGAGGTCGATCGCCTCGCCGACGGATTTGCCGGCGCCGACGCTGACCAGCTCCGGGACGCCGTCGGACTGCGAATCGATCACCTCGCGAACGCGCGCGGGCACGAGCCGCTGGAGATAGCCGTTCTGCCGCATCCACTCGTCTGAGAAGAACTTGCTCAGATAGTTGCGGCCGGTGTCGGGGAGGAGCACGACGATGACGTCGTCGGGCTTGGAATCGACGGCGACCTGGATCGCAGCGTGGAGCGCGAGTCCGGCCGATCCGCCGACGAGGATGCCCTCCTGGCGTGCAAGCTTCCGTGCCGCCACGAAGCACTCGCGATCGGTGACCTGGATGAACTCGTCGACGACATCGCGGTCGAAGGTGCTCGGCCAGAAGTCCTCGCCGACGCCTTCGACCTTGTACGGGGCGATCTCGCCGCTGTAGATCGAGCCCTCGGGATCCGCACCGATCACCCGAACCGCCGGCTTCTGCTCCTTGAGGTACTTGCCGACGCCGGTGATCGTGCCCCCGGTGCCGACGCCGGCGACGAAGGTCGTGATGCGGCCGTCGGTCTGCCGCCAGATCTCGGGTCCGGTGGTGCGGTAGTGCGCCTCCGGGTTTCGCGGATTGAAGTACTGGTTCGGCTGGAAGGCCCCGGGCACCTCGCGGGTGATCCGGTCCGCCACCGAGTAGTACGACTGCGCCGACTCGCGTTCGACGTTGGTGGGACAGATCACCACCTCGGCGCCGTACGCGCGCAGCAGGCTGATCTTCTCCGACGACATCTTGTCGGGCATGACGAAGATCATCTTGTAGCCCTTGATCGCGGCCGCCATGGCGAGTCCGTGGCCGGTGTTGCCCGAGGTGGGCTCGACGACGGTCCCACCCGGGCGGAGCAGCCCGCGCCGTTCCGCGTCCTCGAGCATCGACAGACCGATACGGTCCTTGACACTCCCACCAGGGTTGAGCTGCTCGAGCTTGGCCAGGATGAGAGGGCGGAGCCCCTCGGTGACCTTGCTCAGCCGGACCAACGGGGTGTTGCCGACTAGGTCGAGGATGCTCTCGACGTACTCCACTTCCCGGTCATTCTAGTGCCCGATGATGGCCGTTCCGATGCGGTAATTCGTGTAAACGGCACTTTTGTGGCGGCATACTGAGAACGAATGGACCAGGCTGGAAGCCGCGAGGGCGCGGGGTCGTCGCGGGCGTACATTCCCGGCTACACACTGGATCGGGGGATCAGCGTCGACCCCGCCGGTGCGCTTGTCGACGCTCACGACACAACGAGCGGCTCGCGGGTGGTCGTGCGCCTGCTCAGCCCGGCGCTGTCCGCCGACGCCGCCTACCGCCGTCAGGTCCGCCACGACATGGGGGTGCTCCGCGCGCTGCGCCACCAGCACCTGCTCTCGGTGATCGCGTTCGACGACAGGCACGCCGCGATCGTGTACGAGTGGGTCGACGGGACCACGCTGGGTGCTTTGGGCCGCGTGGCCGCAGCAGCGGCACTGGTCGTCTTCGACGACTCGCTGGCGGCGCTCGAGGCGCTCCACGCGGCCGGTGTCATCCATCGCGACGTGACGCCGGGCGCGATCGTCCTCGACACCGGCGGCACCGCCATCCTCCGTGATGCGGGCGTACCGGCGCCTCCGTTGCGTCGCGGCTGGCGCGCCGGGACCCCGAAGTACATGGCGCCGGAGCTGTGGGCGGGCAGACCGCACACGGTCGCGACCGACATCTATGCCGCCACCGGTGTCCTCGTCGACTCGCTCACCGGACGCCCTCCGTACCTGGGCACCGACCTCACCGGCCTCGGCGTGCAGCACACGCAGGGCGCGCTGCCGAGCGAGGCGGTGCCGATGCTTGCGAGGGAGCTGGTGATCCGCGGACTCGCAAAAGACCCGCGCGACCGGCCCGCGAGCGCGGGGCTGTTCCGCCGCGATGTCGAGACCGCCGGCGTGGCGTTCCTCGGAGCCGGGTGGCGCGAGCATGGCCGCGCGTGGCTGGCCGCTGCTGTCGCGGATCGCCTCGCCGACCCTGTCCCCGCCTCGCCTGCGGACGAGCTTGTCGATGACGACGACGACATGCCCGTGCCGGGCCTGGCCATCGACACAGGCGCGGGCGAGCGGCGCCCGGGCGGCGTCGGATGGAAGGTCTGGTCGGTCGCGGCGGCGGCGATGATCGCGCTCGTCGTGATGGTGATCTTCGCCGCGCGGGCACTCGGCGGCCCGGGGGTCCAGTTCTCGCCGACGCCGCCGCCCGGCTCGATCTTCACGCCGTCCGCCGCGCCGACTGACGCGGGCCTGCCGACCAGCATCGACACCGCGGGGGCTGCGCCGCCTGCCTCGACGCCAAAGCCGGCGGCCACGCCCACGCCAACCGCGGCCCCGAACACGATGCCGATCACGATCGCGACGAACCCGGTCCAAACACCCACGCCCACCGCCACCAGTCCCACTCCGACCCCGAACCCGAGTCCGAAGCCGACGACGTCGCCGTGAGCGGGCGGCTCTCAGCGCGACCTGGTGAGGTCGTAGACGTCGTTCGCGTAATCGCGCATCATCCGCGCCGCTGAGAATCGCGGTCCGTTGGTGCGCAGCGACGCGCGCATGCGCTCCACCCAGCCGCGCGGGACGCCGTGCTCATCGCGCTGGTAGAAGAGCGGGACGACCTCGTGCTCGATGATGTCGAAGAGCGTCGCCGCGTCGCGCGAGTCCTGCATGCCATGGTCGAACAGGATGTCCCCGGGGATGGCCCATCCATTGGTTCCGTTGTAAGCCTCGGCCCACCACCCGTCGAGCACCGAGAGGTTGAGCCCGCCGTTCAGCGCCGCCTTCATCCCGCTGGTGCCGCTCGCCTCCAGCGGCGGCCTGGGAACGTTGATCCACACGTCGCAGCCGGCGACCATCTGGTCGGCCGTCGCGAGGCTGTAGTTGTCGAGGAACGAGACCCGGCTCATCGCGGCAGGCTCACGCTCGAAGCTGAACAGTCGCTGGGCTGCGTGCTTGCCTTCCTCATCCTGCGGATGTGACTTGCCGGCGAACACCATCTGCGCCGGGCGATCCCTGTTCTCGAGCACGCTCGCGGCTCGCTGGGTGTCCAGGGTCAGCAGCTGGATGCGCTTGTATCCGGCAAGGCGGCGCGCGAATCCAAAGGTCAAGGCGTGCTCGTCGAACCCGTACTCGGCGGCCTCCACGTACCAGCGGGGCTCGTCGCGAGCGAGCCGGTTGGCGACGCTCTGCACCCGGACGTGCTGCACGAACTCGGCTCGCAGGGCGTTGCGCACCTCCCACAACTCCGCATCCGGGATGTCGTCCACGCCGCGCCAGGTGTCCGGGTCGGCGGCGCGCGCCTCCCATTCCGCCCCGAGGTAGCGATCGAGCAGCTCGCGCATCCGCGGCGCCATCCAGGTCGGCACGTGCACGCCGTTGGTGACGTGCCCGATCGGGACCGTGTCGGCGGGTCGTTCGGGGAAGAGCGCCTGCCACATCTGACGCGCGACCTCGCCGTGGCGACGGCTCACGCCGTTGCGCGAGCGGCTCATCTTGATACCGAGCGGGGTCATGACGAACTGCTCGTGGGGATTGTCGGGCCGGGTGCGGCCGAGGTGGAGAAAGCCCTCGAGGTCGAGCCCGGCCTGCTCCGGGTAGTCACCGAGGACCTCGACGATCTCGCTGACGTCGTACCCCTCGTTGCCGGCGCTCACCGGCGTATGAGTCGTGAAGACGGTGCGATCACGCGCGGCGGTGAAGGCCTCGTGACGCGAGAGGCCGAGCGCCATCTCGCGTCGGGCCATCTCGAGCGGTGCGAGCGCGGCGTGCCCCTCGTTGAGGTGGACGACGCACGGCTCCAGCCCCATGGCGTCCAGGACGCGCATCGAGCCGATCCCGAGGAGTGCGTACTGGGCGAGCCGGGTCGGCCGGTCGGCGACGTAGAGACGGCTGGTGATCCACTGATCGATGGGGGAGTTCTCGGGACGCTGCGCGTCGAGGAGGTAGAGCGGTGTGCGGCCGATATCGAGCCGCCACACCTGGACCACGACGTCGCGCCCGCGCAGTGGCACGGTGACGGTCAGCGGCTCTCCACCGTTATAGACAAGAGCGGCTGGAACTCGCTCGGGGTCGACCTGGAGCCAGTACTCGAGCTGATACCCCGACCGATCCATGCGCTGCTGGAAATAGCCCTGACGGTAGAGGAGGCCGACGCCGACCATCGGCAGAGCCATGTCGGAAGCCTGCTTGAGGATGTCCCCGGCCAGCACGCCCAGGCCACCCGCATAGATCGGCAGCGAGCGGTGCACGGCAAACTCGGCGCAGAGAAACGCCACCGGGCGGACCGGTGTGGCCTTCCCCTCCATGGATGGCCGCCCCAACTCGCGGTCGAGCCCGCGCATGAGCTCGGTAAGCCGGCGCAGCAGGGTGACATCGGCGGCGGCGCGCTCGAGGGTCGCAGACGACGTCTCGTCGAGCAGGCGAATCGGATTGTGATTGCTCGCCTCCCAGCGCACCGGATCGATCATCCGAAACACGTCGTCGCCGCCAGGCCACCACGACCACGCGTAGTTGTAGGCGAGGCGTGCGACCGCCTCGAGTGGGGACGGCAGCCGAGCCGCGAGGTCCGCTGCGGCGCGGTCGATGTCCTCGCTGCCGTCGGTAAGCGTGGCGGTTGCGAGCTCGGTCACGATGCGCCGCCGGCCTCGGTCAGTGCCTGCTGCAGCGCGGCCACGCCGCCCTTCGGCCCACCCTCGTGCTTGAACACCGCGGTGCCCGCGACGAGCACGTCGGCTCCGGCCTCGACACATGCCCTCGCGTTGGTTGCGTCGACACCACCGTCGACCTCGACCTCGATGTCCAGACCCTGACGTTCAAGCTCACGACGGATGTGCTCGACCTTGCGCAGCGTGCGCGGGATCAGTGACTGTCCCCCAAACCCGGGATCGATGGTCATGACCAGCGCGAGGTCGCATGCCTCGAGAACGTCGTCGAGCATCTGCGCGGGCGTGCTCGGATTGATCGCCGCGCCAGAGCGGCAGTCGAGCGCGCGGATCGATGACAGGGTGCGGTGCAGGTTCGGACATACCTCGTAGTGCACGGTGATCGCGTCGGCGCCCGCGGTCGCGAACGTGCTCAGGTGCGCGTCCGGATTGACGATCATGAGATGCAGCTCCAGGGGCAGAGACGAAACCCGCCGGAGCACGCGCACCGTATCCGTGCCGAACGTGAAGTTGGGGACGAACACGCCGTCCATCACGTCGACATGGATCCGCTCCGCGCCGCTCTCCTCCAGTTCGCGAGCAGCCTTCGCTATGTGTCCGAAGTCGGCGGCGAGCAGGCTCGGCGCGATCCGGATGGCGTCTCGGCAGGGCTTCCACGTCGATCGCGGCATCCCGCGGATTCTGGCAGACGCGGGTCAGCGGGCTGCCGGAATTCTCACAGCCGTCACCCTGCCGCAGCAGCGGCGTCGATGAACCAGACGAGCGTCCCGCCGGTGGGACGGACGCGCGAGGCGGGCACCTCACCCCTGGCGGTCGCGGCAAGCGCCGCATGCTTGGCGGCGCCCGTGACCATGAAACCAACGGCGGCCGCGGCGTTGATCGCCGGGTAGGTCAGCGTGATCCGGTCGAACGGCGCGTAGTCGGCGAGGCCCCGCGTTGCCCAGCGGTCGGTGACCTCCAGGGCCGGTGTGCCCGGAAACAGCGACGCGGTGTGGCCGTTCTCGCCCAGCCCGAGGAGGATCACATCGAGCCGCGGTGCGCCGCCGTTTCCGGAAGGCAACGAGCTCGCGAGCAGATCCGAGTACTCCGCCGCCGCGGCGTCGAGATCGGCACGTTCCGCGCGCATGCGGTGCACCCGTCCGGGGTCGATCGGCACGCGGCTCAGCAAGGTCGTCTCGGCGAAGTGGTAGTTGCTCGCCGGGTCCTCCGGCGCGCACGCGCGCTCGTCAGCGAAATAGACGTTCCAGCAGCTCCAGTCGATGCGGTCCCGCCAGTCCGGCCCCGCGAGCATCTCGTTGAGGAGACGCGGCGTGCTCCCGCCCGAAAGGGCGATGGAGAAGCCGCCGTGGTCGCCACAGGCGCGCAGCGCCTGCGCCGCGACCCAGCTCGCAACGGCGTCGGCGACCTCCGCAGCGGTCTCGCTGACGACACGCTCGCCGGTGAGATTGTCGAGAGCGCTCGTCGCCGTCACGTCAGGGAACGTGCCAGGCGCGTCCGTCACGCGCCATGAACGCGTGCGCTTCGTCGGGGCCCCAGGTGCCTGCGGCGTAGTTCGGGCTGTGGATCCGGTCGGGCGGATGCGCGCGCCATCCATCGAGGATCGCGGTGCAGAATCGCCACGCCTCCTCGACCTCGTCCTCGCGTGCGAAGAGAGTCGGGTCGCCGAGCATGCAGTCGAGGAGAAGGCGCTCGTACGCGTCGGGCGATTGCTGGCGGAACGCCGTGCCGTACATGAAGTCCATATTCACCGACTCGATGCGCAGTGCCTGGCCGGGTATCTTCGCGCCGAAGCGCAGCGTGATGCCCTCGTCGGGCTGTATCCGCAGGATGAGCAGGTTGGGTTCGATGCCGTCGGCCGGCACCGCGCCCTCGGCGAGCGGGACGCTGCCGGCGAACGGCGAGTGGGGCACGCGACGGAACTGGATCACGATCTCGGTCGCGCGCTTCGGCATCCGCTTGCCGGTGCGCAGGTAGAACGGTGTGCCCGCCCAGCGCCAGTTGTCGATGTCGACCTTGATCGCCACGAACGTCTCGCGAAGGGAGTCGGGTGCGACGCCCTTCTCCTCGCGATATCCGAGGACAGGCTCCCCATCGATGAAGCCTGCCGAATACTGACCGCGCACCGAATGCGAGAGCGCGTCGTCGGGATGGATGGGCCGTACCGCGCGGAGCAGCTTCACCTTCTCGTCGCGCACCATCTCGGCGTGGAAGTTCGACGGCGCCTCCATGCCCATGATCGCGACCAGTTGCATGATGTGGTTCTGCACGATGTCGCGCAGCGCACCCGCCTCCTCGTAATACGCACCGCGCCCCTCGACGCCGATCTCCTCCGCGACGGTGATCTGGACGTGATCGATGTACTGCCGGTTCCACAGCGGTTCGAAGATCCCATTGGCGAAGCGGAACACGAGCAGGTTCTGCACGGTCTCCTTGCCGAGGTAGTGGTCGATGCGATAGATCTGCTCTTCGATGAAGGCGGTGTGCAGCCGCTCGTTGAGCGCGCGGGCAGTTGCCAGGTCGCGCCCGAACGGCTTCTCGATGATCACGCGCACGAAGGTCCCGGGCGTCTGCGCGGTCAACCCCGCGGCGCAGAGCCGATCCGCAAGTGGCATGACCGCATTCGGCGGTGTGCTGAAGTAGATGAGGCGATTCCCCGCGGTCCCGCGCTCGCGATCGGCGGCCTCGAGCGTCCGCTTGAGCAGCTCGAAACCATCCGCGGCGTCCATGTCGTACTTCACGTATCGCAGTCCGGCGGCAAACGACTCCCACACCTCTGGCTGCAGATGCATGCGGCCGTACTTCTCGACGCCTTCGCGCATGTCGGCGCGGAATTCCTCGTCGGTGAGGTCGCCACGTCCTGCGCCGATGACGGTGAAACCCTCCGGCAGGGTGCGTTCCGCGGCAAGCGCGTACAGAGCAGGGACCAGCTTGCGCTTGGTGAGGTCGCCGCTGGCCCCGAAGATGACGACGCAGAACGGAACCGGGGTCCGGGGCTCCCGGCGACGCTCGTGCAGCGGTCGCTCCGCGATCAGTGTGATGCCGCAGCCCCTGCCACTGTCTCGGCTTTGACCGGATGCCCACCGAACTCGTTGCGGAGCGCCGCGATCACCTTGTTGCCAAAACCGTCGGGCAGGCGCGACTGATACCGCATGATCAGCGACAGCGCGAGCACGGGAGCCGGGACCGACAGCTGCATCGCTTCCTCGAGAGTCCAGCGCCCCTCGCCGGAGTCGTCGACCCAGCCGCGCAACTGGTCCAGCTGCGGATCGCGCTCGAATGCGCGCTCGGCGAGCTCGAGGAGCCAGGAGCGCACCACGCTCCCCTGGTTCCAGAGGTGCGCGATGGCGTGCAGGTCGAGCTCGCCGAAATCCTGCTTCGCCTGGAGGATGGCGAAGCCCTCCGCGTACGCCTGGAGCATCCCGTACTCGATGCCGTTGTGCACCATCTTCACGAAATGTCCGGAGCCGGGCGGTCCAACGTGGAGGAAGCCGTCGGGCGGCGCCAGGGTCGTGAAGATCGGGCGCCAGTGGTCGATCGTCGCCTGCTCGCCACCGGCCATGAGGCAGTAGCCGACCTGCAGGCCCCAGATCCCGCCGCTCGTGCCGGCATCGATGAAGCTGATGCCGCGCTCGGCGCTGCTCGCCGCTCGCGCGATCGAGTCGTGATAGTTGCTGTTGCCGCCATCGATGATCGTGTCGCCCTTCTCGAGCAGCGACTGCAGGGCCGCCACGGTGTCGTCGGTCACCTTGCCCGAGGGAACCATGATCCACACGCCGCGCGGCTTGTCGAGGGCGGCGATGAGCTCGTCGATGCTCGCCGTCGTGGTCGCTCCAAAGGTCTCGACGCTTGCGCGCGCATCCGGATTGGGATCGAATGCGACGACCGCATGGTCACCGTCGCGACGGAGCCGGTGCACCATGTTGGCGCCCATCCTGCCAAGCCCGACAAAGCCGATCTGCATGGTGGTGAGTCCTTCGATGTGACGGCCGCGCTCAGCGCGCTGCCGTGATTGCGCTGACTGCGTCGGTGAGGCTGGCGAGTCCAGCACCGAGGTCGCCGGCGATGTGGACGCGGATGACGCGCCGGCCGTGGGACCGCAGCGACTCCAGGTCGCCGGCGGCCTGGGCTCGCTTGAGGATCGAGAATGTGAACGGCTGACCGGGGATCGGGACGTCGGTCCCGTCGTCGGCGGTGATCTGTATATACACCCCGGTGTTCGGGCCACCCTTGTGCAGCTGACCGGTGCTGTGCAGAAAGCGAGGGCCGAAGCCGAGCGTGGTCGCGAGACGGCGCGAGTCGCGAATCGCTACACGCAGACCCTGGAGGGCATGCTCACTGGCGTCGTCGGGTGTGACGTATGCCATCAGCGCGATGTAATCGCCCAGGTTGGCGGTGTCGAGATGGGCGGCCAGAGCGCCTGACGCACTGGACCCGGAGACATCGCCATACACGCGCAGGGCGCCGTCGGTGACGGCCGCGACCTCGTCCGGCAGCGCACCCGACTCCTGATACTGCTGCAGCACTGCCTTGGTGTTGTCCTTCGACTCCTGCACATTCGGCTCGTCGAAAGGATCAATGGCGAGGTGCGCTCCCGCGACGGCTGTCGCGAACTCCCAGCGGAAGAACTCGGCGGCGAGGTCGTACTTGTCGGCGAGGTCGAAGGAGATGACCGGATGCCCGGCGCCCTTCAACACTTCAACGGAGCGGTCGAATCCGGCGTCATCGCCGACGCGCAGCGCGACGAAGAGACGATCGCCGGCATACACGTCAGGGTCTCCGATGGGCTCGTCGCCGATCGGGATGATGCCCTTGCCCTCCTTACCGGTGCTCTCGGCGATGAGCTGTTCCGCCCACAACGAGTAGGCCTCGATCTCCCTGGGCGCGAGGATGGTCACCTTGTCACGACCCTGGTCGTGGAGCGCGCCCATCACGGTGCCCAGACTCAGGCCGCAGTTGAGGTCACCCGGCACGCCGGCTGCGCAGTTCCTGCGCATCATGGTGGCGCGCTCGAGGAGCAGCTCACAGTCGATCCCGATGATCGCTGCCGGGACGAGGCCGAACATGCTCAAGGCGGAATAACGGCCGCCGATATCCGGCGGATTCTTGAACAGGTGCAGGAATTCCCGGTCGCGCGCGAGGGTCGCAAGCGGCGTGCCCGGATCGGTCACAGCAACGAAGTGCGAGCCGGGGTTGTCGCTGATGGCGGTGGTCACCTCCCAGAAGTGGGCGAGGTGGGAGAGGGTCTCCAGAGTCGTGCCCGATTTGCTGGAGACGATGTACCCGGTCGCTTTCGGGTCGATGGCCCCGGTCAGCCTGGCGATGGCGAGTGGATCGGTGGTGTCCAACACGTGGAGTGTCGGCTGCCCGTCCGCGCTACCGAACGAGCTGCGCAGCACCTCGGGGCAGAGGCTCGAACCGCCCATGCCGAGAAGCACGCAATCGCGCCACCCGGCGTCACGCACCTCGCCGGCCAGCGCCTTGAGCGCGGGGAGCCGTTCGCGCATGGCGCCGACGACGTCGAGCCAGCCGAGTCGGTTGTTGATCACAGTTGCGTGAGCGCTGTCCCCCGGTTTCCAGAGGTTGGGGTCGCGGTGCCAGATCCGCGCGGCGATGCCGCTCGCGGTGGGAGTGTCGAGCGGGATCGCCGTCCCACCGGTGTCGATGTGCTGGCGGCGTGCGTACCCGGAGCCCATGGTGTCGATCTTTTCAGCGATGCCCCGGATCAACTGGTCGTACGAGTCCGCGAACTGCTTGACGCCGTCATCGAGCAGCTTCTGGGTCACCGCATCCATGTCGATGCCGGCTTCGGCGAGCTGATCCATCACGCGGTGGGCGCCTGCGTAGTCGGCTTTCACGGTGTCGCCGGCCACGACGCCGTGATCCAGGAATGCCTCGAGGGTCGCGGGCGGCATCGTGTCCACGGTGTCCGGTCCGATCAGCGCCTCCGCGTAGACGACGTCGCGGTAGTTGGGATTCTTGGCGCTCGTGCTCGCCCAGAGCGGACGCTGCACATGGGCGCCCGCGGCGCGCAGCGGCGCGAAGCGGGCGTCACCGAATCGCTGTTCGAAGAGCTCATAGGCGAGCACCGCATTGGCGATGGCGGCCTTGCCGAACAGACCCTCGACGAGCGCGTTTCCCGGGTCGGCGGCGAGCTTCTCCTCGAGCAGCTTGTCCACCAGCGTATCGACGCGGCTCACGAAGAACGAGGCCACCGAGTGCACGTCGAGCGACTGCCCTTCGCGGAGACGACTCTCCAGCGCCGAGATGTACTGCTCGATCACGCGCTCATGCATCGCGATCGCGAAGATGAGCGTGATGTTCACGTTGCGGCCGTCCGCGATGGTCCGATGGATCGCCGGCATTCCCTCGAGGGTGGCCGGGATCTTGATCATCAGGTTGGGGCGGTCGACCCGCTCCCACAGGGTTCTCGCGGTCGCGATGGTCGCGTCGGTGTCGTGCGACAGCGACGGCGGCACCTCGAGGCTGACATATCCGTCGGCGCCCGAGGTGCGTTCGTGCACCGGGCGGAGGATGTCCGCGGCGTGCTGGATGTCGGTGATCGCGAGCTCGATGAAGACGTCGTTGGGATCATCGATCCCGGAGTCGATCAGCTCGCGGATCTGATCGTCGTAGAGCGAGCCCTCCGCGATCGCCTTCTGGAAGATCGTGGGGTTGCTGGTCAACCCGGTCACGTTCTCGTCGGCAACGCGGCGCTGCAGCTGACCCGTGGTCACCAGCTCGCGGCTGATGAAGTCGAGCCACACCGACTGGCCCCGTTCGCCGAGCTGCTGCAGTGCGGTCATTCAGCCGGCCTCCGCGGCAGCACCGATCATCGTGTTCACCGCCGCCACGATGGCGTCGGCGTCGATCCCGGCGGCGGCCATCAACTCCTCGGGGCTCGCCGACCCGGGCAGGTCGCGTACCGCGAGATGGGTGACGCGTGGCGGATTCTCCTCGAGCCCCAGGGCCTCCATCACCGCCGCGCCGAGCCCACCCTCCGGGTAATGGTCCTCGACGACCACAAGGCGTCCCGCCGTCGCTTCGCTGGCGGCGCGCAAGGTCGCGATGTCGATCGGCTTCACCGAATAGAGATCGATGACGCGGCAGGAGATATCGCTCTTCGACAGCCGCTCGGCGGCGGCGATGCAGGCGTGCAGGGTCACGCCGGCACCGATCAGCGTGACCACGTCGCCGGGGGATTGACGGACCACCTTCGAACCGCCGATCGGGAATTGCTCGTCGTTCCCGTACAGGACCGGGTACGCACCGCGGGTGGTGCGGATGTAGCTGATGCCACGAAGGTCGGCCATCTGCGCGACCAGCTTCGCCGTCGAGACGGCGTCGCTCGGGTAGAGCACCGTCGACGTGTGCACCGCGCGCAGCGAGGCGATGTCCTCGAGCGCCATCTGTGATGGACCGTCGGCGCCGATCTCGCAGCCGGCGTGCGAGCCGGAGAGCCGGATGCTGACTTGGGAGATACCCGCCATCCTGATGAAGTCATAGGCACGGGAGAGGAAGGCCGCGAACGTCGAGGCGAATGGGATGTAGCCGCGGACCGAGAGGCCGACCGCGCTCGCGACCATCTGCTGTTCCGCGATGAACATCTCGAAGAATCGGTCGGGATACGCGTTCCTGAACTCGTCGGCATGGGTGGAGTTGCTGACCTCTCCGTCGAGCGCCACGATGTCGTGACGGGCGCCGAGTGCGCGCAGGGTGTCGCCGTATGCCTTGCGGGTCGCGACCATGTCGCCGAGCGCGTAGGCCGGCAGGTTGACGGCCGTGTCCGTGGCCGTCGAGGATGCCGACTCGAGTGCCTCGGGTGGCAGGACGTCGATGCGCAGGTCACGCTCGCCGCCCAGTTCTGCGATCGCCTTCTCGGCCAGATCGGGGGACAGCGCCTTGCCGTGCCAACCGTCCTTGTTCTCGATCTCCTTGAACCCCTTGCCCTTGATGGTGCGAGCGATCACGACGCTCGGGCGGTCGCCGTCGGCGCGCGCGGAGGTCAGAGCCTCGTCGATCTCGACGAGGTCGTGACCGTCGATGACGATGGCCCTGCAACCGAAGGCCTCGACGCGGCGGCGATAGATGTCCAGGTCCCACTCGTACTCGGTGGGCCCGCGCTGCCCGAGGCGGTTCACGTCGAAGATCGCCGTGAGGTTGGAGAGCCCATAGTGACCGGCCTTGTCGAGCGCCTCCCAGATCGACCCTTCGGCAAGCTCGCTGTCGCCGCACAGCACCCAGACATGGAAGGGAAGGTGGTCGAGATACCTGCCGGCGAGGGCAACTCCGACGGCAACCGCCAGCCCCTGGCCGAGTGAGCCGGTGGCGACGTCGACCCACGGGATGATCGGCGTCGGGTGGCCCTGGAGCCTTGAGCCGAAGGTGCGGTAGGTCATCAACTCCTGGTCGGTGATGGCGCCGACCGCCTTGTACAGGCCATAGAGGAGGGGCGACGCGTGGCCCTTCGAGAAGATGAGGTGGTCGTTGTTGGCCAGGTCCGGGTGCTCGAAGTCGTAGCGCAGATGGCGAGCGGCCAGGACAGCGATCAGGTCGGCGGCAGACATGCTGGAGGTCGGGTGTCCCGATCCGGCCTTGGTGCTGGCCCGAATCCCATCGACCCGGATCTGCTGAGCGACCTCCCCGACGAACGCGAGTGCGGGAAGGGTGCGTCGGTCGACGCTGCCGGTGACCGCCATGGATCCACCTCCGTTGAGCCTCTGAGCTTGAATCATGCCGCGATCGGCCCATGCGGCGTGGTGCGGTATTGGCTGAGGCCGCATGGGGTACAGTCACGGCTCTGGCGCGCGCCTATAGCTCAGTCCGGATAGAGCGTCTGACTACGGATC
>JBAPWO010000089.1:0-5494 GCA_049283735.1 Candidatus Dormiibacterota bacterium
GCGCGTCATTGGGTCTGCTCCGGACGCGCCGGCGTTGACGACTGGGTCCCGCGCAGCTCGGGCCCGTGAACCCCGTCAGGTCCGGAAGGAAGCAGCGGTAAGCGGTTCCCCGGGGGTGCCGTGGGGAAACCTGGTCTGAGCCGGTCGTACGGGTGAGCGCCGGTGGCGTGCCGACGACGTGGGGTGCGCGACTACCCTCATTTTCCGGCGACCCGCCGTGACAGGCGGCCCGCCGTCACTGCGACAATGCCGCCCGCTTGGGGTGACCATCGTGGAGGACTCGCGCGTCTTGGATCGCTTGACCGGCCGCTGGTGGGATGTCCCATCGTGAGCCTCGCCCTCTACCGCCGCTATCGCCCGCAGCGCTTCGCCGATCTCGTGGGCCAGGAGGTGGTCGCGCGCACGCTGATCAACGAGGTGCGATCGGGGGAGCTCGCCCACGGGTATCTGTTCACGGGCGTCAGAGGGACCGGCAAGACGTCGACTGCTCGGATCCTTGCCCGGGCCGTCAACTGCGAGGCGCCCGTTGACGGGGAGCCCGACAACGTGTGCCCGGCGTGTGTCGAAATCCTCAGCGGAGCGGCGGTGGACGTGCTCGAGATCGACGCCGCGAGCAACCGCAGCATCGACGACATGCGCGAGCTTCGCGAGCGGGTCGGGTACCTTCCCGCCCTGTTGCGTCGCAAGGTCTACATCATCGACGAGGCGCACATGCTGACCACCGACGCGTGGAACGCGTTCCTCAAGACGCTCGAGGAGCCTCCACCGCACGTCCTCTTCGTCCTCGCGACCACCGAGCCGCACAAGGTCCCGGAGACGATCCGGTCGCGGGTGCAGCGCTTCGACTTCCGGCGCGTCCCGATACCGGCGATCGAGCAGCTGCTGGCCGATGTCGCGCGCCAGGAGGACGAGCACGTTGACGCCGATGCCCTCGCGTTGCTTGCGACCGCGGCGCAGGGGAGCCTCCGGGATGCGCTCGTCCTGCTCGAGCAGGCGCTCGGCGCCGGCGAGCGCCCGGTCACGGTGGCGGTCGCCCGGCGATCACTCGGGCTCACCGACCCGTCGACCCTGCACGCGCTGGTCGCGTCGCTGGCCGGCGCGGACGCGGCGGGCACCTTGCGAGCGGCCGCAGCGGCGTTTGACGCGGGCGCGGATCCTCGCCAGCTGTTCCGAGACGTCGCCCGCCTGGCACGCGCCGCGGAGCTGGTCGCGCTCGGCTACCCCGAAGGTGCGTCGGTTGGTCCGGACGAGGTCGCTCTGGTCGCGGACCTCGCGGCCATCGCGCCGTCAGGGCTGTGGTTGCGCCTCCTCGAACTTGTGGCGGAGGCGGAGATGAACCTCCGCCAGTCGGTGGACGCGCGCCTGCTCGTCGAGGTGTGTCTGCTCCGGGCGCTGCGACCCCCAGCCGCCGACGGGGAGGCGGCCGGTATGGCGGCGCTGACCCTCCGCGTGACCGCGCTCGAGGGTGGCGTACCCGCGTCCGCGCCGCGCGCGGCCGTCGACACTCCTGGGCCGCCGGCAGCGCCCGCGGCCGCGCCGCCCACCGTCGTCCCTCGCCCTGAGCCGGGCGCAGCCGCCGAGACCCCTGACCAGGCGGGGGAAGAGGCAGCGGCTCCCGCGGAACCGGTGGCGGCGGCCGACATGATCGTCGAGGCGGTCGGTCGGCGCGATCTGACCACCATCGACAACTGGATCGCCGAGTGGCCGGTTGCGATCGAAGCCGTGGCGCGCGCGAACAAGGGGCTCGCCGGGGTTCTGCGGGACTGCAAGCCCATCGACGCGGACGCGACCAGCGTGACCATCGGGACCAACGGTCGCTTCCATCACGAGCAGATCAGCGATCCCGAGAAACGCCGCGTGATTGCCGAGGCGCTGTCCGCGATCGGCGGGCGCCCCGTCGAGGTACGCACGCTGTTCACCGGTGAGGAGCGTCCGCGAGGGGCATCGGGGTCGGTCAGCGAGGTGACCCAGGCAGTGCTCGACACGTTTGCCGGCAGCCGGGTCACGGCGACGCGCCTCCACGACGAAACCCGGCTCGGTGCGCCGCGATCCGCCAACGGTGCGTAGACTCGTCTAGATCCGAGATGAAGAATCAGCAGCAGATGATGAAGCAGCTCCAGCAGGTGCAGGCCCGCATGGCCAAGATGCAGGAGCAGCTCAACGACGTGACCGTGACCGGCACCGCGGGCGGTGGCGTGGTGTCGATCACCGCGGACGGACATCAGAAGGTGCTGTCGGTCACGATCGAGCCCGAGGCGCTCGAGGAGGGCGCCGAGTTGCTCGCCGACCTGATCCTCGCAGCCTGCAACGACGCGCTCGACAAGTCCCGTGCTGCCGCGGCGGCGAACATGACGCAGCTGACCGCCGGCTTGGGGCTTCCTCCCGGCCTGCTCTGACCGGGAGCCGGCGCGCACCATGACGGAGGCGGGACGTGCCACTCGTTCCTGAGGCCGTCGAACGGCTGGCCGCGGAGTTCGGCCGGCTGCCGGGCGTCGGCCCGAAGACGGCGCAGCGGCTGACGTTCTACTGCCTGCGCGCGCCGGCGGACATGTCCCAGCGGCTCGCCGGGGCGCTCAACGACCTGCACACGCGCGTCCGTCCCTGCTCGCGCTGCTTCTTCATCGCCGACGGTCCGCTGTGCGCGATATGCACGGATGCCAAGCGGGATGGATCGTTGTTATGTGTTGTTGAGGAAGCGCTCGACGTGCTCGCTGTGGAGCGGAGCGGCGAGTTTCACGGCCTGTATCACGTGCTCGGCGGCGCCTTGTCACCCATGGACGGGGTGGGGCCTGATGAGCTTCGCATTCGCGAGCTGGAGGCCCGCGTGGCGGAGGGGGAGATACGCGAGGTGGTCATCGCCACCGATCCCGACGTCGAAGGTGAGGCGACGGCGTACTACGTCGCCGAGCGGCTCGCGAAGCTCGACGTCACGGTGTCGCGACCGGCGCACGGCTTGCCCGCGGGCTCCGACCTCGAGTACGCCGACGAGCTCACCATGGCCCGGGCGTTCGCCGGTCGTCGGGCGCTCTGACCGTCCCCAACCGGGGGCTAGTGGGATTACGAAATCCGTTGCCGGGCGATGATCTTCGCGAAGATGCGCTCCCCGCACCCCGAGCACTTGGCCATCGGTCGCACGACGATCACCTCCGGGCCGGCTTCGCGCTGGTAGACCGGAAAGGTCAACGGGATCAGGCGGTCGGCGCCGCACGCCGGGCACACAAGCACGATGGCCGTGACCGTGCCACGTTGACGAACCTTTCGTCTGTCCGCAAGGGTGCGGTCGCGGGCTGCTGAGCGCAGTTGAGTCGTTGGTGGGCTGACCGCGGCCGATGTTCCCTTTTGGCGACCGGCCTTGCAAATCGCCACTGCATCTCGTATACCGGTCGTGGAGTAAGCGTGATGAAACCTCATCGGGAAGCGTGGTTGACCCGGCTGTCAGGATCTCAGCCGTTCTTCTCGGTTGCTGACGAGCGCCAGAGCCGGCCGTGCTGGTCGCTGGGAGGTCTTGCAGCCGGTGCCATTCCCGCCGCGGTCCGGTCGAGCCACGGGTACAGGCCGCAGCTCCCGTCCGATGCCCGCGAGGAGCCGCAAGCTGCCCGCCCCGGGGACTTCTTCCGCAATTAGGTTTTCGTCGACGGATCGCCCTTGCACGGACGCACACGCCTCGCCGATTGAACCCTCGCCGTCGGTGACGGTGCGAACCCCCACCCACGCGCCCCTGGGATGGCCGGTGGCGTGAGCGAATCACGTCTGGAAGCTCGAGGAGGGTCGCGCCGCCCGCGTAAGATCGTTGCGAAAGTGAGCGACCATCTCCCGACCGGCGATACCCAAGTGCCTGTGTGGGCCGCGTCGATGCGACCCGTTCAACTAGGGCCGCTCACGCGTCTCATTCGAGCGTTCCTCAGCTTTCGGCGTCCTCGAAGGGTTGTTCCGGGTTATGACGAGGGGCAGCCTCCTCCTGAGGGAGCAGGCGTCCCGGTGCGACCAAAGGGTCCCGCCCCAACCTTGCTTGCGGCTGCCGAACTCGCACTGCCCCGGGATTCAGACTGAGGCAATCGCCGGGGGTCGTTGGTCAGGACGGCTCAGGCGTCCAGATAGTGGGTCAGTGTGGGCCTGGACGGCGAGGCGCCCAGTGCCCGGCTGCGAGGGCCACGAGCGCAAAGAAGAGAAAAAACAACAACGCCTCCACCGGGATCCAGCTGAGGAAAGTCCAGGATTGCACCAGGCCGAGAAACACAAGCGCGAAGGCGCCTGCGAGAAGCCACCATCGACGCCTCACCAGCCAGCGCACGCCCCGATTCTCGCATGGATCGCGGGCACCCAAGTTGCGTGTCCTTGCGCGCTTCGGCATGGATCAACAGGAGCACAGCCAAGAGATCGAGGAGATCGTCGCCCTTCTGGACGGGTAGCGCTAGGCTTGCCGAGTGAGGCGCAAGATCGCGTTCGCCTTGGCGGTGATGGCCATCGCCGTAGGCGTACGGGTTGGCCTCTGGGAGGCGCAGTTCTGGCTCCCCAGCGGTGGCAGCTGCCCGCTCCCCGTCAACGCGAGCGTCGCAAACTTGTGTATGTCGATGCCAGTGCCACCGCCGCAGCCTGAGTTCGCGTGGTGGTTATGCGCCCTGCTCGGCGCGGGTGCGGCAGGCCTCATCGCCGCGATAGCCCTGGCAGTCGACCGTTGGCCCGCGGCGACCTACTCAAACTGACCACCACCGACGAGGCGGCACCGGTTGCCCGGAGCAATGACATCCCCGGGTTCACAGACACCTTGATCCAGGTGATGCCAGAAAATCATTTCCTGGCTTCGCGATCGGACATTGATCCTGAGTGCGGCTCGCGGCGCCTGGAAATGGGGGACATCACCCAGACTCGACCTGACGGTCCCCTCGCGGACCGACGAGGGTATCCGCGCCCTGAGACTATTGCGGCGGCCATGGTGCTTGTCTGCCCGATTTGTGCCGGCGACCGAGTCATCCCACTCACGTTTGAGACGGTAATCGGGGAGATGCTTGCCCAGCTGCCCGAGCGCCCCATCGCCAAGTGCGCTAGCTGCGGTCACCGTCTCGCCGCCCGAGAGGTCACGGCACAAGAGCGATCCTCGCCAACCTGAGCGGTCTAGACGCGTCAATCAAACTGAGACGCTCCTCTGGTCAGATTCGCTGAACTAAGTCACCTCGGCCAGGCCAACTTGACCTGAGACCTCGGGACCAGTAGACTTCGTGGGTTGCCCGCTCGGGGGTGCTCCCGACGGCCGCGTTGCCAGGGATCCATTGTGGACTTGGCGCGCCATGAACCTTGACACTTGAAGAGTGGAGACGACTTTCCGCGACGGCCTTGGGTCTCGTGCGATCGAGCACGGACCGGCGTAGGCCTCGTCAAAGCATGTCTACGACCCGGTTCAACCGGGACACAGACGTATTCATGGAGAGTTTGATCCTGGCTCAGGATTAACGCTGGCGGCGTGCATGAAACATGCAAGTCGAGCGCGGTGTGATGC
>JBAPWO010000090.1:0-1784 GCA_049283735.1 Candidatus Dormiibacterota bacterium
GCGGGGCTGGATGAGGTACTGAACCGCGACAATCCCATCCTCCACCGCCACGACTTCGATGTGGCAAGCACCGACCGCGGATCCCATCGATCGCCTCGCTGACCTTCGGCAGAACGGTGCATCCGAAAACGGGGCCTACCCTCAGCGATCGCGCCCGACGGTGGTCGTCCGTACCCAGACCAGGCGTTCTCGAGGACCGCCGATCGAGACGCGACGCCAGTGCCCTGCTCGCTGGTGCTCGCGAGGTGACGCATGCGTTCCCACCGAAACGCCGGCCGTCGTCTCGCTTGGCACGTCCCCGATCGGCCACAGGTCTCGTGCTACCACGATCGCGCGGTTCCTGCGGTCGCGTTGCACGGTGCCGGTCACGAAGATTTGTCGGCCCACGCCGAGCGCCAGCACCGCACCCGCCATCGACGGCTCGACAACAACGCGATGGCGCTCGCGGAACGCTCCATCGCCTCCGGCCGTGACGACGAGCACCGATACCAACGACGACTCCTGGTCCCACATCGGACGGACAGCAACGAAGCCGATGAGACACACGGCATTGACGCTCACCGACTCAGCCTAGCCGAGCACGGTGCCTACCGGATAGAAATGTAAGCGCTCTGTGAGCGCGCAAACGCTATCGTGGTCGCTGAACCTCGCGACACCGCGGATGCCGCGATGTTCGCGACTCTCGCGGGATTCGCGAGGCCGACGATATGGGAGGCATCGCCACCGTGCGCACCATCGCCACCGTCAATCACAAGGGCGGCTCCGGCAAGACCACCACTGCCGTCAGCCTCAGCGCCGCGCTGGCCGAGACGGGGCGCCGCGTCCTGTTGGTCGACCTCGATCCTCAGGCGTCGGCCTCGGTGTGGGTGGCCGCTCCCACGGAATCGCGCACGCTGCTCGACGCGCTCCTGGGGAGAGCTCGGCTGTCGGATGCCGTCCATCACACAGGCACGGTCGGGCTCGACATCGTGCCGTCGTCGATGTGGCTCCTGGGCGCCGATCGCCGGCTGGCTGAGATACGCGCCGGGGAGGGGCGGCTGGCCCAGCTCATCGGCGACCTCCCCGACCGCTGGGACTACCTAGTGGTCGACTGTCCGCCGGCGCTCGGCGTGCTCACCGCCAACGCCCTCGCCAGCGTCGAGGAGCTGTTCATCCCGGTTGAAGCACACGTCATGGCGATGGCCGGCCTGGTGCAGCTGCTGCGCGGCGTCGAGGCCGCCCATGAACGCGTCAACCGAAGGCTGCGCGTGAGCGGCATCGTGGCGTGCCGGGTCGACGCCCGCACGCGGCATGGTCCCGAGGTCGTCGAGCGCCTGCGCGGACGCTTCGGCGATCTGGTCTGCAGCACGGTCATCCGCGAGAACGTGCGTCTCGCGGAGTGCCCGTCGTTCGGGCAGCCCATCACACAGTACGACCCGCGCTGCAGCGGCGCCACCGACTATCGAAGCCTGGCCTGTGAGGTGATCGCGCAGGAGGTGCGCCATACGCCCGCGGCGTAGCAGCACGCTGGGGGAAGACCCCCTCGCTGCGGTGTTCCCACCTTCCTCCACAGGGCCGGCGGCGCACCAGGAAGTGCCGCGTTCCGCGCGGGCGATCACGGTCGGCGTGTCGCTCGATCCCGAGGTACTCGAACGCGCCCGCAACGCCGTGTACTGGACTCCGGGGCTGACGTTGACCGCTCTCGCCACCAAGGCGCTGGCTGCGGCCGTCGATGACCTGGAGCACGAGCGCGGGCAGCCATTCCCGGCACGCGCCGGCAACGCGAGCCTCCGACGTCCCATAGG
>JBAPWO010000091.1:0-3442 GCA_049283735.1 Candidatus Dormiibacterota bacterium
CCGCACGGCTTCGGGCTGCTCGGCTACGTCGACTGATTGCTCATTGAATAGCGCGTTCATGACCGGGGAACGCTCGTCTACATCGATGTTGAATGAGCGGCGTGAATATTTCTCGGAGAAGATCAGCTCATCGATCGGGACGGCGTCATTCCGATCCCGCTGTAGATTGTGGAGATGAATTAGGAGAAGAGTCAGCGTTGTGAGTCGTTGCTGTCCGTCGATGACGAAGTTCTTTCCGTTGCGAGGGCTAGTAATGATTGAGCCCAGGAAGTAGTGGCCGTAGCCTTCGACGGCGTTGCGCTCATGGTCCTCCTCGTAGTCGTCGAGAAATTGTTTGGATAGGTCGCGCAGCAATTCGTCGACGTGCTTTGTCTGCCACTTGTAGTCGCGTTGGTAATAATCCAGTCCGTATTTCGTTCCACTTAGGAGCTGCCGAACTGTCTTCGCCTCGGCGACTATGTCTTTCATATCTGCAAGCCTCTCGGTTGACTCATGATTGTGGGATCACTCTATCGCGAGGTCGGGGCGCCGGCGAACCCGTAACATCGGTGACTGTTCCGCGTTCTCTACCATCCGATATAGATGGCTACGGTCCGAAGGGTGCGCCCGACATTACGCTGGTTGGTCGAGGATCTCGAGTTGCATCCCGTAACGTGGTGCAAATCCGTGTGACCGGTAGATCTGCCGACGAGGTAGACAAAGGTCACCGCGGAGTTCTACCTCACGCTTCCCGGCGATCACTGGCACCCCGATCTCTTCGACGAATGCCATCGAGCGGGTCAACGGTGGCTTGGCCGGCGCGCCAAGGTGGTAGGCATCTTCCCCGACGCCGCGTCACCTGATGCGCATGTTCACAGGGGTTCTCCAGGATCGGCACAACGAGTAGCAGGACAGAGACGGCGCCACTTCAGTCAACAGTCCGTGGCCCCCCGCCTCCATCCCGAGGGCCCACCGCTGCTAACCAACCCTCTCAGGATGGCATCGCCGCCTAGCTCATCGACGTTGTGAGAACTCCAGCGAATTCACACCACTCCATGGGCTGACCGAGGCCGCGACGCCACGAGCCTGCACAAGGCAGTTCCACAGATCGAGTACGTTCTACTTTTGGCCTCAACTACCCGGTGTGCAGCTGGCGCTGCTACGGAGCGCACTTCTGCAGGCGTACCTGCTTCTATTGAACTCAGCGTCTGACGCATTTGACCCGAAACAAGGGGGAGAGCTAGTCTTCCAAGCTGGTTTGGCCGACCCTTCAGCTTGGCTTGCATCCGCGGTCTTCCCCCACACGTTGGCGGATGCTCATTTCCGACATACCACCGTGTTTAGCCCCAGCGATCTGCGCACGAGGCACATCGCCCCGCCGTATGCCTACGGTGGCTCAGCCGGCTCTGACCGGGAGCTCCAAAGCCAGCTTGTCGCCCTCAAGCCCCTGCGGCACGGCGACCGGGTAGCTCCCATTGAAGCACGCGAAGCAGAACCCCTTACCCGTGGGCTCTCCCATCGCGCGGCGCAGTCCGTCGATGCTCAGGTAGTGCAGGCTCTCAGCTCCGAGCAACCGCCCCACCTCCTCCTCACTGTTGTGCGCGGCGATGAGCTCATTCCGCGAAGCGATGTCGATGCCCATGAAGCAAGGCCACATGATCGGCGGCGAGGCGATGCGCATGTGCACCTCCTCCGCCCCCGCGCGGCGCAGCTCCTCAACGATTCGCCGCGACGTGGTCCCGCGCACGATCGAATCGTCTACGAGCACGATCCGCTTCCCCTCAAGCACGTGCCGCATCGGGTTGAACTTCAACCGAATGCCCGACTCCCGCAACTTCTGCGACGGCTGGATGAACGTTCGCGTGATATAGCGCGACTTGATCATCCCCTCGACGAACGGCAGACCGCTCTCGTTGGCGAACCCGATCGCAGCCGGCGTCCCGCTGTCCGGCATCGTGATGACGATGTCGGCATCTGCAGGCGACTCGCGAGCCAACTCGCGGCCCATGTTGCCGCGGGCCTCGTACAGCGACTTCCCGCCCATCACGCTGTCCGGCCGGGCGAAGTAGATGAACTCGAAGGAGCACATTGCCCGTTTGGTGTCGGTGCGACGGATCTTGGTGCTGCGCATCCCAGAGGCATCGATGCTGACGATCTCCCCCGGCTCGACGTCCAGCACAAAAGTGGCGCCGACGACGTCAAGAGCGCACGTCTCGCTGGTGATCACGTACCCCGTGCCACCGGGTGCATCAACGTCACCGAACCGCCCCAGCACCATGGGACGAATCCCCAGGGGATCCCGCGCAGCGATCACCGAATCACGCGTGAGGAACAGCAGGCAGTACGCGCCCTCCGCACGTGGCAGGGTCGCAGCGAGCACCTGGTCGAGCGAGTCGCCCGGTGTGTTCGCCAGCATCAGCCCCAGCACCTCAGTGTCGCTCGAGGTCTCGATCTCCACGCCCTGTTCGTGCAGCTCGTCGCGCAGCGCCGCCGCGTTGACGAGGTTGCCGTTGTGGGCCAGCAGGAACGGCCCAATCGTGGGATGCTCGAAGCGCATCGGCTGCGCGTTGGGGAGCCGCGTGCTCCCTGTGGTGCTGTAGCGCGTGTGCCCGATGGCGATATGCCCATGCAGCGTGTCGAGAGCGTCCTGGTCGAACACCTGCGAGACCAGGCCCATCTCCTTGTGCATGTTGATCTCGTGACCGTCGCTCACCCCGATCCCGGCCGACTCCTGGCCGCGGTGCTGCAGCGCGTACAACCCGAAATAGGTGAGGTTGGCAACGTCCTCGCCGGGATAGAAGATCCCGAACAGCCCGCACTCCTCGCGCATCCGCTCGTCGCTCAGCGGCGACGGCGTGCGATAGCTGCGCAGCGCATCACCGGCGTGCAGAGCATTGAACTCGGCGACGGTCATGCGCGTGGGCACAGCGTCAGGCAAGAGCTGTCTCGTGCGCCTCACGCGCCGCTTCGAGACCCACATCGAACGCACCTTCGACGCGGATGCTTCCCCCTCCCGTCACGCCCACGTTCACCATCGGCACCCGGTGCCTGTCGGCCAGCTCGTTGAGGGCCATGAAGGCCTCCGTGGCGAAGCTGATGAGGAACCGCGACTGGCCCTCACCGAAGAGTATACCGGCAGCCCTCATTCCTTCCGAATCAGTCCGCAACGCTTCGATAACAACCTGCGCGCCGCGATTGCCCGAAATGCAACATTCGGCGAGAGCGACGCCGATGCCACCGTCCGACACGTCGTGGCAGCTGCGCAGCAGGCGCCCCGCCACCGCCTCGAGCACGAAGGCCTGGACGCGGCGCTCCAGCTGAAGGTCCAGCTCGGGACGGGCGCCCTCATTGACCCCCGCCGACAGCCGCTGGTACTCGCTCCCACCCAGCTCAGCCGTGATCGGTCCCACCAGGCCCACCATGTCACCGTCGGCCACGAACCCGGCCCCGACCCGCCGCGACA
>JBAPWO010000092.1:0-9596 GCA_049283735.1 Candidatus Dormiibacterota bacterium
TGTCCGGGATCAGTGACGTCGTACTGCTTCATCTCGCCCGTACCCCAACAATCGACATACAGAAACCGGTCACCACGGACAGGTCGATGTCGGAGATGAGCGGCGGAACTGCGCCGAACGGCTTGAGCGCGGGGGGCAGCAGCTCCGGGTCGGCAGGTTCCGCCGCAATGGTGATGACCTTCTCAGCCATCCAGGTGTCGCCTTCGCGGAACCAGCGCCATACCGAGCCGGAGAGATCCTCGGCCGAGATCACCACCCCGACGAAGCCCCAGGTTGCCTCCGGGTCGTGCGACGGGCGGAGTTCAAGCGCCATCTGGTGCTGTGCGCCGAGGTCGACGCGCTGCACGTGTTTGCCGGTGGCGAGGTCCCAGAAATGGATCGCGTGCCCATACTTCTGGCCGAGCAGCAGCTCCGGCACGATTCCGTTCTCGATCATCGACGGACTGCCCCACTCGCTGGAGATCAGCACGTTCTGATTGAGGTGCCACCAGGCGTCGTAGTGAAAATGCTGTGGCCCGCGGTCGGTCTCCCAGGCGCGCAGGACATCGAACGTCTCGTGGTCGAGGAGCGCGATCCCGCCCGGCCCATCGTCGTTGCTCGCCGGGCCGCCCAGACAGGTCATGAACACGCCGTCGGGCCCGCAGTGCAGCGTATGCGGACGGGAGTAGCCGGCTTTTGTGGAAAGCTCGTTGGCGTCGATCGTCTTGATGAGGATCGGTGTGCGTGGATCTGGTTGCGTGTCGAAGACGTGGATGTTCGACGAGCGTAGCCCAGGGACCAGCAGGTAACGACGTGCCAGCCCGTCCATGTTGTGGCCCTCGTGCTTGAGCGCACTGCTGCACGCGTTCCAGCCGAAGTGATGCAACTCGTTGCCCAGCGATGGGACATCGGCCCAGCCGACGAGCCGGCCGTAGCTCTCAGACGCGGGATCCACGTCGACGACAGTGATCGCGTCGCTCTCCTTGGCTGCCCGGTCGAATGCGACCAAATATGCAAGCTTCTCGGGCGGAGCGGCCGCGGCGTCGGCCGCGGTGCGATAGAACGTCGGATCCACGGTCGACGCAGTCATGACAGACCCCTGAGGTTGGCGGGCGGCCCTGGAAAATTCTCAGTCAGCGGTGCGGGGCGGCGGCGAACCAGCTTCGCGCCGCGGCATCCGGCGCAGGGCCGCGTACGAAGACGCACCCGGACGCGGGACCTCATTCTCGGCTCTCGGCCGAGCCGGCAGCCTCGCGGGCCACAGGGAGCGCATGCAGGCGCTCTGCCCAGCAGCAGCGACTTGACCCCTGGGGGCCTTCATTAGACTCAGGCGGTTATTGCCACCGGTGGCGGACTTAGGATAGGCCGACTACTTGGCCGGTCTCGCGATGCAACACGGCGGTGGGGAGGAGTCGTTGTGGACTTGGACAGCCCGTCAGGGGACGAGCGAGCCTCGGTCAAAACGACGGGCGAACGCCATGCCGGCGCTGCGCAGAGCTCCTTCGTCGGTCGCGACCGGGAGATCGTCCAGGGAATGGCCGCCGTGGAGGAGGCGCTGACGGGACGAGGCAGGCTCCTCCTCGTGGCCGGTGAGCCGGGGATTGGCAAGACCCGTCTTGCGGATGAACTCGCGGAGCGAGCGCAGCAGCGGGGGTTCAGGATCGTGTCGGGCCGTTGCTGGGAGGCAGGGGGCGCGCCGGCGTACTGGCCATGGGTGCAATCCCTGCGGTCTCTGACACGCGGCCTGAGCGCCGCTGAGCTCACCGCGCAGTTGGGCACGGGCGCGGTCGAGATGGCCCAGTTGCTCCCGGAGATCCACGGCGTGCTGGGCACCCTGCCGGATCCTCCCGCCGTTGATCCCCAGGCGGCGCGGTTCAGGTTCTTCGATTCGGTGGCCGCCTATCTGACACAGGCGGCTGCGGTGCGCCCGGTGATGCTCGTCCTGGACGATCTGCACGCGGCGGACGCGCCCTCGTTGTTGCTCCTGCAGTTCCTGGCGGGGGCACTCAGCGACGGTAGCCGCATTCTCATCCTGGGCACATACCGGGATGTCGAGTTGACGCCCGATCATCCCCTCACCGCATCCCTCGTAGAGCTGACTCGAGCGCAAGCAGTACGCTCTCTGACACTGCGAGGACTCACCGAGGTCGACGTCGGCCACCTGATCAGCGAGAACACCGGCGGTACTGCGCACGGGAGCGTCGCGCGAACGGTGCGCGATGAGACGGAAGGAAATCCGTTCTTTGTGCAGGAGGTCATCCGCTGGCTTGTTGACGAAGGGCGACTGGCCCCGGCAGTCATTGAGCAGAAGACCACGATCGTCATCCCTCGGAGCGTGCAGGAGGTCATTCACCAGCGCCTCAAGCCTCTTTCGGAGAACTCCCGAAACCTGCTCGCCCTGGCAGCAGTTCTTGGGCGGGAATTCAATGTCAACGCCCTGAGCCGTCTGGCCGATCGCTCCACCCACGACGTGATCGCGGTGCTGGACGAACCGCTCGCGGCACGTGTGATCAGCGATACACCCGGTGTCAGTGGGAGGCTCCGCTTCTCTCACGTCCTGATTCGCGAAACCCTGTATCACGAGATCGCCCGAGCCCGGCGGATAGAACTCCATCACCTGGCTGGACGGGCGTTGGAATCTCTATACGCGGATGATCCCGAGCCGCATCTCGCGGAGCTTGCGCACCACTTCTTCCAAGGCGCTCTGCAAGGCGCGGTCGAGAAAGCAGTCTTCTACGCGCAGAGTGCGGGCGCGCGTGCGGTGTCGCTCCTTGCTTACGAGGAAGCGGCTCGCCTGTACCAATTGGCTCTTCAAGGACTCGCGTTGAGCGAGACAAAAGACTCGCAAGAGCGATGCGAGGTGTTGCTCGCACTTGGGGACGCCCAGGCACGGGCTGGCGATGCCGCCGGATCGAAACGGAGCTTCTTCCAAGCGGCGGATCTTGCGCGCAACTCGGGGCTTATGGAGCCTCTCACGCGTGCGGCGTTGGGCTATGGTGGGCGGCACGTCTGGATGCGCGCCGGCGACGATCCCCATCTCATCCCCTTGCTCAAGGACGGACTCAACGCGGTTGGTGATGCCAACAGCCCGCTGCGACCGAGGATCATGGCCCGATTGGCAGGGGCGCTGCGAGACGATCCCTCTCCCGAGCCGAGGGAGTCACTCAGCAGGCAAGCGGTGGAGTTGGCGCGGCGACTTGGCGATCCCGCGACCCTCGCCTACGCACTCGACGGAATGTTTGGCGCCCTGTGGAGACCCGACAACCCGATGGAACGGCTTGCGATAGCAAGGCAGGTCGTTCAGCTCGCAGAAGTTGCGGCCGACTACGAGCTGCTGCAAGCGGGGCATCGGGACCTCGTTTGCACGTTCTTCGAGCTCGGCGACATGGACTCGGTCTATCGGGAACTCGCCGAGGCAGAGCGCCTGGCGGAGAAGCTGCGGCAGCCCGTGTGGAAGCACATGGCTTTCAACGAGCGAGCCATGCTCGCCCTGCTGGAAGGACGATTTCAAGACGCAGAGCAATGGATCGCGAGCGCCCTGCTCCTCGGCGAGCCGTCGCGGTTGTGGGATGCGCTGGCCGACCACGCGGGGCAGCTGTTCCAACTGCGTCGAGAGCAAGGGCGGCTCACGGAGATCGAGGCGCAGATTACGAGGTCAGCTCGGGAGTTCACGTGGTATCCGATGTTCCGGTGCGCGCTCGCCGTCCTCCACGTCGAACTCGGTCGGGAGACCCACGCACGTGCTGAGTTCGACGAGATCGCAGCGCATCACTTCGCCGGGCTGCCTCTGGACAACTATTGGATTTTCAATATGTCGTTACTCAGCGAAGTCGCGTGCTTCCTTCGCGACCATGATCGAGCGCGGATTCTCTATGACGGCTTGCTGCCGTATGGGGAGCGAAATGCCGTTGGCGCGCCCGAGGGTTGCACCGGCTCGGTGTCCCGCGCGCTCGGATTGCTCGCTGATTTGCTGTTGCGGCCGGAGGACGCCATACATCACCTCGAGGAAGCACTCGAGCAGAACGAGCGGATGGGTGCCCTGCCATCGGTGGCCCGCACCCAGTGCGACCTTGCTGCGGCGCTCATCAAGCGCGGTGGTCGCAGCGACCGCGAGCGAGCGATCGAGCTCCTCGAGAAGGCTCTCCGCGCCTGTGATGAGTTGGGCATGCCGCCACTTCGTGTCAGCGTCAGAGCCGCGCTCGACCGTTTGGGCATCGCGTGGTCAGGTGTGACCACCGACGCCTTGCTTTCGGTCGAGGACGGAATGCTGAGACTGGAGGGCGAGTACTGGACGGTCGGCTACCAAGGGAGGATGCTGCGGCTGCGCGATAGCAAGGGCATGCGCATCCTCGCTCGGCTCCTCGCCCTACCGGGGCGCCCGCACCCTTCCCTCGATCTCGAGCGTCTCGATGCCGGCGGCGACCAGTCAGTCGCCAGGGCTGTCGCAGCCGGCGACGCCGGTGAGCTCATCGACGACGAGGCGCGGCGCGCCTACCGGGCGCGGCTGGCAGAATTGCGTGAAGCAATCGACGACGCCGAGTCCTGGGGCAAAGCGGACGAGGTCGGAGCGATGCGCGAGGAGCTCGATTTCATCACGCACGAGCTCAGTCGCGCGCTCGGGCTGGGCGGACGGGCCCGCCGCGCCGGATCAGTGAGCGAGCGAGCCCGTCTGAACGTAACCCGCGCAGTCAAGTCAGCGGTGAAGCGCATTGCTGCGTCCGACGCCGGGCTGGCCGCGCACCTTCAGGCCACCGTTCATACCGGAACCGTGTGCGTGTATACCCCCGACCCGCAGTCGCCCATCACGTGGCGAGCGTCGACCGGAGACGTTCACAAGGGCTGAACGCGGCGCTTGAACATCCGGGATGTGCGCGTGAACGCCTCCTGATACGACAGGCGCCGAATCCGGGGATAGCTCCGAGCGGCGAAGGACAGCAGGCCACTCGAATGGCCAAAGGAGGTTGACCATGGACGCGATTTCTCGGGGTTGGGACTTGCCAATGCGGCGTGCCGTCGCAGTGTTCCTCGGCTTGATGGCGATCGTCCTGATCGCGGGCGGTGCCGGCGGCTACCTGATCAGGGGTGCAACGACCCTCGTGGTCACGCACACGATTACGAGGACCGTCGCGTATCCGCCGGCGCAACCGGCTTCCAGCCTGCGTACAACTGGCGGATATATTCCGGGGCTGTGAGATCGGAGGGCCCGATCATGCGATATTGATCGGGCCCTCACCGGCGGAAGGACGATCTCGCGTTGGCCCGCCAATTGCATGGGATCATCCGCACGAGATCGCCGGGCGAATGTCGGGAGACAGGACTCGAACCTGCGACCCCTGGTCCCCCAGACTAGTCCTTATTTCCCGATGCGGGGTGAGTTCGATTTAGAGTGCTTTCGTAGCGAATTGGTTGGAATGACGACTAGAGCAGGTGCGATGGACTCCAATGGAATTCCGTCAACACGCCCTCTCGCGTACTGGGCATTGCTTTCCTCCCCCACCGCTCTGCGCTTTGCGGCTGGCGGTCGTCGGGCGCGTCGAGCATCTGACGCCCCTGGAGAGACGGGGCTCGAACCCGCAACTTCAACCTGGGGAAGGTGTCGGTTCGTTTTTGAATTCACGCGTGCGCGATAACCGCCTCTAGATGTCTATCCACCCCCATGTTCGAGCGCTGCCAAGTACGCGTCGATGGTCGCCATCCGGCCATCAACTAGCGTCGTGAGCGTAGAGACGGGACTCGAACCTGCCAACTTTGGTCCCCTAGCCCGGCACTACTTTCCGGTCGCGGATTGAGTTCGCCTTAGAGTGCTTTCGTGTGGCACATGGTTGGAAATGCTGCAACCCCGCGCCGCATTATCGTGCGCCGAGCTCGCTCAACAGGTCACGTGCGTAGAAAGCCTCCCACCCGCCTTCGCGGGGCTGTGCCGTGAAATCCTTGTCCAGCCTGACGAGCAGGTAGACGAGTTCGCTGCGCACCGGCACGCGGCCAAGCAATGTCGGCAGCTCCGACAGATTGATGAGCCAATCCGCGTACCAGGATGCCCAATCCGGATCATTGCCGTCGACGATGCGGTAGACACGGTGGTGCGTCGCTGCCGCCTCGGTCAGAAGCTCCCGAATCCGGGCTGTGGCGTCGTCCATGTACTGAAAACCAACCATAACTTCAAACCTCATCGCACCGTGTGGAACCAGTTGAGCAAGGGCCCCTGTGAGGAGCACTACCCTCCGGACCGGGCGCCTGTGGCCCGGCCCGTGGTTCGGCCCGTGACATGTCGACCTGGGTCGCGTCCTGAGCAATGCCTGCAAGGCATCGGCTGGTGAACTGCGTCGGCATCAGCGGGTATCGAGGATCCGCAGGGGCGACGGTGTGGCCGGCAGCCGCCCAGCGCAGGAAGCGGCCTCGGAAGGATTGCGCAGACGCCTGTCGAAGTCCCTATCATTCAACTCTATGGTTGAATATGACTCGGCCTTGGACGCGACGTTCGCAGCGTTGAGCCACTCCGCGCGGCGGCAGATGCTCAACTCCCTTCGTGAAGGTCCGATGCGGGTGACCGAGCTCGCGGCGCCTTTCACGGTCTCGCTCGCCGCATGTTCCAAGCACATCAGGGTCTTGGAGCGCGCAGGCCTCGTCAGCCGACGAGTATTGGGACGCGACCACCTGCTCGCTCTCCAAGGCCAGCCTCTTGTGGAGGCTGATCGATGGATCGATATCTACCGTCGGTTCTGGGAAGACCGTCTCGACGCGCTGGACGCCCATCTCCGTGGCAGGTCACGGGGATGACGGGCGCACCGCCACCGCTGGCTACGACTGTTCGCCTTGAGCGATTGCTACCGGCGCCAGTCGCCGAGGTCTTCGCCGCCTGGACCGACCCGGGGTTGATGGCGAAGTGGCTAGCGCCGATCGGACATGCCGAGGTCGAAGTCGACCTGAGGGTCGGTGGCCAGTTCCGAGTGACCATGGTTGGCGATGACGTTCGCCTCGACCACACCGGTGAATATCTGGTCATTGATCCACCAAGCCGGCTCTCGTTCACATGGCGCTCGCCGTATACAGGCGGGCACGCCAGTCAGGTCGATCTCATTCTGGCGGCTCGCGGCCAAGCAACCCTTCTTATCCTGACCCACCAGGGACTTCCTGACGAGACGAGGTCATCTCACGAGGGTGGCTGGGAACGAATTCTCGAGCGCTTGGCCGCAGTGCTGACGGATAAGGCGAGCGCGACACGAACGCCAACGAAGGAAGCTGCTCCATGAGCGTCGACGTGAGCACGCAAATCGAGATGGGCGTCCCACGCGATCGTGTCGCTGCATATGCGATGGATCCCGAAAACGCCACCAGCTGGTACGAAAACATCAAGTCGGTGAAGTGGCAAACGCCCAAGCCACTGACAGTCGGATCTCGGTTTGAGTTCGTTGCTCAGTTCCTCGGACGCCGGCTTGCGTACACGTACGAGGTCAGGCAGCTGGTACCGGAAACGCGGTATGTGATGGCCACCGCTCAGGGACCCTTTCCCATGGAAACGACTTACGAGTGGGAGGACACGGCGGCGGGCGGGACTCGCATGACGCTCAGGAACCGTGGCGAGCCATCGGGCTTCTCGAAAGCGGCTGGCCCCCTGATGGCTCGAGCCATGCGGCGTGCGAACACTAAAGACCTTAAGCGCCTCAAGGCTATCCTTGAGTCGAGAGAGCCCCGGTCAGCTTGAACGCTACCTAGATGGGCGACTCCGTTCGCTCCAAACGGATCAGCCTCTTCCGGGCGTCATCCAGAGGCACCTCGATGCTGACACCGGCCTGACCCGCACCCACACGGTCTCGGATCGATCCGATGCATCGGAGGCGCTCACGATGCGAACGATCGAGCGCCGAGCGCGCGCCTGCAAAGCCGTGCCTTAGGGGCACCGTCACATGTCGAATCCTCCCTCCACCGTGCAGACTTCGGACGCCATGCCTTCACGCTCGGCCCGCACGAACGAACGACCTGAACGCTGGGACCGCCGATACGCCGGCGCCGGAGCGACCGGCGTGAGCTGGTATCAGCCCGAATCCGAGGTGTCGCTGGCACTCATCGACCATCTCGGTGTGCCCAAGTCAGCACCTGTCATCGACGCGGGTGGTGGCGCTTCCCTCTTGGTCGACAGGCTCGTAGCTCGGGACTACACAGATCTCACCGTTCTCGACGTGTCGTCAACGGCGCTGGACATCGCGCGGCGCCGCCTGAGTCACGCGGCACCGGTGCGCTGGTTGCACGAGGACCTCATGACCTGGCAGCCGGAACGTGTATATACGCTCTGGCACGATCGTGCTGTGTTCCATTTCCTGACCAACGCCGCGGAGCGCGCGAAGTACCTAACGACCATGCGGCAGGCGCTTAGCGACTCCGGAGCGCTGATCATCGCCACGTTTGCCTCCGACGGGCCCGAACGCTGCTCAGGTTTGCCCGTTGCGCGCTATGACGCTGTAGACTTTGAACGGCTCCTCGACGGATTCACGGTGGTTGAGTCGAGGCGCGAGGAGCACACGACTCCCGGCGGTGCCGTCCAGCCTTTCACCTGGATCGCCGCGCATCGTGATCGGTCGGAGACCGCAACAACGCACTGATCGCGGCGATTTCGGGTCGGCCACGTCTAATTGAGCAGGCGTCGTACCAGCAGCGCCCGCTCGGCGCAACTGTTGGTGAGTTCCAGGGCGCGGAGCTCGGTAGCACGGGCTTGCTCTCGCCGCCCAAGGTCGTGCAGCAGCTGTCCGCGGGCTGCATGGAAGATGCGGGAGCAGTCGAGCTCCGAGGCAATCTCATCCAACTCGCGCAACTCAGGGATAGCAGTTGTCGGTCCGCCGTCCGCCGGAGCGGACGTTTGGGATTCTTCCGGCGGACGGACTCCGCGCGGGAGACACCGATCGCCCTTCTATGCGGCGAGGAGCGCGTAGGCGACGAACGCTCCGTACGCGCTCAATAGCAGCACGGCACCGCGGCCCTCGCCATCAGCATAGACAGTCCAGGCTGCCCGTGCGGGTCGGACAAGAGCCGGACGGAGTGATAAAGACGGCCGTCCGGCTCCAAGCCGAGCATACGGTCAATCTGGCGCGAGTGATCAGGCGGGCCCGTGCTTGCGGCACTCGGCGCAGTGACGAAGGCCACCCTGACCCATCACTTGGTTGTGATCCTCAAGGATCTTTTGCCCAATCTGGCACTCGCTCCGGTTGTTGTAGATCTCAATGGCATCCTCGCCGTATCGAAGCGGATAGACGCGTGAGTAAAAGGCCGGCAAGCTCCCCACCGTCCCACCCTACCGCCGCATCGGCGTGGTGTCGGTCCGCCTGGTCTCATAACGTCCTGAAATCGACATTCAGTCGGTCGAGAGATCCCGATGAACCTTGATGCTCACGTAGCTCCGCTCGCCGCACCTGATGCACTTAATGATGGGTCGCGAGGTCGCCTCGGGCTGTCCGAGGAAACGGTCGTTCCGCCACGGCGGAGCGAAACTCAGCGGGACCAACCGGTCGGAGCCGCAATGGGGGCAGGCTACCATGGTGCTCGGCAAATAGTCTCAGCGCGCAGATACTCCGGTCGGTCCGCGACCGAACCCTCAGGACCGGAGCGCCATGTATGTGGTTGACCAC
>JBAPWO010000093.1:0-2337 GCA_049283735.1 Candidatus Dormiibacterota bacterium
CTTCTGTCAAGGGTGACGTGCTGCGCACCGGGTTCGAGCTGACGCACGAACCGCGCCCCTGACAGCGCAGCGGCGTCCGGGCCTGGAGCTTGCATGCATCAACCGCTCGAAGGAGACCCGAGATGACCGCACCGTTCAACTCCGACGACCGCGCTGACGACTCGTGGAATCAGTGTATCGCCTGCCATGGGGTGCGCATCAGTCGGTTCTTCTGCCGCACCTGCCTCGACGCGGGCGTGGATGAGGAGCTGAGCCGGGACAACCCCATTCTTCGCCGCCGCGATACCGATGCCGCCAGCACCGACCACAGATCCGGTCGATCGTCTCGCTGACGGCGCGGCCGAACGGTGCACCCGGAAACGGGGCCCGCCCTCAGCGATCGTGCCCGACGGTGGTCGTCCGCACCCAGACCAGGCGTTCTCGAGGACCGCCGATCGAGACCCGACGCCAGTGCCCTGCTCGCTGGTGCTCGCGAGGTGACGCATGTGTTCCCACCGAGGCGCTGGGCTCCGTTCCATCGGGCACGTCCCCCATCGGCCACAACTCTCGTGCCACCACGATCACGCGCTTCCTGTGGTCACGTTGTACAGTGCCGGTCACGAAGACTTGCTGGCCCACGCCGAGCGCCAGCACGACGTCTGTGATCGACCGCTTGACGACAACACGATGGCGCTCGCGGAACGCTCCATCGCCTCCAGCGGTGACGACAAGAACTGATGCCAACGATGACTCCTGGTCCCACGTCGGACGGACAGCCACCAAGCCGATGAGACACACGGCATTGACACTCACCGACTCAGCCTAGCCGAGCACAACGCGTGCCGGGCAGAAATGTAAGCGCTCTGTGAGCGCGCAGACGCTATCGTGGTCGCTGAACCTCGCGATACCGCGGATGCCGCGATGTTCGCGACTCTCGCGGGATTCGCGAGGCCGACGATCTGGGAGGCATCGCCGCCATGCGCACCATCGCCACCGTCAATCACAAGGGCGGCTCCGGCAAGACCACCACCGCCGTCAGCATCAGCGCCGCGCTGGCCGAGACAGGACGGCGCGTCCTTCTGGTCGACCTCGATCCTCAGGCGTCGGCCTCGGCGTGGGTGGCCGCCCCCACAGAATCGCGCACGCTGCTCGACGCGCTCCTCGGAGGAGCTCGGCTGTCCGATGCGGTCCACCACACCGGCACCATCGGGCTCGACATCGTGCCGTCGTCGATGTGGCTCCTGGGCGCCGAGCGCAGGCTGGCCGAGATACGCGCCGGGGAGGGGCGGCTCGCCCAGCTCATCGGCGACCTCCCTGACCGCTGGGACTACCTGGTTGTCGACTGTCCGCCGGCGCTCGGCGCGCTCACTGCCAACGCCCTCGCCAGCGTCGAGGAACTGCTCATTCCGGTTGAGGCACACGTCATGGCGGTGGCCGGCCTGGTGCAGCTGCTGCGCGGTGTCGAGGCCGCCCGTGAGCGCGTCAACCCGCGGCTGCGCGTCAGCGGCATCGTGATGTGCCGGGTCGACGCCCGCACCCGGCACGGCCCCGAGGTGGTGGAGCGTCTGCGCGGACGCTTCGGCGACATGGTCTGCAGCACGGTCATTCGCGAGAACGTGCGCCTCGCGGAGTGTCCGTCATTCCGGAAGCCCATCACCCAGTACGACCCGCGCTGCAGCGGCGCCATCGACTATCGCAGCCTTGCGAGTGAGGTGATCGCTCAGGAGGTGCGCCACGCGCCCGCGGCGTAGCAGCACCCTGGGCGACGATCCCCTCGCTGCGGTGTTCCCACCTTCCTCCACAGGACCGGCGGCGCGCCAGGAAGTGCCGCGTTCCGCGCGGGCGATCACGGTCGGGGTGTCGCTCGACCCCGAGGTACTCGAACGCGCCCGCAACGCCGTGTACTGGACTCCAGGCCTGACGTTGACCGCTCTAGCGACCACCGCGCTGGCTGCGGCGGTCGATGACCTGGAGCACGAGCGCGGGCAGCCATTCCCGGCACGCGCCGGCAGGGCGAGCCTCCGACGTCTCGTCGGGGCGCTGGGCACCAACCCCCAGGACCCCATAGACCACACGATCTGACCCGCGCTGCCGCGCAGCTGCGCGCTGGCCGGACATCCGTCGTCGGATCGCCGAAGTGCGCGTCGAGGGCATCGTTCGCACACTGCTGATGTCGCGACTGCGGCCCGTCCCGCCTGTTCCGCGCCGGGCGCTCATGGCGCGCGTCGACTCGACGGTGCGAACTCCGCGCATCTCGCGTCGTTCGCGAATGTCGCATCGTTCGCGAGTGTCGCGTGGTTCGCGAGTGTCGCGTGGTTCGCGAGTGTCGCGTGGTTCGCGGACCGCGCGCGTTCAGCC
>JBAPWO010000094.1:0-3941 GCA_049283735.1 Candidatus Dormiibacterota bacterium
ACTTTCACACAAACGGCAATCGCCAGAAACTGTAAGCGATGTGTATGCGCTGGGGTGCCACAATCCCGCTCTATCAGCAGCGGAATCCGGACCCGGTCGTCGGTAATAAGGCCTTTTGCAGGGAAAGCCATTATTCCTGACTAGACCAGTATACCCCGCTAACCGGACGGGCGCCCAACGCGCGCAACCGCTCGCTGTGAATTCAACTTGCGCGTCCGTCGGGGAGACAGGACTCGAACCTGCGACCCCTGGTCCCCCAGATTAGTCCTCATTTAATGACGAGGGCTGAGTTCGATTTAGAGTGCTTTCGTCGGCAAATGGTTGGAATGACGACTACACCAACCGCGATGGAATCTGTTGGAATCGCGTCGACCTCCGGCTGTCTCCGCTACTGCGGGGCAGGGACGAACCTGACGTCGTGAGCCTCATCGGCCGCGACGAACCTGAGCAACCGCTCCCCCTCCTCGCCCACAGCTTCGATATCTCCATGGGAAAGTGTTTGGAACGCGCTGACAAGCAGCGTCGCCGTCCCGGATTTACGCGTGATCCGCCATGTGCCCGCAGCAAACCCGTCAACGAGGACGGTTCCAGGTACGGCGCCATTCTTCACCCACGTTCGGCGTCGGTCCGCAGCCGAAACGATGCGCCGTCGGTCGGCATGTGCGACGAGGAGGTTGTCGTACTCAGCTATAAACCGCGCCGGCGCCGGAGTTTCGGGGTCAGGGCGAGGAGCATCGGGCACGTCCAAAAGTTCCCGGCCGTTCTCGTCTCGGAAGCTGCGCAAGCCAGGCATGAGCCGTTCGACCACGTCGCTCATCCCGGTCAACCCCGACCAAGCCTGCAGGTCCATCGTCGAAGCCGGACCAAACGCCCTGAGATACCGAAGTGCCATCGCATCCGGCGACGGGTCGGTGCCGGGTTCGACGCCGAGCCATGCCTCCGCGGTCGTGTGCAACGTCTGTCCGCTGGCGCCCCAAAGGCCACGCGGCGGCACTTGCACCAGCGCCAGCTGGCCCCGGATCGCGTACGCCAGGGAGCTCGGTTTGAAGGCGGGCCAGCATCCGGCGAGCAATGCGCCCAGCTCTTTCGGCGACCGGGGCCGCTCTTCCAGAAGCGCTCGCGCCGCCTTGATCAGCGCCGTGATGTCGATGCGTTCCGGGTCTATCCCGTGCTCGCGGTTTGTGGTGAGGTCGTGGTCGAAGATCGGTTGTACAACCGGCCGTAGCCGCTGACAATCGCGGGCGCTGACGAGATGGACCGTCCCACGCATGACCGCGATGCGTACCGCCTGACGGTCGACGAGGAGTTGCGAGAGTTCCTCGGGGCGAAAGTCATCCAGCCTGCTCCACATCGCGATGTATGGAGGCTGTGGAGCCTGCGCCTGCAGGCCAACGAGGTGCTCGACGGTTTCAAGGATGCCGCGCCGTGAACGGCGCAAAAGCAGCTGACGTTCGAGTAGCGCCCGGTTGAGCGCTCGGAGGCTCAGGACGTCGTCGAATCCGCCAGCCCGTCGCGTCCTCACCGATCGAGCCTGCGCACCGCGCCACCTCGAGACCGTCGAGTTCGCGACGGGCACATTTAGAGCGACCTCACCGCAACCGACGGAAGAACTCGCGCATATCCTCCACCAGGAGATCCGGCGTTTCCATGGCCGCGAAGTGTCCCCCGCGGTCGAATTCTGTCCAGCGCAGCACGTTGTGATCGCGCCGAGCCAGCTTCTCGAGTGTAACGTCGCCAGGGAAGACGGCCACCCCGGTCGGCACGCTCGAACGCTCTGCCTTCTGCCCCCAGCTGCGCGCGCCTTCGAAGTAGATGCGCGCCGACGACCCGGCGGTGCCAGTCAGCCAGTAGATCGCCACGTCGGTAAGGATGCGGTCTCGGTCAATGGCGTCCTCAGGGAGATTCGCGGCGGGGTTCGTCCACTCCTTGAATTTCTCAACGATCCAGGCCAGCTGCCCAGCCGGCGAGTCCGTCAGCGCGTAGGCGAGCGTCTGGGGACGAGTCGACTGGAGGATCGCATAGCCGATCCCTTGCTGACCGAGCTGCTGCAAATGTGCGAGGCGGACTTGATCGGCGTCACTGAGCCCTTCGAGCTCGGTCGGGTCACCAGACGGGAACGTGCCCAGACCGTTGACATGGATGCCAATCACGTGATCGGGGTCGATGCGGCCCAGGTGGGGGGAGATGATCGAGCCCGTGTCCCCACCTTGAGCGCCGTACCGAGCGTAGCCTAGGCGGTGCATCAACTCGACCCAAGCGGTTGCGACCCGATCGGTGTTCCACCCGGTGTCGTGCGTCGGTCCGGAGAAACCGAAGCCCGGCAGCGATGGCGCGACGACATGAAATGCGTCCGTCGGATCACTTCCGTACTTCCGAGGATCGGTGAGCGGGCCGATCACTTCCGTGAACTCCACCACCGAACCTGGCCAGCCGTGCGTGATGATCAGCGGCAGCGCGTCCGGTTCCGGCGACTTGACGTGCAGGAAGTGGACGTTGGCTCCGTCGATGCTGGTGGTGAATTGCGGAAACTCATTGAGTTTCGCCTCGTACCTTCGCCAGTCGTAGCTGGTGCTCCAGTAGGCCACCAGTTCCTGGAGGTAGGCGAGCGGAACGCCGTAGTCCCAAGTGTCGACTGGCTGGCGATCTGGCCACCGGGTGTGGAGCAGCCTTTCGTGCAGGTCGTCGAGATCTGCCTGGGGGACGTCGACGCGGAAAGGGTGGATGTCAGTCTCGTTCGGCATCGTGGCACTCCTTGATTCACCGTCTCTAGAACGGATGGCTTCGCTCCATTATAACAGAACGGAATCATCCGTTCACGGAGTACACTATGCCTCATGCAGAACACCGTCATCGCCTTGAGGGGTCGCCAGGTCGAGGCCGCCCGTAACGACGAGCTCATCCGCAGCGCTGCACGAGCCGTGTTTGTCGCCGATCCGACGGCACCCGTCTCGGCGGTCGCTGCCCGCGCGGGCGTGGGCATCGCCGCGCTCTATCGCCGCTACGCGAGCAAGGAGGAATTGCTCCGCACGTTGTGCGCCGAGGGCCTCGAGCGATATATCGCGCTAACCGAGGTCGCGCTTGCTGACAAGCGCGAGCCCTGGGAAGTCTTTACGAGCTGGGTGAGCAGCCTCGTTGATGCCGACACGCAGTCACTGGTCCAGCGACTCTCTGGAACGTTCACCCCCACTGAGGACATGTACAAAGCGGCAGCGAGAGCAGACAAGCTGAACCGAAAGCTGTTTACTCGCATCGCCACCGCGGGCGTCCTGCGCGCTGACTTCGAGGTCAACGACCTTGCCATGGTGTTTGAGATGGTCGCGGGAGTTCGCGTTGTCGACCCCGAGAGCACGCGCCGGCTTCGCCATCGCTATCTGGCCCTGATTCTTGACGCGGTCCGACCGCCCTCGAGGGCGTCACTCCCGGGCATCCCGCCGACGAGGGCGGAGCTCGAACAACGCTGGCGACCCTAGTCGCTCGTACGTCTCTATCGTGTGCAAGTCCACATCGCGGACGAGCGGACTCGAGGGAGGCCGGCTGTGTCAAGCATCAGGCGGACTCGTCCCACACCGTCAAGCATCTTGTCGACCTGCGCTGTCAAGTATCTGCCGGACTTCTACAGTCCTCATTGCCCGATCCGCGCCGAGTTCGATTTAGAGTGGTGCCGTCGAGAAATGGTTGGAATCACGACCAGTGCACGCGTGATGCAATCCGTTGGAATCGTGTGGACATGAGGCGGGTATGGGGCACGCAGCAGGCCCCTTCTCAGCCCCTCGCCAGCACCTCGAAGTCGGCGACGGAACTGATGTTGACGCCGCGATGGGTGCCGAGCGCGAGCAGATCGCCGTCCCCCGTAACAAGAGCGTCCACAGCTCCGACGACCGCGATGGCGAGGATCTGATCGTCATCAGGATCCCGGCAGACGCGGGGAACCTCGACCGGCG
>JBAPWO010000095.1:0-17169 GCA_049283735.1 Candidatus Dormiibacterota bacterium
AGCTCGACCACCGCGCTATGCAGCGAATCGCTCGAGTAGTTGGGCGCCGTGCAGCCCTCGATGTAATGGACCGACGACCCCTCGTCGGCGATGATCAGAGTCCGCTCGAACTGACCCATGTTGTCGCTGTTGATCCGGAAGTAGGCCTGGAGCGGGATGTCCACCTTGACGCCCTTGGGGACGTAGACGAACGATCCGCCCGACCACACCGCGCTGTTGAGCGCGGCGAACTTGTTGTCGTTCGGGGGGATCACGGTGCCGAAGTACCTGCGGAACAGGTCCTCGTGCTCGCGCAGCCCGGTGTCGCAGTCGCTGAAGAGCACGCCCTGCTTCTCGAGGTCCTCGCGGATGCTGTGGTAGACGACCTCGGAGTCGTACTGGGCGCTCACACCGGCGAGGAACTGGCGCTCCGCCTGGGGGATGCCGAGGCGGTCGAAGGTCTGCTTGATCGAGTCGGGGACGTCATCCCACGAGCGGCTCATCTCCTCGACGGGCTTGACGTAGTAGTAGATGTTCTCGAAGTCGAGACCGGAAAGATCCGCGCCCCAGGTCGGCATCGGCCGCTTGCGGAAATGGTCGAGCGCCTTGAGGCGGAACTTCAGCATCCACTCGGGCTCGTCCTTGTGCTGCGAGATCGACGCGACGACCTCGGGCGACAACCCTTTGGCGGTGCGGAAGACCGAGACGTCGACATCCGAGAAGCCGTACTGATAGTCCTTGGTCAGCTCTTTTGCCTGAATCGCCATCGCGAATCTCCTACGCGGTGGCGGCCGCGGCCGTCCCGAGAATTGGTTCGTAGCCCTCGCGCTCGATCTGTCGCGCCAGGTCCGCCCCGCCGGAGGTGACCACGCGCCCGTCATGGAGGACGTGCACGCGATCCGGGTGAAGGTGTTCGAGGATACGCGGGTAGTGGGTGATGACCAGGACACCCATGTCCGGTCCGCAGAGGCGCATCACGCCGTCGGCGACGGTGCGCAGCGCGTCAACGTCGAGCCCAGAGTCGGTCTCGTCGAGAATCGCGAGCTTGGGGCGCAGCATCGCCAGCTGCAGGATCTCCGAGCGCTTCTTCTCCCCACCCGAGAATCCGTCGTTGATGTAGCGGGAGCGGAAGCTCTCGTCGATCTTGAGCTCCTGCATCTCGGTGCTGAGCCGGTTGAGGAATTCGCGGGCGGGCATCTCCTTCCCCTGGGCTCGGAGCGCGGCGCGCAGGAAGTTCACGGTGCTGACACCCGGAATCGCGGTCGGGTACTGAAAGCAGAGAAACAGCCCGAGGCGCGCGCGGGCGTCCGCGGTCAGCGGGAGCAGATCCTCGCCGCCGAACGTGGCCGCACCGCCGGTGACGACATATTTGGGATGACCCATCAGGGTGTACGCGAGGGTGCTCTTGCCCGAGCCGTTCGGGCCCATCAGCGCATGGATCTCTCCCTGCGCCACCTCGAGGTCGACGCCCTTGAGAATCTCCTTACCCTCGACAGTCGCATGGAGCCCGGAGATCGAGAGGACGGCCCGGTTCATCGGACCGGCTCCGCCGAGGCGGGAGCCATCGAGTCGATGAGCGATTGATCGGCCACCAGCTCGGCGAGCGTGGTCTGGCTGAGGACAGCGTCGATGCTCTGCTTGAGGCGCATCCAGAGGCCGCGCGACGCGCACTCACCTTCACGCTGGCAGGTGCCGGTCACGTAGCCATGGGCGACGCATTCCACGGGCGACACCTCGCCTTCGATGACCGTGACGACATCGAGGACGCTGATCTGATCCGCAGGACGGGCGAGCGTATACCCACCGTGAACGCCGCGAGTGCTCTCGACGAGGCCGCCGCGGCGCAGCTGGGAGGCGAGCTGCTCGAGGTAGGCGAGCGGGAGGTGCTCCACGCGGGCCACCTCGGCGATGCTCAGGGGACCGGCGCCGTACGCCTTGGCGAACTCGGTCATCATGCGCAGGCCGTAGTGGGCTTTGGAGCTCACCCGCATCGAGAACGAGGCGGCAGGCGGTGCGCTGGGATCGGAGGTGTGCCGGTGCGAGGCGCCTCGCCCCGAGTTCGAGAGAATCCCGACTGTCATGGTCAGAATTATACCCGACCCGCCCGGGCCACGAGAAGGGAACCGGCCGCCGCTGAGATATTCTCGGCGAGCGCCGATGCCATTCCCCCTTGCTCGCTGCACGACACTCCTCGGGATGACGGCCGCCCTGCTGGCGGCGTGCGGGGGGTCGACGAGCCCATCGTCTCCGACGCCCAGGCCGTTGACGCCCTCCCAGATCCAGGCCCACTACGCCGCGACCGCCCTCCATTACAACCAGGTTGAGGCGCAGATCGCAGCGACCGAGAACGCGGCCTGCGACGCCACCAGCGCGACGGTCGCGCTCGGCGCCTGCCAGAGCGCGCTCAGCGCGCAGCGGCAGCTGACCATCACCTACGACAACGCGCTTCGAGCAATCCCGTTCGGCGGCGGCGCCGCCACCGATGCCGCCCACCTGCTCGGCGACGACGCCGCGATCGAGAAGCTGCTCGAGCAGGCCGCGACGGCCCCGGCGATCGCGGTCATCGCCACCCTCCAGCAGCAGGTCATCCCGCTTCTGGCCACCGCCGCCAGCGATGCCCTAGCACTCCGGGCCGCCATCGGGCTTCCGGCTCCTGCCTGACCCGCGAGTCAGCGACCCAGGGCAGGCGCGCCCGCGGCCACCCGGTCCCGGATTCTCGCCACCGCGGCCGCGATCACCTCGGCGGCCGCGTCGACGTCACCGGCGGTCGTCGAGCGGCCCGTGGTGCAGCGCAGCGCCCCGGCGGCAACGTCGTCCGGGTAGCCCATCGCTCGGAGCACGTGGGAGGGAAGCGGCGCGCCACTCGCGCATGCGGACCCGGCGGAAGCCTCAACGCCGTCCATGTCCAGCGCTGCGAGTAATACGTCGCTCCGGACGCCGGGGAGGGCAAAGCTCGCAAACCCGGCCGCTTTGCGGGCGCCGGAAGCGGTGACGATTGCGCCGGGGACCTGCGCCTCGACAGCGGCGACCAGTCGTTCGCAGAGCGCCGCCTGACGATCGCTCTCCTCGTGACGGAGCCGCTCCGCGAGCTCGGCAGCGGCGGCGAACCCGACGATCCCCGCCACGTTCTCGGTGGCACTCCGGCGATTGCGCTCCTGGCCACCACCTGTGCTCTGGGCGGCCAGCGCGACCCCATGGCGGACCCAGAGCGCGCCGACTCCCTTCGGCCCGTAGACCTTGTGCGCGGAGAGCGTGAGCAGATCGACGCCGAGCGCATCGGGGTGGACCGGGATCCTGCCGAACGCCTGCACCGCGTCGGTGTGCACCAGCGTCCTCGGGTTGCGTCGATGCACGGCCTCGGCGATCCCGGCAACGTCCTCGACGGCACCCGTCTCGTTGTTGACGAACATGACTGAAACCAGCAGGGTCTCGTCGCTGACCGCGGCCGCCACCGACTCAGGGGTGACGCGGCAGTCGTGGTCGCAGGCGGCGACGGTGAGCGCGGCCATACCGACGGCCTCGAGATGACGCGCGGTCTCGAGGATCGCGTCGTGCTCGATCGCGGTCACCATCATGTGCCGGCCCAGCTCCGGGCCCCAGCGCTCGAGCACGCCCCGCAACGCGAGGTTGTCCGCCTCGGTGCCCGACCCGGTGAAGACGATCTCGCGCTGCGCGCATCGGAGCACCGCCGCTATCCTGTCGCGGGCGCTGTCCACGGCCGAGCGTGCGGCCCGGCCGGACTCGTGCACCGACGACGGGTTACCCTGAGTTGTCGTCAAATACGGCAGCATCTCGTCGAGCACCTGGGGCGCGAGTGGCGTGGTCGCCGCGTGGTCGAGGTGGATGCGGCTCACGCCGGGATCCGAGGTGCTACCGCGATCGCGGCCCGTGCGCGCTCGATCACCGAGTCGGTGAAGCCGGTCGTGGATGCCTGGCCGCCGAGGTCGGAGGTGGAGATCCCGGCTCGGAGCGCGTCGAAGACGGCGTCGTGAATGACCGTCGACGCTCGCCGGCAGCGCGCGTCGGGCGCGAAGCCGAGCAGGGCGGCGGCGGCGAGGATCATCGCCATCGGGTTGGCGACGTCCTTGCCCTCCAGGCTCGGGGCGGTGCCGTGGGGTGCCTCGGCCATGACCACCGACGGGACGAGTGAGTCGTCGCCGAAACCCAGGAGCAGCGACTCGGCGCCGGCGATGCTGCCGAACAACGGAAGCACGAGATCGCTCAGACAGTCGCCGTCGCGATTCAGCGCTGGGATGACCAGGGCATCACCGGCACGGCTGAAGAGCAGCGCATAGGTGGCGTCGATCAACTGAGGCTCGTAGTCGACCTCGGGATGGCGCCCGGCAGCGGCGTCGAGCTCCTCCTTGAACATGCCCTCGTACACCCTCGACACGGTGAACTTTGGGCCGCCGAAGACCCGGGCATGGGCGCGCGCCGCGTGGACGAAGGCGAACTCGGCGACCGCCCGGCACGTGGCCCGCGAGATGTGCTCGGTGCGGTATGCGATCTCGTCGCCGTCGCTCTCCTCGCGCCACTCCCGTGCGTTGTAGGCATCGTCGACGGCCATGCGCACGATGCTGATGGGTGCGCTGACCCCGGCGATCCCGGCCACGCCCGGGATGCGCCGGCCGGTGCGCAGGATCACGCGTCCGCCGACACGCTCACGGAGCAGGGCGTTGGGACTGCCCACGTCGGAGCGGTCGGTCGGCGTGACCGTCGCCGCCTTCAACCCGAAGCCGGCGGCACGCATCGCGTCGGCCGCCTCGGCGACCACGGCATTCCGCGTCTCGCGGCGGCGTTCGAGAGAGAGGTCGAATGTCCTCAGCTCGAGCGCCACGTCGATGACGTCCGGGTGGATCACCCGGAGCGCCTGGTCGAGGAGCTCCTGGCCGGTCTGATCGCCGCGAAGGACGACGATGGTGGTCACCGCAACAGCGTACGTCGCCACCTGGAAGTGGCGACCCGCCGGCACGATGCCATCATCGCGGCGTGCCGAACTCGGTCACGTCGCGAGACGACGAGCAGGAGCGCCGCCCGAGCGCGGTGCTGTTCGTGTACACGTGGGATCTCGCCCTGGCGATCCTCGCCCTCTTCGGAGCGCTCGCGCCGTTCGCGGGCGGCGTGGCCACCGCCACCGGCGGCACCGCCAGCCTGCCCCTGGCGGCGCAGATCATCGCGGCGGTCTCGTCCGCCTCCTATGCGGCGACACTGATCATCGTCGCGTCGCTGCTGACCCGAAAACGTGCATGGGTGCGCCAGACCCAGATCGGCACCCTCGGGACCGCGATCGCGCTCGCCGCCATCTCGGTGGCAGTCGGCGCGATCGTGGGCAACGGCGTCGATGCGACCGGACTCGTCGTCACGCTGATCTTCGTGCTCCTCGACGCGCTGGCGATCGTGATCATGACCGAGCGGCGGGTGGTCACCTGGTACGACCAGACCGCGACCGTCCCGGTCTACGTGTGGGCGACGCTCGGGCTCTGGATCGGCGGCAGCGTCATGATCATCGTCCTGGCCGCGCTGGCGCGCTGAGGTCCCCGGCCGGTCAGATGTAGGTGAGGAGGTCTTCGACGATCTCCACGAGCTCTTCGTTGCGCACCGGTTTCATCATCACCGCCGCGGCGCCGAGTTGTTGCGCACGCTCCCTGGCGCCGACGTCGCCCGCGGCGGTGAGAATGACCACGCCGGCGCGAGGGTGCTCCGGGGCGAAGCGGATCGCCTGGAAAAGCTCCAGCCCGTCGGTGTCGAGGGTCGCGTCCAGGATGAGCACGTCGGGCTCGAAAGCGGAGAGGTCCTCACGCACCTCGCGCACCGCCTTCGCCCAGCGGACGTCGTGGCCCAGCACGGTGAATCGATTGATGACCTGCTGCGCGACGGCGGCCTCATCCTCGGCGATCAGGATGCGGGCACGGGCTTGCGGCATGAACGCGCATCGTAGGCAAACGGCCTGCCCGCATGCCTGCTCTCACCGCCTCGATCGGGCCGCGTACACTGGCGCCAGGCGATGCCGCTGCCACCCCACGTCCTGATCGGCACCGAGCGTTCCCGTCGTGGGCGTTTCGACGGAAGCCGCTTCATTCGCTGGTTGCACCGTCCGGATCGCCGCGACGTCGCGACGTCAGCACCGCCCGCGACCCAGGCACCCGCGCCGCGAGCCACACAGGTCGATGAGGAAACGAGAGCGTTCTGGGCCGGGAGCGAGACCGCCAATGTCACCTCGCGGCGTGCCGCGGCGCTGGTCGACGCGCACGAACGTGGTCGCGCCCCGCTCGGCACCCGGCCTCCCGGCAACCCGGCGTTCAGCGAAGCCCTCTTCGTCGAGTTGATGCGCGCGAACCAGTACCGTCGCGCCTTCTCGCTGCTGAGCGAGGATTGCCAGATCAGCTGGGGCTCACCCGAAGCATTCGCCGAGGCGCAGGGCGCTTCGGCGATGCGCCGTCTCCGCGGGGTGAGCGTCAAGGAGGTGCGCTACCTGCCGGAGTGGACCGAAACATCGCGCGGCAGGACGTATCGCGACGTCGCCGAGCTCGACGTGGAGTACGAGGTTGGCGACCCGGACCCGGTGGCCCGGATCCGGCGGGTGGTGCACCTCGTTCCCGGTGGTGGCCGCTGGCGGTCGATCTGCTACCCGGTGTAACAGCAGCCAACCGAACTTCGCACTCTCAGCCGGGCGTGGGACAATCCGCTGATGCACGCCGCCGCCACGCGCTCGCAGCCCGGTCCGATGGAGCGGACCTGCCTCGAAATCGCTCGCGTCGAGCGTGAGGCAGCGTTCCGTCGCGAGCGCATCTCGCGCACCCGGCTCCGCGTCCGCGAGGCCGACGTGCTCATCGACCTCATTGAGGAATGCCGTCTCCGGTCCTTCCGTTTGATACCCGCAGCGCTCTGGAGCGCAGTGGTGCGCGCTGTCGGCGCGGTGGATCCGGGGTTGCGCGACCGGCTCGGCATCGACCGCGACCCGAACCACGTTGCCGACATTCTGTTCGAGGCACAGGAAATTCTCCTCATGCGCGCGCTCGAGTCGCGACGTCCGCGCCTGGCACCGATCATCCCGCTTTTCGGCGAGCGAAACCGAACCGCGGCCGCGGGCTGACGCTGCTCCGGACGTGACCTGGGACGTCGCGGTCGCCGGGACGCTTCACAGCGACGACCTGACCACCCCTGCCGGCAGGCGGGACACGTTAGGTGGGTCTGCGGTGTATTTCTCACTCGCGGCTGCGCGCTACGCACGCGTGCACGTGAACGGCATCGTGGGCACCGACACCATCGTGGAGTTCCGCCGGATTCTCGAGCACCCGAACATCGACCTTGAGGGTCTGGTGGAGAGCCAGTCCCCGACGTTTCGCTGGCACGCCGTGCACGACTTCGGCCGCTGGGTCACGTCCGATGAGTCGTCCGAGCCCGGGTGCGATCCGGAGTGGCGGCCGGCGCTGCCGGGGAGCTCGCGCCGGGCCCAGGTGCTCTTCGTCGGGAGCATGGATCCGCGCCTCCAGCGCGAGGTGATCGACCAGTCGAGCGCGAGGGTGATCGGCCTCGATTCCATGACCGTCTTCATCGACAACCGGCCGGCCGAGGTCAGATCTCTGATCGAGCGGGTGGACGTCCTGTTCCTCACCACGGCCGAGCTGGCCGCACTGAGCGGGAGCGACGACTGGCGCACCGCGGCCGCCGGCCTCTGTGGCATCGGCAGGCTGCGTGCGGTCGTGGTCAAGCGAGGGCCGCTCGGGGCTGCGTGCATCACCGCGGCGGCCATCACCGAAGCGCCCGCCGCATCGGTCGCGCAGGTCCTCGATCCCACCGGCGCGGGCGACGCTCTCGCGGGAGGATTCCTCGGGCACATTGCCCACGTCGAGCGCGCTGACAACGCCACGTTCGAGGCCGCGCTCTCCCAGGGCATGGGGTGCGCCGCCGCCGCGATCGTGGCGTTCGGCACCGATGGGTTGCGCCGGACCCGCGCCGTATGATCGCGGGCTAATGGGAACGCGCCCGCGCGACCTGGGGACGCCCATCGACCGCAACCTCGCGCTCGAGCTGGTCCGCGTCACCGAGGGGGCGGCGATGGCCGCCGCCCGGCACATGGGGCGTAATCAGAAAGAGCAAGCCGACCAGGCCGCCGTCGACTCGATGCGCCGCAGCCTCGGATTCGTCGACATGGACGGCGTGGTGGTCATCGGCGAGGGTGAGAAGGACGAGGCGCCGATGCTCTATATCGGTGAACAGGTCGGCAACGGCAATCCGCCGGCCGTCGACGTCGCCGTCGATCCGATCGACGGCACTCGTCTGGTCGCGCGCGGCATCCCAGGGGGCATCGCGACGGTGGCGCTCGCCGAGCGGGGCTCGATGTTCCACACCCATCTTCACTACATGGAGAAGTTGATCGTCGGCCCGGCTGCGGCCAGGGTGATCGACATCACAGTCCCGGTGGCGCAGAACCTCAAGCGGATCGCCCGGGCGGAGGATCGCCGGGTCGAGGACCTGACCGTGGTGGTGCTCGATCGCGAGCGCCACGAGACCCTCCTCGAGGAGATCCGATCCGCCGGCGCGAGGGTGAAGCTGATCATGGACGGCGACGTGGCGGCGGGGCTCATGGCCGCGATGGAGCACCGCACCGGTATCGACGTGTTGATGGGCATCGGTGGCGCGCCCGAGGCGGTGCTCGCCGCCTGCGCCATCAAGTGCATCGGGGGCGGCATGCAGGCGCGTATCTGGGTCGGCGAGGCGGAGCGCAGCGTGGAGGAGCAGGAGGGCAAGCACGCGGGCGAGGTCCTCGAGCTGGACGACCTCGTCTCCGGCGACAACGTGTTCTTCGCCGCCACCGGGATCACCAGCGGCGAGCTCCTCGAAGGGGTTCGGTTCCTCGGGGAGGACCGCTGCCACACCCAGAGCCTGGTCATGCGATCGTATTCAGGAACCTCGCGCTACATCGACGCGGAGCACAATCTCGCGAAATTGCGCCGCCGCCGCGACCCGGTCGAGCTGGCTTCGAAAGGAGAGGCGCGGCCCATCCCTGGAGGCTGACCTCGGGCGGAATTGCTGGCACGTTCGGGCCGAAGTGCCAGAATCGGGGCGCGGTATGAAGGTCCGAATCCGCCCGAGCGCGAACCTGATGCGCTGGTTCACGCCGGGGCTCCACGTCAAACGCTGGCTGCTCCTCCTGTTCCTGGCGATCGTGATGATCAGCCTGGCGGCGGGCTACATCCTGCGCGATCTCTACAGCGCGTCCATCACCTTCCCCTCGTGGGTCGGCGATGTCACCCTGCAGTTCCTGCCCCGCCTGGTCCGCGCGCTCCTGTTCGCGCTCGTCGGCGTCGGGCTGATCATCCTCTGCTTCTACAAGCTCGGCCGGTCGATCCTCGGGCCGTTCCTCCCCGGGCGCGGCAGCACCGATCGTGGGCTCGCCGAGCAGCTCTACAAGTTCCGCTCGCTCGCCAAGGGCCCCCGCCTGGTCGCGATCGGCGGTGGGACCGGTCTGTCCTCGCTGCTGCGGGGCGTCAAGAAATACACCGGCAACATCGTCGCGATCGTCACGGTGGCCGACGACGGCGGCTCCAGCGGACGCCTCCGCGAGGAATATCGCGTCCTGCCGCCGGGAGACATCCGCCAGTGCCTCACCGCGCTTGCCGAGACCGAGCCGCTGATGACCGAGCTCTTCCAGTACCGGTTCGGCGGTGAGGGAGCGCTCGCCGGCCACTCCTTCGGCAACCTGTTCATCACTGCGATGGCCGAGATCACCGGCGATTTCGAGCATGCCATCCGCGAGTCGGGTCGGGTCCTCGCGGTGCGCGGTCAGATCGTCCCAGCCACGCTCCGCGACGTCGTGCTGTGCGCGACCGCGGGCACCGAGGTCAGGGTCGGCGAGTCGCAGGTGCCCAACGGTGTCGAGCAGATCGATCGCGTGTTCCTCGAGCCGCCGGACGTCGAGATCAACCCCGAGGCCGAGACCGCGATCCTGGCCGCCGAGCTGATCATCGTGGGACCGGGGTCGCTCTACACGTCGATCCTGCCCAACCTGCTCATCGAGGGAATGGTCGAGGCGTTGCGCGCGAGCCCGGCGGTGAAGGTGTACGTCTGCAACATCGCCGGCCAGCCCGGCGAGACGATGGGGTACTCGGTGAGCGAGCACCTGAGGACCATCGAGGACCACGTCGGCGTGAACCTCTTCGACTATGTGATCGTCAACAGCAACGTGGGCCTGCCGCTGCCACCGTCGGCGGTGGAGGCGGGGGTGACCCGGGTGGGATTCGACCGTGACCAGGCCGTCCGCCAGCCGGTCAACTACATCCTGGCCGACGTCGCGTCGTCGCAGATCTCCACCCACCACGATCCCGAAAAGCTGTCCAAGGTGATCATGAAGAGGATCTGGCGCTAATAGAGCAGATCGTGGCGCACCCGGTACGCCCACTGGTGAGCGGCCCGCTCCGCGAGAGCGTTCCACGCCGCGTGGCGAGTGCGCCGCAGCGGGAGATCCCAGGTGCCGACGTACTCGGTGATGCGCTCGCTGAACCCGGACTTGAAGCGGTAGAGCCCGTACAGCGGGTGCGAGGGCTTGAGCTCGGCGGCCGGGGGCACCGCCACCAGGTCATAAGCATCGACACCGCGGGCTCGCAGCCAGCGCATCACCTCCCACTGGAGGAGATGGGGCGCCATCACCGCAGCGTGATCCTTGGTTGAGCCGCCGTCCTTGTACCAGGCCTTGCGGCCGAGGTAGGTCGCGAAAACGCCGGCGAGCACCTCGCCGTCGAGCGACGCGAAGAAGAGCTGGCCCTGACCGGCTGCGGCATGCAGATGCCAGTACTGCGAGAAGTACTCCCTGCTGCGCAGCGTAAAACCGGCTCGATCGCGTGTCGATGCCATGAGCGCGTACATGGTGTCGATGCTTCCGCTGTCGAGCGACACCGGCTCGACGGTGACGCCGTGGCGCTGCGCCAGCCGGATGTTGTACCGGCACTTCGGCTTGAACGACGCGAGCAGCGCGTCCTCATCCGGCCGGAGGTCGACGATGATCGTCGCCCGGCTGATCTGCACGTCGTGACGAGACTTCTCGAGCCCCATGTCGCGCAGCGCCGCGGTCGCCGCCGCGCTCTGCTCGATCTCCGGCTCCACCTTGATCGCGAAAGCCGAGCCCGCGGTCGCGCGGAGTCCGTCGACGAGAGCTGCCATGGGTGCGACGCCGGCCACACCCGGCCCTTTTGGGACGTATCCGAGTGCGCCGAGCCCGGGCACGGAGTGACGCAGCGCGAGCACCGCGACCTGTGGTCCTTCTTCGGACAGCAGGTAGCGCGGCATCCACCGCTGCGCGCGCTTGAATTCCCCCCACGCGCGCGTCTGCAGGATCTGCCCTCCATCCGGGTTGTGGGCGACGAGCTCGTCCCAGCGTCCGATCTCCTGCGCGCTGGCCGGCCTCACCGTCGCAGCCGGACCGCGGCCCGATACAGGCTGTGGCGCAACGAACGAACGCCCAGGTCCCATGTGCCGGCGCGCTCGACCGCCTCGCCGCCGAAGGATCGCTTGAACTGCGAGAACCCGTCCCATGGGTGCTGAGCGGCGGCGGATGTGGCATGACCAACGGGGCTGATGCCCCAGAAGTCGAATCGCCGCGCGCCCGCGGCGCGAGCATCGAGGATCATCCGCCACACCAGGGGAGCGGCAGCCTGGAGGCGGCGGCCTGCTTCGGGGTCCGACACCGCGTGCGCGTAGTACCGGGTGGCGGAGAAGTCGAAGCAGAGCGCGGCGGCAACCGGCACTCCCGCCGCGTCGGCGATGTACAAGGCAGCGGCGCGTTCGGGCATCAGCGTGCGAGCGACGGCGCGGTGATATGACTGCTCCTGCCCGCGAAACCTTCCAGCCGCTGCGGTGCGCTCCTGGAGGCGGAGAAAGATCTCGATGTCGTCGGGATCGGTGCTCACACGGAACGTGAGCCCGCGACGTGGAGCGGCGTTGACGGCACCTCGATGTCCCGAGCTCAGCCCCTTGCGGAGCGCCGCCTCGTCAGGGGTGAGATCGAGGATCCACGTCCATCGAGGCTGAATTGATCTACTTGGATGTGCGCCGGACGCAACCAGCGCGGGCAGAACCGCATCCCCGGCCGGCTCGGCGCGGACGAAGTCGAGCGAATGCGCGCGAGCTGCGCCCACGGCATCGGCGAGTGCGCCGATCATCGCGTCAGTCGAGGCGGCCGTTGGGCCGTGCGGCAGGTAGACGTAGCGGGGAAAGTGGCCCGAACGAATCGCGCCTGCCCACATCCACCGCTCGTCGCGGGCCCAGATCACATCGTGGCCGAGAGCGGCCTGGACGCGCTGCCACAGGGTGCTCTGCAGGAAGTGGCCGCCCATGCGCTGCAGCGCGAGATCCCACTCCGCATCCGCGACGCCGGCGTGCGCCAACGACACGCGTTGCGACGCTAGCACAGCGACCGACACGATCGTTGTTGAGAAAGCACCTCGGTTTTCCTTACAATCGCGACCGTTTCCCCGTCAGACTCCTGGAGAGAACGCATGGCTACAGTCGTGACACGCGATGTGCTCGCAAAGCAACTCGCAGATCGTGCAGAAATCACCGTCACCGCAGCACGCGACGAGGTGCGCTGGTTCTTCGACACCATCGCGTCGTCGCTGGAAAAAGGCGACGAGGTTCGCATCCACGGTTTCGGCAACTTCAAGACCGCGCAGCGCGCCGCGCGGCTCGGTCGCAACCCGCGGACCGGGGAGGCGGTCAAGGTGCCGGCCCGTCGGGTCGTGCGTTTCTCGGCGAGCACCTCGCTCTCGAGCGCGGTGAAGGGTGCACGGGGTACGCGCCGGGCCAAGGCCTGATCCTCAGGCGGCGTGATGTGACGCCGCCACCGGCGCGATGTCGTCGTGAATAGGCACGCAGGCATCCTACGGGTCGACGCGCGTATATAGGCCGGATGGCTCGGTCGCGGCGGACGTCGTGGGTGTGGATCGTGTTCGTTGCTGTGGTCGCCGCGACGGTGATCACAGCGGCCACGTTGGTTGCGGTAAGGCTCACCGCTCCGCCGCCGGCTGCGACGGTGCGCATACAGGCGTCCGCCACCGTACTGCTCGACGGCACGGCGCCACCTCCGATTCCAACGCCCGATAGCGGCAGTTTCGCGCTCGCGACCAGCGTCGGTGGGACGATCGCGACCCGAGACGACGCGGTCGTGCGTCCGATCGGTTCGGTCGCGAAGGCCATGACTGCGCTCGTCGTCCTCAGCGCGCATCCGATCGACCCCGGCGCACAAGGGCCTTCGATCACCATGACCGGCGCGGACGCCGCCCTGTATCGACAGGCGGTCGCCGAGGGAGGGTCGAATCTTCGCGTTCGTGCGGGTGAGGTCCTCACCGAGCGCGACCTGCTGCTCGGGCTGCTGCTGCCGTCGGCCGACAACATCGCCGAAACGCTGGCCGTCTGGGTGTCCGGCACCCGCGAGGCGTTCATCGCACGTCTCAACGCGACTGCTGCGGCTCTGGGCATGCACGCCACCCGTTTCGCCGACCCGAGTGGCATCAGCGTGAGAACGGTTTCGACCGCTGCGGATCTGGTGGCGCTCGCGAGGGCGGTCATCGCCAACCCCACGCTCGCCGACCTGGTGGGGACAGCGCAGGCCGCATTGCCCGACGGCACCGTGCTCAAGAACCTCGACATCCTGCTCAACCGGCAGGCGGGATGGCTGGGGATCAAGACCGGGTGGACCGGGGCTGCCGGTGGGTGCCTCCTCTTCGCTGACGAAATGCATTACGGCACCGGGAACAGTGTCACCGTATGGGGCGCCGTCCTCGGCCAGCCACCCGACAGCTCAGGTGACGGGGCGCATCCCGAGCTCGGTCAGGCATTTCTCTCGGCGCAAAGGGCGGTCGCAGCCGCAGTCGCCGCCTACAAAACCGTCGATCTCTCGGCGGTCGCACCGCAGGTGTCCGGATCGATCACCACGCGGTGGGGGATCAACGGTCCCGTGGTGCTTTCACCTTTTGCGGCCTCCGACCTCGTGTTCATCCGCGCGGGGGCGTTGCTGCGCATTCACGTGTCCGTCCTGGCGCCGCGCGCTCCGATCCCCACCGGCGCGACCGTTGCAGAGGTTACCGGTGTCCTGAACGCGAAGACCTCGATAACCTGGAAGGTCGTCAGCACCACCGCCATTGCCGCTCCCTCGCCCTGGTGGAAGCTGTTCTCAGGCTGAGTGGCGGCCCCTCACCACGCCGTGTCGGTTCGCTCGGCGGCAGCGCGGAGGGCGGCGAGCACCTCGGTGTCATGGCCCGCGAGGTCGGGCGCGACCCGAAGGCTCTCGACGCGATCCTTTGCGGTGACCATCTCGAGCTCGTGGAGTCCGAGGCTCGTCTTGGTGGCGAGATGACCCTTGTACGCGCCGAGCGACGTGCGCCATTTCTGGCGCAGCGCATGGGGCGACAGCTCGCCGGCCTTGACCGTGAACCCCGCACCCCCGCGGGCGGGAAACAGCCGGAAACGGAATGCGTTGCGGCCCGCCTTGGCGCACTGCTCGCAGCGACCGTAGCGCTCGTCCGGGATCTCGGGGCGCTTCATGCAGACGCGGCACATGTCCCGAGGATACCCGTTGCCGGCACGGCCACCGGCGGCGCCTCGAGCTGGTTTGACAGCGCGGCGCGCAGCACCTACCATGACGCATCGTTCGTTGATTCGCGCAGAGGAGCGCCTTTTTGTGATCGTGTCGCAGTGCATCGGGATCGGGCTCATCCCTTCCGCAGGACGAGTCCGCTCGTCGGGGGTCGCTCCTTGAGTCTCTGAGCATCGCAGCGCTCTGCTCACAGGATCGTGCGGCCCGGCCGGCGCGGTCCTTTTGTTTGTCCAGAAGAGAAACATCAACGTGAGCAGGAGAAATCGGTGTCCAGGGTAGGTGACGGCGGGATTGCCGTCGAAGTGACCAAGCTGGTGAAGTCGTTCCGGCGCGAGCGACGTGGACGGCCGTGGAGTCGCCGTCCGCCGGCACAGGCGTTCAGGCGCGCCGTCGATTCCGTTGATCTGCGCGTGCGCGACGGCGAGATGGTCGCCATCGTCGGGCTGAACGGCAGCGGCAAGTCGACGCTGCTTCGCGTGCTCGCAACCCTCACGATCCCCGACGAGGGAAGCGCATGCGTCTTCGGCCACGACGTGGTGTCGGACGGCCATGAGGTGCGCCGCCACGTCAATCGTGTCTCGGTGGAGGCGAGCTTCTTCAAGGAGATGAGCCCGTGGGAGAACCTCTCGTACGCCACCCGTCTCTACGGACGTGGCGGGCGGGGCACTCGTGAGGCGGCGGTCGCCGCGCTGATCAGGCTCGGACTGCCGCGCGACACGGTGGACAGACCGATGAAGCAGCTGTCGCGCGGGCAGCAGCAGAAGGTGGCGATCGCCCGGAGCCTGCTGACCAGTCCGTCGTTGCTGCTCATGGACGAGCCGACGACGGGTCTCGATCCACGCTCGAAGCGTGAGGTGCAGGGATTCGTGCGTGACATCCGGTCGGAATCCGGCGTGACCGTGCTGCTCAGCACGCACGACCTGGAGGAGGCGGAGCGGCTCTGCGATCGCGTGGTCATTCTCGACCGCGGCCGGATCCTGGCCGAAGGCACCCCCGAGGCGCTGCGCGCCGAGCACGGCGTGTCCGGCGACGGATCCTCGCTGGAGGACGTGTTTCTCCGGCTGACCGGGAAGAGCTTCGACGACGACAGCGAAGCCGATGACGGCGAGGAGGAATCGCTATGAGTGCCGGCATTCAGGACGTCGATCCGCGCTCGCGCGGGATGCGTCTCGAGGTCAACGCGTTCCTGGGATTCTTCGAGCGCCAGCGCAACCTCTACCGCCGTTACTGGGTCTGGGAGGTCGTATGGCTCGTCTACAGCATCGTCAGCACGCTGAGCATCGGCTACCTCGCCTCGGGGCTGGGCTCGTTCAGCGGCGCCAACGCCAGCGTCAACATCGCCCAGGCTCAGCTGTACCTGCTGGTCGGATCATTGCTGTGGAGCTACCTGTCGCTGATGTTCTTCGACGTGTCCTTTGCGATCGCGTGGGAGCGTTGGGAAGGGACGATCGAGTACACGTTCATGGCGCCGGTGCGACGGGTCACCCACCTGCTCGGCATCTGCTCGTTCGCGATCGTGTACGCGATGCTCCGCAGCGTCGTCATCCTGGTCGCGATCGCGCTTGCGTTCCACCTCGACCTCTCCCACGCCGACATCGGCTCGGCGCTCCTGGTCCTGGCCGCGTCGACCTTCCCGGTGCTCGGACTGGGCATCTTCACGTCGATCCTGCCGCTGCTGTCGCCGGAGAAGGGCGAGCAGATGGCCGTCGCGGTGCAGGGCGTGCTGCTCCTGGTCTCAGGTGTGTACTACCCGTTGACGGTGCTTCCGGCGGTGTTCCGGATCATGGGGGACGCATCGCCGCTCACCTACACGCTCACCGGGATCCGATCGGCGCTGCTCGACCACGCCGGAGCGGGAGCGCTGCTCGGCACGATCCTGCTGCTCCTCGGCATGGGCGCCGTGCTGATCCCGTGCGGGATCCTGGTGTTCGCCAAGGCGGAACACCGGGCCAAGCGGCTCGGGCTCCTCAAGCGCAACGGTTAGAGCGCGAGGTGGTGGCTGTACGCGGGGAACACGGCGACGCTCCCGCCGGTCATGCCTCCCTCGAGCTCACCGTCGCGGGTGAAACCGAGCCGCTCCGCGACCGCGAGGCTGCGTCGATTCTCCGTGCCGGCGTGGAGCACAATGCGCTGCGCTCCAAGCGCATCTCGGGCCCACCGGAGCAGCGCCTGCGCGGCCTCGGTGACGTATCCGCGCCCGGTGCGCTCAGTGGCAAGCCAGTAGTGGATCTCGTACTCGGCGTCGGTCTCGCGCATCAGGCCGATGATCCCGACGGCCACGCCGTGCTCGGTGATCGCGAATGCGGGCGACCCCGACTCCCATTGCGCCAGCGCCCGGTCCGTATAGGCGGATTGGGCGTCCATGGAGAGGTCGACCGCCCACGGCATCCAGGGGAGGAGCTCGGCGCGCGAGGCGATTGCCGCCTGGAACAGGTCGTTGTCGTGGGCGTGGGAGACCGGCTCCAGAACGAGCCGGGCGGTCTGCAGAGGCACGCGACCTGGGATGCTCACCGACCACGGTCTACCAGACGACAGGCCCCCGCGTCCCCGTTGCGTTGACGAACACACTCACAGGTGGGTATATTTGTCCGTGTGAATGT
>JBAPWO010000096.1:0-20769 GCA_049283735.1 Candidatus Dormiibacterota bacterium
CGGTGCTGATAAAGCCGATCTTGTCAGCAACGCCCGCGTCCTGGACGGCGGCTGCGAGGTCGCCCCCGCCGATCACCGTGGTCGCCCTGGAGGCCGCCACCGCTCGCGCGACCTCACGTGTGCCCGCGGCGAACGCCGGAATCTCGTAGATGCCCAGCGGGCCGTTCCAGATGACCGTCCCGGCACCGGCGCAGTCGGTGGCGATGCGCGCCACCGTGTCCGGCCCGGCGTCGACCACCATCCAGCCGTCGGGGATCGCCTTCCAGGCGACGACCTGGGTCGAGGCGCCGACGGCGGCTCGCTCCGCGACGACCCCGTCGACCGGGAGACGCAGGTCGGCGCGGCGCCCTTGGGCCGAGTCGAGAAGACGGCGCGCCGTGGCCACGTGCTCCTCTTCCACGAGCGAGGTGCCGGTGCTCTCCCCGAGCGCGCGGTAGAACGTGCATGCCATCGCGCCACCGACCCAGAGCACATCGACACGATCGAGGAGGTGGTCGAGCACGCCGACCTTCGTCGAGATCTTCGACCCGCCGACGATGGCCACGACCGGGGTGCGCGGGTTGTCCATGACACCACCGAGCATCTCGAGCTCGCGGGCCATCAGCCTGCCGGCTACCGCCGGCAGCAGGTGGGCAACGCCCTCGGTGGAGGCGTGAGCACGGTGGGCTGTCCCGAAGGCGTCGTTCACGAAGACATCCCCAAACGCGGCGAGCTGCTTCGCGAACTCCGGATCGTTCGCCTCCTCGCCCGGTTCGAAACGGACGTTCTCGAGCATGCCGACATCGCCGTCACGCAGCGAATCGACCATGCTCCGCGCGCTGTCGCCAACGACATCCGAGGCGAGACGCACATCGGCGCCGAGCAGGTCGCTCAGGCGCGCGGCGATCGGGCCGAGGCGGGCACTGTCGTCGATCCTGCCCTTGGGGCGCCCCAGATGCGCGACCACGATCACCCGCGCGCTCCTGGACCGGAGCGCTTCGATGGTGGGGATCGCCTCGCGGATCCGGCGATCGTCGCTGATGGCGCCGTCGCGCATCGGCACGTTGAGGTCCTCACGCAGGAGGACCCGCTTGCCGTGCACGTCGATGTCGTCGATGGTTGCCTTCGACACCGCTGCCACCGAGGTCCCTCAGAGCCGCGAGACGATCAGGTTGACCAGGTCGACGACGCGGCAGGAGTAGCCCCATTCGTTGTCGTACCAGGCGAGCACTTTCACGGTGTGATCGCCGATCACCATCGTCGACGGTGCATCGAAGATGGCCGAGTGCGGGTCGTGGAGGAAGTCCATCGACACGAGTTGCTCCTCGCTGACCGCGAGGATGCCCTCCAGCTTCCCGCTCGACGCCTCGCGCATCTCGCCGTTGACATCGTCCACGGTGGCGCTCTTCGAGAGCGTCGCGGTGAGATCGACGAGGCTGACGTCCGGAACCGGGACGCGCAGCGACATGCCCTGGAACTTCCCCTTCAGCTCGGGAAGGACCAGGGCGACCGCCTTGGCAGCCCCGGTGGTCGTGGGGATGATCGACAGGGTGGCGGCGCGCGCCCGGCGCTTGTCCTCGTGCGGGGCGTCGAGGAGGACCTGGTCCTTGGTGTACGCGTGCACGGTGGTCATGAAACCGGTCTCGATCCCGAACGAGTCGCTGAGCACCTTGGCGACCGGGGCGAGGCAGTTGGTGGTGCACGATGCGTTCGAGATGATGTGATGCTCGGCGGGGTTGTAGGCCGAGTCGTTGACGCCCATGCAGATGGTGATGTCCTCGTTCTTCGCCGGAGCGGTGATCACGACCTTGCGGGCGCCGGCGTCGATGTGGCCCTTTGCCCGCACCGCGTCGCTGAAGAACCCCGTCGATTCGACGACGATATCCACGCCGAGATCCCCCCACGGCAGCCGTTGCGGGTCTCGCTCGGCGAGCACCTTGATGACGTGACCGTCCACCGTGATGCTGTCAGTATCGGCAGCAACCGTTCCGGGGAATCGACCGAGCACGCTGTCGTACTTGAGCAGGTGGGCCAGCATCTCGGCGGTCGTGATGTCGTTGACCGCGACGATCTCGAGCTCGGGGGAGCGTTCTCTGGCGGCGCGCAGCACGTTGCGTCCGATGCGGCCGAAGCCGTTGATGCCGACTCTCACTCCCATGCGGGGCAACCTCCAGTGACCGGTGATTCGGCGCTCGCTAGGGGCGCGCTCTCACCCTATCACCGCCCTCACCCGCGGCGGCGATCAGACGGTGGAAGCGGCCGGCCATCGCCGGACGGCTGCAGCCGGCGCGTTCCGCCAGCTGCGCCAGGTCGTCGTCCGGGTGGCGGGCACGAAGCGCCGCCGCCTCCCGCAGCGCCGGCGGCAGCGCGAGCCAGCGCGCGGGATCCGCCTCCAGGACGGTGATCGACTCGACCTGGCGGACGCCGGCCACGGCGCTCCTGCGCAGGTTCGCCGTCTCGGCGTTGAGCCGGCGGTTGACCCCGCTGCGGACCTCGCGGATCACCCGCCCCGACTCGAAGGTGAGGCGGCCGGCCTGCGCTCCGATAGAGCTCAGCGCCGCCCCGACCGCGGCGCCGGAGCGCACCGTCACCACCCACCTCCCGCGACGCAGCCGCATCTGCGCGCCGATGCCGAGAGTTGCGAAGTCGGCGACCAGCTGGACGGCGCCATCGTCGTCCGCGCATCCGAGCTCGAGGTACGGCTCTCCATCGGGCCGAACCAGCCGTCCCGCACCCAGAAAGGCCCCCCGGAGGCGGCTCCGCGTGCAGCACATGCGGGTGGACCGCGTCTGCACGACCTCGGGTTCGATGCCGACCAGGACGTATTGCGGGCGCCGCGCCGCTCCGAGCCTCGATACGTGCGCGGTGATCCGCTCGGCATGCAGCGCCTGCATCGCGGCTCGCACTGCGGCGGGACGCGTGGTGGCGATGGCGCCTGGCGTCGAAGTCACCAGCGCCAGTCCGTTGACGAGAGCGCGCCGGCAGCATGGGAGGAGCGGCGTGTGTGGGGCAAGCTCCGCGACGACGCGATTCGTGAAGGATTGGGCGGCATCCATGGACGTTGTCAGTCCGGCGGTCCAGAGTGCACCCGAGCGCTCACGCCGGACGCCCATCCTTCCATCCGGCAACCAGCTCCAGCGCGTGCATCACGCATGCGGGTGCTCCCTTCTGCTCGTAGCAGTGGACGGCGCGCCGGGTTTCGGCTTCAGACTCGTCGAGCCGTCCAGCGAGATACAGGACCTCCGCCAACGTGAGCGCGGCATCACCTTGCACCAGCGGTGCCTGCGTCGATCGAGCCAGCTGGTCAGCCTGCTTCGCAAGGCTGAGCGCTGCGCCGCTTTGGCCGCGCCGCGCGAGCAGCTTGGCGCGAAGCTGCAAGCCCATCGTCTGGGTCAGCACATCATCAGTGCCGCCGTGCTCCAGGCCAAGCGTCGCCCAGCGCTCCGCCTCCGCAAACCGGCCCAGCGCGTACATCGTCTCACCGAGCTGGCACTCCTGGGTCGAGAGCCAGGCGCGCTCGCCCAGCTGTACGAGCTGTTCGATGCCCGCCAGCGCGACTCGCTCCGCGGCTGCGAAGTCACCCGCGAGGGTTTCGATCCGCCACCCCGTCTGCATCGAAATCGCGGCCAACGTCATCAGTCCTCGTTCACGCACCTGCTCAACCGTGGCATCGAAGAGGGATCGGGCGTCCTCGTACTGCCCACAGGACGCGAGGATATCCGCCCTCCACACGCCGTGCAGGGGTTGATAGATGGGGCTCGCCGCATCCGTCGTCTCCAGCCAGAGCAGCGCTTCAGCGGCCGGAGTCGGCCCATTCGCGACCGCTGCCGCCGCCACCCCCTGAGCATTGCGAGCCAGCCAGAGCTTCCCCGCGTTCGTTGCGTACGTAATCGAGCGCGTCAGCGACTCCAGCGAGACCTCGAAGCGGCAGCAGTAGTGATCGACGAATCCGGCCGCCAGCTCGAGCATTGCCAGGGAACCATCGTCGCCGCTGCGCTCGATCTCCGGTCGAGCCTCCGCCACCAACTCCCCGAGAGCGCTGTCATTCCCGGTGGGATCGAGGTTTGTCCGCCATATCGCACCGATCAGCTGTATCTGGAGCTGGCCGATGCGATCACCGCTTGCAGCGAGCGCATCAGCTGCCGTCTCCGAGCGTGCGACTGCCTCGTTCAGCCTGCCGGACATCGCGAGCCCCTGAATGAGCGACTCTTCCAACGCCACGTCGATCGTGTGCACCGGCCGAAGCACCTCGGCCCGCTCCAGAAGGTTCACCGCCGCTGTCGTATCGCCACGGTCGAGCGCCCGGCGACCCGCGGCCTCGAGGTGGATTGCGGCGGCTCTGCCCAGAGCCCGCGCCTGCTCGTCCGCCGGCCCGAGCTCGGTGCGGTAGCGGAACGCTTGCTCGAGGTGGTAGCCGGCGATCTCGTCGAGCTCTTCGAGATCGCGCCCGCGTTGCTGCAGCCACCCGGCAAAGCTGGCATGCAGCTCGGCTCTGTTCGCTTTCGGCAGCGAGTCGTATGCGGCGTCGCGAATCAACAGGTGCCGGAAGGCGAAGGCGTCCTCGCCGGCGAACACCGGTCGGTCGGGGCGCAGGAGATCCTTGCGCACCAACGTCATAAGCTGTCCCCCCACGTCGCGCGCATCGGGCCCCATGACCTCGACCGCACCGCGATGAAAGGACTGGCCCTCGACCGAACCGCGCTCGAGCACGCCGCGTTCCTCCGGTCGCAGCTGATCGAACCGGGCCGCCAGCAACGCTTTGATGGTCGGCGGCACGATGACGTCGTGGCTGCTCGACTCGCGGACCATGGCGACAATCTCCTCCAGGAACAGCGGATTCCCGGCAGCCGTGGTGCGAATCCGTACGCGAAGTTGCGGATCGAAGGAGCCCGCGGCCGGCAACAGCTCGTCGATCAATGCCTCGGTTTCGTCGGCGTTGAGCGGCTCCAGGAGCACCGTGGTGGCGTTGAGCTTGCCGCCCCCCCAGCCTGGCCGGCGATCGAGGAGCTCGGGCCGGCCGAGACAGAGCACGAGGATTGGGGTGCCGCGACTCAGATCCCCGATGTGCTCGATGAGGTCGAAGAGAGTCGGCTCCCCCCAGTGCACGTCGTCGAAGACGACGACGAGCGGATTGCTGTCCGCAGCGCACTCGAGCAGCTTGCGAACGGCCCACGCGATCTCGGTCGATGATATGGCCGCGATCTGCTCGCCGAGCAGCGTTCGGATCGCCGCCGAGACGTTTCCGTCGCGCTCCATCAACTCGGCGGCTGCTGATCCGTCCGACGCCGCCAGCAACTGCCTCACGATGGTGATCACCGGCCAGTACGTGATGCCCTCGCCGTACGAGAGACAGCGGCCGCGCAGCACGGTCGCATCGACGCTGCGCAGGAACTCGGCGGTCAAGCGCGATTTCCCGACGCCGGCAGCGCCGAGGACGGTGAACAGGCTGCACGACCTGCCGTCGATGACGTTGGCGAACGCGTCGCGAAGCATCCGCAGCGGTGTGCCGCGCCCCACCATCGGGGTCTCGACCCGGGGCGATGTCCCCAGAGCGTCGACGCCGATGTGCAGCAGCCTGTAGGCGGGCACCGGCTCACTCTTTCCCTTGAGCTCGAGCGGTGCCAGCGGCTCCACCGTCACCGCGTCGCGCACGAGACGCCACGTCTCCGGACCGATGACGATCTCCCCCGGCGCCGCAGCCTGCTCGAGGCGCGCGGCGACGTTGACGGCGTCCCCGGTCGCGAGGCGTTCCTCGGTTCCGGTGACGACCGGACCAGTGTTCACGCCGGTGCGCACCGTGACCGTGGTTCCGTAGTCGCGTGCGAGCTCGCTGTTCAAGTCGGCGAGGGCATCACGCAGTCCGACAGCCGCGCGGACGGCGCGCAACGCATCATCCTCGTGCAGAACGGGCACGCCGAACACAGCCATGACCGCATCGCCGATGAACTTCTCGACTGTCCCGCCATGCTGCTCGATGACCTTTCGCGCGGCGTCGAAGTAGCGGCGCATCACCTGGCGGAGGCTCTCCGGGTCGAGCCGCTCCCCCATCGCGGTCGATCCTGTGACGTCGCAGAAGAGCACCGTGACGGTCTTGCGCTGTGCCCTCGGCGCATGTGCGGTTGTCAGCGGTGAGCCGCAGCCGTTGCAGAAGCCCGCGTCCGCGGGGTTCTCCCTACCGCAGTTGGCGCAGGTGTTCACAGGCGAGGATCGGGCACGTCGACATCGCGATGGGTCACCGTGACCGTCAGACCGTCACCGCGCAGCCGCTCCGCTATCGCCTCGACAATCACCACGGATCGATGCCTCCCACCCGTGCAGCCGACCGCGAGGCTCAGACCATCCTTGCCCCGTTCGGCGTTGCGCTGCGCCGACCAAGATATCAGGGAGTGGGTGCGATCGATGAGGTCGCGCGCCACCTCATCCTCGAGGACATAGTCACGGACCGCTGCATCGAGTCCGGTGAGCGAGCGCAGCTCCGGCACCCAGAACGGGTTGCGCACCATGCGCGCGTCCACGACCCACCCCGCGTCGACGGGGAGACCGAACTTGAAGCCGAACGACATCACGGTCATCGAGATGCCCGCTGTGGATCCCTCCTCGCTCACAGCAGCTCCTTGACGCGCAGGGCCACCGGCCGCGGCACGACGGTCGTGAGCTGGTCGAGCGGTGCGTCCCGGATGGCGTCGATGCTCCCGAACTGGCGGAGCAGCGCCCGCCGCCGGACCGGGCCGAGCCCTGGCACGATGTCGAGCTTCGATCGAAGCGCGGCCCGACCGCGGCGAGCGCGGTGATGGGTGATCGCAAAGCGGTGCGCTTCATCGCGCACGCGCTGTACGAGAAACAGGGTGGGGCTGTCGCGCTCGATGATGATCGGCCGGGCGCGGCCGGGCCTGTACAGCTCCTCGTTTCGCTTCGCGAGTCCAAACACCGGGATGCGCGTCAGACCCGCTTCGCGCAACGCCTTGACCGCCGCGCTCAGCTGGCCCTTGCCGCCGTCGATCAGGATCAGGTCGGGCAGCACCGAGAAGCTCATGTCCGTGTCGTCGCCGCCACCGCGCGCAGCCCGGCGGGGACGTTCGTTGGCGCCGTTGGCACCTGCGGGGTCGAGCAGCGGGACATCCGCATCCGGCCCTTCATCGCGAGGGCCGAGTCTCCGGAAGCGGCGGCGCAGGGTCTCCTCGATGGAGGCGAAATCGTTGGATCCCTCGACGGTCTTGATGCCGAAATGGCGGTAGCTCGCCGGCGCCGGCCGGCCCTCCTCGAAGACCACCATCGAGCCGACCGAATTGGTGCCCATGGTGTTGCTGATGTCGTAACACTCGATGCGTCGGGGCGGGGCGGTCAGCTGCAGCCGCGTCGCGAGGTCGTCGAGCAGCGCCTCGGTTTTGGCGGCGTCGTAGTCATCGACGATTCGCTGCTGGCGGAGCGCGACCAGCGCGGTCTCCGCCGCCTGCGCGATCAGCTGCCGGGCGTCACCGCGTTTGGGGACGTGCACCTCGACCGGGCCGCCGCGCTGCCCGGCGAGGAACTCCTCGAACACAGTGCGGTCCTCGATCTCATCGGACACGAGGAGACGGCGCGGAATCGAGGTCACGTTGGCGTAGTACTGCGGGAGGAACCCGCCAAGGCACGCTGCGGCGTCGAGGCCGGCGACGCCCTCGAGCTCGTGCGTCTCCATCGCCATCACGCGACCCTGGCGGATGCTCAGCACCGCGGCCATGGCGCGCCCTGCCTCGACCGCAACCGCGATGCAGTCTTCGTCGGATCGCGCGCCACGCAGCACGGTCTGACGTTCGCTGATCCGTTCGATCGCACGCAGCCGGTCGCGAAAGCGCGCGGCGAGCTCGTAGTCGCGATGCTCGGCGGCGGCGTCCATCTGATCGCGCAGCTCGTCGTGCAGCGTGTCCGACCTGCCCTCCATGAATTCCTGCACCTGCTCGAGGATCTGGGCATATTCGGGAGCGTCGATCTTGCCCTCGCACGGCCCCGAGCACCGCTTGATGTGATAGTCGAGGCACACGCGACCGCGCCGGAAGATCTCGTCGCTGCAGGTGCGAAATGGGAAGATGGTGCGCAGCGAGCGGACCGTGGTGCGCAGCGACTGCGCGCTCGTGTACGGCCCGAAGTAGCGGGCGCCGTCGCGGATCACCTTGCGCGTGTAGTACGGCCTCGGGAACAGCGTCGCGCCCTCGGCGCTCTTGCCACGAGGTTTGCGCACCTCCTCGCGCGCCGTGCCCGGAGCGACCGCATCGTGCACGCCGGGACGCGGAATCTTGAGGTAGAGATAGCTCTTGTCGTCCTTGAGGCGCACGTTGAAGCGCGGACGGTACTGCTTGATCAGCGTGTTCTCGAGCACCAGGGCTTCGTGCTCGCTCTGGCACGCGATCACCTCGAAGTCGAAGACGCTCCCGATCAGCTGATGGGTGCGCGGTTGCAACGCATCGACCCCGCTGAACCACGACCGCAACCGATTGCGCACGTTCGAGGCCTTGCCGACATAGATGACGCGCGCGTCCGGGCCGCGCATGACATAGACGCCCGGGCCGTCCGGTGACGCGCGCAGTCGGGCGCGAAGTTGCGCCTTGTCGTCGAGGAGGCGCTCTGCGCGCCGTGGGCCCGCCATCGTGGTCACTGTATCGCTGCTCAGCGAGATCCCTCTGCGGCTGCGAGCTCGGCGACGAACTCCGCCTCGTCGAGCACCCGGACGTCGAGGCGCTGGGCCTTCTCCAGCTTGCTCCCGGGAGCGGAGCCGGCCACGACCGCGTGGGTCTTGCGACTGACGCTCGAAGTGGGATTGCCGCCGAGCGCCCGGATGCGCGCCTCCGCGTCCGCGCGACTCAGGCCCTCGAGGCTCCCGGTGATCACCCAGGCCTGCCCGCTCCACGGGCCGCCACCGCCCGCCGCGCGTTCGGGATCGACACCGGCGGCGCGGAGATGCTCGAGGACGGCGCGTCCCTCGATCGACGCAAGCCACGCGGCCACGTGTCCGGCGACCACCGCGCCGATCCCCTCGACGCCGAGCAGATCCTCCTCGGTGGCGGCGGCGAGCGCATCGATGGTCCCGAAATGCGCCGCGAGGGTGTCGGCGGTGTGCTCGCCGACGTGTCGGATGGCCAGCGCGTTGATGAATCGAGCCAGCGGCACGCGCCGGCGCGAGGCGATCGACTCGATCAGCTTTGCCGCCGACCGCTCGGCAAATCCCTCGAGCGTCAGCAGCTGCTCGGCGGTGAGGCCGAACAGGTCGGCGGACTCGGTGACATACCCGAGATCGAGGAGCTGATCGATCACGGCGGGCCCGAGCCCCTCGATGTTCATCGCCCCGCGGGCCGCGAAGTGGATGAGCAGCTCGCGGCGCTGCGCCGGACAGAGCGGATTCAGGCAGCGCCGGACCACCTCACCCTGCTCGCGAACCAGCAGCGACTCGCAGGCGGGACAGCGCTCGGGCATCTGCCACGGGGTCGCGTCCTTGGGACGCTTCTCGAGGATGACCCGGGCGATCTCGGGTATGACATCGCCGGCCTTGTGAATCAGAACCGTGTCGCCGATGCGCACGTCCTTGCGCGCGACCTCATCCTCGTTGTGGAGCGTGCAGCGGCGCACCGTCGACCCCGCGACCAGGGTCGGCTCGAGGATCGCCACCGGGGTCACCGCGCCGGTCCGACCGACCTGCACGAGGATGTCGAGGACCTGGGTCTCGCGCTCCTCGGGCGGGAATTTGTACGCGATCGCCCAGCGCGGCGCACGCGAGATCGTGCCGAGCTCGGCCTGCTCGGCGAGCGACGCAACCTTGATGACCACGCCGTCGGTGTCGTAGTCGAGGTCGTGGCGCCGCTCGGACCACGCCTCGAGAAATGCGAGGACCTCGTCGATCGACCCGGCGAGCTGACGGTGCGGATTGACGCGGAATCCCAGCGCGGCGAGGGTGTCGAGCACCTCCACCTGGCTCCGGATCCTGCCGGGCGGATCGATCGCGTACATGAAGGTCTGCAGTCCGCGCGTCGCCGTGACCGACGGATCGAGCTGGCGCACCGCGCCGGCCGCCGCGCTGCGCGGATTCGCGTATCCGGGTTTGCCGGCGTCCTCGAGGCGCGCGTTGGTCGCGGCGAACGCCGCCTTCGGAAGGTAGACCTCGCCGCGGACCTCGAGCTCGGCGGGGAGGCCGCCATCCGCCTGCGCAAGGATCATGGGCACCGAGCGAATGGTGCGCACATTCGCGGTCACGTCCTCGCCTTCGACGCCATTGCCACGCGTGGCCGCGCCGGCGAAACGCCCGCCGGCGTAGGTGATCGACATCGCCAGCCCGTCGATCTTCAGCTCGCAGACGTAGCCGCTCACCGTTCCGATCGCGCGTTCGACGCGGACGCCGAACTCGCGCACCTCGTCGGGACCGAATGCGTTGTTCAGACTGAGCATCGGGGTCCGGTGTCTCACCTTCGTGAAGTTCGCCGCCGGCTCACCACCTACTCGCTGGGTTGGCGAATCGGCGGTCTGCAGGTCGGGGTACGCCGACTCGATGTCGACGAGCTCGCGAAACAAGCGGTCGTACTCGGCGTCGGTGATCTCGGGTGCGTCGAGCACGTGATACTGACGGGAGTGGTGCTCGAGCTCCCTTCGCAGCACGAGAGCTCGGTCGCTCGCGAGCTCGGGGGTCAGGACGTCCATGGGTTCGTCACGGCTCCACGATGGGCCAGAGCGTCGCATCGGCGACCGCGAAGATCTTGACGCCGTGGTCATCGAATTTGATGACCAGTTCCTCACCACCTCTGGTCATCGTGCTCTTGAGCACCGTGCCCTCACCGTATCGCTGGTGACCGATGCGCATGCCCTCGCTGAACCGCTGGGGTGCGAGCTCCACCGGGTTGGGTCGCGTCGCGTAGCCGGCGATGGCCCGGCGAACCGCTCCCGAGGCGCGGACGTCGCCCAGTGAGGGCGCCCCTGGGCGAAGCTGGACCTCGAGCATCTCGCCGGGGATCTCGCCGAGGAATCGGGACGCCTCGGCAACCTGCGGCGTGCCATACGTGTGCCGTCGGAACGCGTGGAGCAGGTAGAGCCGGCGGCGCGCGCGCGTGATGCCGACATAAGCGAGACGGCGCTCCTCGGCGATGCCGGCGTCGCCCTCCTCGAGCGCCCGCGTATGGGGCAGGAGCCCCTCCTCCATGCCGGCGATGAAGACGACGCCGAATTCGAGTCCCTTCACCTGATGCAGCGTGATGAGCGTGACTCCCGGCGCCTCGTCGCGCATGGTGTCGACGTCGCTGACCAGCGCCACGTTCTCGAGAAACTGCACGAGCCCGTCGGGTGGTGGGACGTCGGAATACTCGGCGGCGAGTCCCGCCAGCTCGAGGACGTTGGCCCATCGCTCCGTGCCCTCCTGGGTGCCGTCCTGGAGCATATCGCGGTAGCCGGTTTCGTCGAGCACACGATCGAGGAGCACCGGGAGCGGAACCCGCTGTGCATCCTGGCTGAGCCGTTCCATCAGGCCGGCAAAGCCGCGCAGCGCCGACATCGCCGCGGGCCCGAGCGCCTGGTCGCCCTCGTCGAGCCGCTGTGCCGCCTCGAGGGGACCCAGCCCCTTCTTGCGCGCCAGCTTGTCCAGCTCGGCGACGCTCCGATCGCCGATCTTGCGGCGCGGCGTGTTCACCACGCGCGCGAACGACACCGAATCACGAGGATTGACGCAGAGACGGAGGTAGGCGAGCACGTCCTTCACCTCGCGCCGGTCGTAGAAGCGCAGACCGCCGACCAGCTGATATGGGATGCCGCGCCTCAGGAACACCTCCTCGAAGGCACGGGACTGCGCGTTGGTTCTGTAGAGCACCGCGCATTCGGCGAGCGTGACTCCCTCGCGACCGATGAGATTCTCGATCTCCGAACCGACCGCCAGGGCCTCTTCCCGTTCGTCGTAGACGGAGATGAGACGGACCGGCTCACCGATGCTCTGCTCCGTCCAGAGCCGCTTCTCCGCGCGCTCGCTGTTGTTTTTGATGACCGAGTGGGCGATGTCGAGGATCGGCTGCGTGGAGCGGTAATTCTGTTCCAATGTCACGGTTTTGGCATCCGGGAAGTCGTGCTCGAAAGAGAGGATGTTGCGCACGTCCGCGCCACGGAAGCCGTAGACGGAGTTGTGGGTGATCAGTCCATTGGCGATCAGATTGTGTGTCGGTTCCACGTCGATGTCGTACACCGTCTGCCGCGAGGCCGTTCGCTCGACCTCCTCGATGACATCGAGACCACCATGCTCGTCAAACATCACCATTCCCGGCAGCAGCGAGGCCGCAGGTGTGAAGGGGAGCGTCGTCACAAGCTCGCCCCGCCCGGACGCGGTGCCTCCCAGACAGGCCGTGAAAGCGACCTCCGCGTCCATCGCTTCGCGAATCGTCTCGGCAAGGCGCATCACCTCGCCGAAGTCCTTCCGCGAGGTCTCGAACCGCCAACTGCCGTTGCCCTTGGAAGGTCGAATGCTGAACCCCATGCCTTCCAATGCCGCCTTGCCAGCCTGGTCGTTGCCTCCCATCGAGATACGGTGCATGGGCGTCGCGCCCCGACGATCCGCGCAGAGGGTGATCACGACCCGCCGGCGGCTCGAGTTCCGGGACCGTGGCCGATAGTGGGGATGATCGAGTGACAGGTTGCGGTCGGCCAGCAGTCTCAGTCCGCCGTTGAGGTCCACCACCGGAGCGAAAACGCGGTCGATGTACGCCTTGTCGTGAACCAGTCCGTTCGTGCCCCGTCCGCGTCTCGGCACGAATGGCAATGTGGGGATCTGGTACTGGAGGGACAGGATGTATTCTTCGGCTCGCGCTTCGTTTTCGATTGCGTGCGTTGAGACGATCCACAGAGCATCGGCTCGCTCCTGCTGAGATCGTTGCCTATACCCGACGATCGGCTTCACCTGGCCATTGGTGTGCACCTGCGATGTGCCAATCCGATGGCCGGCGCCCTTCTTACACATGAGATACGTGAAATAGATCTGCGGGGTGGTGCCGAGGTGGTGCCCCGCAAAGTGCGTGTGCTCGGGTGTGCTCGTGAGTGTCCGGCCCTGAGCTGTCTTGACGGTGAGCACGGAGTCCGTGACCCGCGACCGCACGTCCACAACGCGAGCTCCTCGGAAGGTCCCGCTCCCATATCCCGACATCACGCTATCGCCGCTGCGGACGTCCTCGACGCGTCGCACTGATCGGTCGGCCATGGTGATCATGGTTCCCGCCGCCAGACACTGGTCATCGTCCCCCACCACCGTCACGTTGCGATGCTTGGCGCCCAGGATCTTCACGAGCTCGTACTGCGCCTTGTTGGTGTCCTGGTACTCGTCGACGAAGAGGTGCAGGAAGCGATCCTGGTAGTACTCGCGCACCGAGTCGGCCTCGCGAAAGAGCGTCACCGCGCGCAGCAGCAGGTCGTCGAAATCCAGCGCCGAGGCGGCATCGAGCTCGCGCTCGTATGCCCAGTAGATGCGCGCGATCTGCTCGTCCATCGTGTTCGCGGTCACCCGAGCCTGGAAGTCACGGGCGTCGAGCAGCTCGTTCTTGGCGGCGCTGATGGCATGCGCCGCGCGGCTCGGTGTCAAGCGTTTCTCGTCGATCCCCTCGGCGCGGATGGCATCGCGAATCGCCGAGAGACGGTCCGCCTCATCGTAGATGGTGTACCCCGGGGGAATCCCGATCGCCTCACCCTCGCGGCGGAGCAGCCGCGCGCCCAGCGAGTGGAAGGTGCCGAGCCACATCCCCCGGATGCTGTCCCCGATCAGCTGCTCGACCCGAGCGCGCATCTCGCGAGCTGCTTTGTTGGTGAACGTGACCGCGCAGATCTCGTCCGGGCGCACACGCCGGGTTGCGATCACGTAGGCGATGCGATGAGTCAGCACGCGAGTCTTCCCGCTGCCTGCCCCGGCAAAGATGAGCAGCGGCCCGTCGGGTGCCTCGACGGCCTCGCGCTGCGGCGGATTCAGCCCCTCGAGCAGGGCCGTCGCCCCGATCGTCGCGCTCAGACGTGCGCCCCGGTCGCGGGCGCCGCGCGCCCGGTCGACGCACGATATGCATCGGGGCGCCGATCGGTGTGCAGATGGTTGCGCGGCGTACGACGCCGCGCCTGCTCGACGGAGTCGAGGTCGACGTCGGCGATGAGCAACTCCTCCTGATCCTTGGCCGCCGGGCCGGACACCGGCCAGCCATCGGCGCCGACGATGATCGACGCGCCGATGAATGTCACGCCGCGTTCGACTCCCACCCGATCCGCACAGGCCATGACAACCCCGTTCTGCGCCGCCGTGGCCATCGCCACGTAGTCACCCTGGCAGTAGCCTCGATCGTCCCAGACCGTGCGCTTGAACGAAGCCACCCAGTTGGTCGGTACCGCGATGATCTCCGCACCGGCCAGGGCGAGCACTCGGGCGGGCTCGGGGAACCAGAGGTCGAAGCAGATGATCATGCCGACTCGCCCGAACGGGAGGTCGACGATCGGCAGCTCGTCGCCGGGCTCGAACCACGACTGCTCGTCGTAATACAGGTGCAGCTTGCGATAGGTGGCCAGGCGTCCCGACGCACCGATCAGCACCGCGCTGTTGTGCCTGCAGTCGCCGTCCCGCTCGCTGATGCCGGCCACGATGTGACACCCGTGCGTGGCGCACACCTCGCGGAGCGCCCGGACGGTCGGCCCGTCATCGGGATCCTCGGCGGAACGCTGCGCCTCAGCCTCGTCACCGAAGACGTACCCGCTCGAAGCCAGCTCCGGAAGCACGATCAGCTGCGCCCCCTGGCTGGCCGCCGACGTCGCCCACAGCACCGCCTGTGACCGGTTCTGCTCGAGCTCCCCGACGTGCGGCTCGTACTGGGCGACAGCGATCCGCACCGGCCGGCTCATACCCTCACGGTAGCGCAGCGGGCGTGACCGCAGGATGGCGCGGGATGCCCGCGGAGATGCCGCACAGAATCTCGTGCGGCAAGGTGCCGACGAGCTCGCCCACCTCGTCCGCGCCGATGCGAATGCCGTGGTGTGACCCGATGAACATCGCGCTGTCTCCGACCACGACACCCTCCACGTCGGACACGTCCACGCCGACCTGATCCATGCTCACGATCCCGACAATTGGGCACCGCCCGCCGCGAATCCCCAGGTGTCCGCGGTTGGAGAGCGCCCGCGGCAGACCCTGCCCGTATCCGAGCGTGGCGGTTGCGATGCGCCGCGTGGTTTCGGCTCGCCAGGTCCGCCCGTAACCGACGCTCTCGCCGCTGGCGACGGTCCGCACCTGTGCGACGCGGCAGAACACACTCATCGCCGGCCGGAGCGACGCCGGCCCGGGCACCGGTGGGTAGCCGTAGAACGCGATGCCGGCGCGCACCAGATCGTGGTGCATCGCGGGATGCGCCAGGATGGCGGCGCTGCCCGATGTGTGCAGCAGTGCCTCTGGCGCGACCGGGCTGAGGGCCTCGACGGCCTCGAGGAAACGGCCGTGCTGGGTGATCGTGAAGGCGGGATCCTCGCCCGCATCCGCGAAGTGGGTGAACACGCCGGCGACCTCGACCCGGTCCCCGGTCTCGCGCACCGCTTCGATCAGCGTGCCGACGGTCTCGGGAAGCGCCCCGAGCCTATGCAGGCCGGTATCGATCTTGAGGTGGACACGCGCTCTGCGCCCCTGGGCGGACGCCGCCACCGCACGGATTCCCCCGGCGTCGAGCACGCTCACGTCCACGCCTGCGGCGATCAGATCCCCGAGCGTCGCGGGCGGGCTCCACCCCACCACCAGGATCGGCGCCACGAACCCGTCCGCGCGCAGTCCGAGTGCCTCCTGCGGCGTGTAGACGCCGAGCCATTCGGCCCCGCCGTCGAGCGCCGCCCTCGCCGCGATCCCGATGCCGTGCCCGTAGCCGTTCGACTTGACCATGGCCATCACCCTCGCGGGCCGGACCAGCGCCGCGATCACCTCGGCGTTGCCCGCCAGGGCTGCGACGTCGATCTCCGCCCAGCGGAGGGCGCCGTCCCCTCGCGCCGTGCTCATGCTCCGACCGGTACGGGCTCCGGCGCGGGCGCCGCGACCTCCGTCGGCGCGACCCTGCGCACCAGACCGAAGGGCGTCTGCTCGTCCGACTGCCCCAGCGGGTTGTCCGCAACCATGGCCAGAACAGACTGGGGGTCGATACCGACCGCGGCGAAGACCTCGGCTGCCATGTCGTTGGCGTCGATGATCGCAACCGCGATCCGGCGTCCGGTGCGCCGGTGGACGTCGGCCGCGATGCTGAGCGCCGCACCCGACGGATCCAGTGGCGACTTGGTCGCCCAGGTGTCGTAGGGAGGGATGTTGAGCGACGACGGTCCATCGATGGCATTGACCCCGTGGCCTGCCACGCGATAGAAGACTCCGCGCATTCCCAGCGGCCTGGTGGCCGCGGCGGCAACAGCGGCGAGGAGAATCCGCGACGCACCCGCCTCGTCGATGGCCAGCTGCATGGTCGTGGGATGCGCGAGGCCGACCCCGGTGGGCTCGTGGCTCACGTACCGGGACAGCATGCGGGCCGTTCGGGAGACGGCGATCTCGCTGATCGGGTACGACCTTCCCTGGCTGATCGCCAGAGCCTTCTCGCTCACCAGCAGGATGTCTCCGTCCTCGACGTCGACGCCGTCGCCACGCAACCGTTCGAGGCTGCCCGCAATCGCCTCGAGGAGGTCGTCGCCGGGTTTGATCAGCGTGGACCGCAGCGGGAAGCGCGCCCAGATCCGGCCCCTGTCCTCGAGGAAGAGATGACGCCCCCAGTTGAGGCGCGCTCCGTCGAGCAGGGCCTCGCCGCCGGCCAGCCTGCTCGCGGTCGCGCGATCCCCGCGGCGAACGAAGCCGCCCTGATAGCTGTGCTTGTCGAGCGCACGCGTCTTGCCGTCGATGTAGACACGGAGCCACACCTCGGCGTTGACGGCGCGCCAGAAGAACATCGACTCCTCGACCTCGCCGGCGCACGCGCGCCGGAAGCTCTCGGCCACCGCCGCCGCCTTCCAGTATGGTCGCGCGCGGAATGACGGCGAGCGCATCAGGCTCTGGAGCACCGCGCGCTGGCGGCGGTACCAGCGGAACTCGGGCGTGGTGAAGCCGATCTTCTTGCGACGTGCCTCCACCGCGCGGGGGAGGACGCCGTGGAGGGATCGGCGGACGATGGCCCGCGTCCATCCGTTGTGGATGATCGCGCGCCGGGGCAGCGTGAGGATGTAATCCACGAGCTCCTGGTCGAGGAAGGGCAATCGCGCCTCGAGCGAATGGGCCATGGACGCCCGATCCTCATAGCGCAGCAGCGGAGGCAGGCTGTAGGTGCGGAAGTCCTGCAGCAGCCGGCGCTTGAGATCGTCGGCCACGCGGTCGTCGTCGGGCGGCTTGCGTCCACGCATGAACGACGGCGACAGCATCCTTGCAACATCGACGCGTTGACCGCGCTCATGCAGGCGGCGGCGGACCAGCGGGCTGACGATGTCGCGGAGCAACCACGCCTCACGAGCGAATTCGCCATAGCGGCGCTCGCGCAGCAGCTGGCGGAGCAGCACGTATGGATAGTGGTCGTACCCGGCCAGCAACTCGTCGCCGGCCTGGCCGTCGAGCGTGACCGTGACCTGGCGCCTCGCCAGCCGCATGACCATCCACATGGCGAAGGGCGCCGACGACACCATCGGCTCCTCCATGTGCCAGACCCACGCTTCGAGCTCGCGGATGAAGTCCTGGTCGGTGGGTTGCACCGCGCTGTTGTCCGCGCCGGTCGCCGCGAGGACGCTGTCGATGTAGGCGCTCTCGTCGATGCGGTCGCCCGGGAACACCGCGGAGAACGTCTTGAGGCGGTCACCGAGCGACTCGGCGTCGCGAACGTGATCGCGCAACTGTTGGGCCATCACCGTGCAGATCGAGGACGAGTCCAGACCGCCGCTCAGGCAGATGCCGACCGGGACGTCAGCGACGAGACGGCGCTGCACCGCGCGTTCGAACACGGCGCGGAACGCCTCGGGGCTCGCGTCGCCATCCTCGGACAGCCGAGGAGTCCAGTACACGGTCTCCGAGATGGTGCCTCCTTCGACGACTGCGAAGGCGGCCGCGGGCACCTGGCGTATCCCGCGGAAGAAGGTGCCGTCGTTGTGGTCGAACAGACCAAAGCGAAGGTACTCGTACATCTGCTGCTCGTCGACCTCGCGCGGGAAGGTGTCGTCCTGCAGGATCGCCTTGATCTCCGAGGCGAACACGACCCGGCCACGATGGCGCGCGTAGAAGAGCGGCTTGATGCCGAAGTGGTCGCGCGCGAGCACCAGCCTGGCGGTCGGGGCACGCTCGTCGAGAATCGCGAGGCCCCACATGCCGTTGAAGCGACGGAAGCAGTCGGTGCCCCACTGCGCGTAGGCGTGCAACACGACCTCGGTGTCGCAGGTCGTGTGGAACGTGTGCTCGAGCGCCTCGAGCTCGGCGCGCAGCTCGCGAAAGTTGTAGACCTCACCGTTGTAGACCATCTGGAGCCGGCCGCCGTCCATCGACACCGGCTGGCTGCCGTGCTCGAGGTCGATGATGCTGAGCCGGCGGAATCCCAGCGATGCGATCGCGTCCTCGAAGTACCCGTCGTCGTCCGGACCGCGGTGCCGGAGCGACTCGGTCATCGCAGCGAGCAACGCCCTGTCTGGCGGCCCCCAGAAGCCGGTGATCCCGCACACGTCAGCGCTTCGCCTGCGTCAGTGGTGGTCGGTGCATCACCATCGCAACGGTACGACACCGGTCGAGGTCACGGACGCACGCGTCCCAGGGATGACCAGATTGTCTGCGCCTGCTAGAAGTCCATGTCGTCGTCGTCCATGCCCATGCCACCGCCACCGTGCGAATGGCCGCCGCCCGGCGAGCCTTCCTCCCGCTCGGGCGCATCAGCGATCAACGCATCGGTGCTGAGCACGATGGTGGCGATCGAGGTTGCATGGACCAGCGCTGACACGACGACCTTGGTGGGGTCGATGACGCCGCGCTCGATGAGGTTGCCGTAGGTCTCGGTGACCGCGTCGAAACCGTGATCGCCCTTGGCGCCGGCGACCTCGTTCACGACGACCTGTCCCTCGAGACCGGCATTCTCGGCGATGATGCGCAGCGGCTCGCGGAGCGCACGGGCGACGATGTCGGCGCCGACTCGTTCCGTGCCCTCCAGCTTGAGCGCCTGCACGGCCGGGATGGCGCGGAGCAAGGAGACCCCGCCACCGACGACCACGCCTTCCTCGATGGCCGCGCGGGTGGCGGCGAGCGCGTCCTCGACGCGAGACTTGCGCTCCTTCATCTCCACCTCGGTGGCGGCGCCGACCTTGATCACCGCGACCCCACCGGTCAATCGCGCGAGCCGCTCCTGCAGCTTCTCGCGATCCCAGTCGGAGGTGGTCTCCTCCATCTGCTGCCGGATCTCGGCGCAGCGCGCCTCGATGGCGGCTTTGGTGCCACCCCCGCGAACGATCGTGGTGTCGTCCTTGGTGACGGTGACGCGGCCCGCGACACCGAGCTGGTCGTCACGAACCGCATCGAGGCGCTGACCGGTCTTCTCGCTGACGACGGTCGCTCCGGTGAGCACGGCGATGTCCTGGAGAATGGCGTCGCGGCGCTCTCCGAACGCGGGAGCCTTGACCGCCATCGCGCTGAAGGTGCCGCGTGCCCGGTTGACGACCAGGGTGGCCAGCGCCTCCGCCTGGACGTCCTCGGCCACGATGAGCAGCGGACGTCCGGCGCGCATCACCAGTTCGAGGCTGGGGAGGAGATCGGCGACCGACGAGATCTTGGCATCAGTGACCAGAACTCGAGCGTCCGAGAGCACGGATTCCATGTTCTGCGGATCGGTGACCAGGTGTGCGGAGATGTATCCGCGGTCGAACTGCATGCCCTCGACCACCTCGACCTCGGTCTCGATGCCGGTGCCGTCCTCGACCGAGACCACGCCTTCCTTGCCAACCTTGTCGAACGCGTCGGAGATCATCGCGCCGATGCCGGCGTCGCCCGAGCTGATCGTGGCCACGCGCAGGATGTCGTCGTCACCCTTGACGGGATGCGACCGCGCGCGGATCGCCGCGACGGCCGCGTCGCACGCCGCCATCATGCCGCGGCGAAGGTCGTTGGGCGGCGCGCCCGCGGCGAGATTGCGCAACCCCTCGTCGAGCATCGACCGGGCCAGCACCGTGGCGGTCGTGGTGCCGTCGCCGGCGATGTCGTTGGTCTTGATCGCCACTTCCTTGAGCAGCTGCGCGCCCATGTTCTCGAAGTGATCCTCGAGCTCGAGCTCACGCGCGATCGTCACCCCGTCATTGCTGATCAGCGGCGGGCCGAACTTCTTGTCCAGCACCACGGTGCGCCCGCGTGGTCCGAGCGTGACCGCAACGGTGTCGGCGACGACGGCCGCACCGCGAGCGAGCGCGGCGCGCGCGGGCGCCTCGAAGCGAAGCTGCTTTGCCGGCATTCCTGCCTAGCTCTTCTTGCCGTTCTTCTCGACGACGGCGAGGATGTCCTTCTCCCCGAGGATCAGGTACTCGGTGTCGTCGATCTTGACCTCGCTGCCGGCGTACTTCGCGTACATGACGCGGTCGCCAACCTTGACGTCGAGGGCGATGCGAACGCCGCTCTGCTCGTTGTAGCGACCGTTGCCGACCGCCTCGATGATGCCTTCCTGAGGCTTCTCCTTGGCGGTGTCGGGCAGCACGATCCCGCTCTTGGTCATCTCATCGCGCTCGACCGGTTTGACGACGACGCGATCGGCGAGGGGGCGCAGCTTGAGGGACATGGGACCTCCTGGGTTCTTAGCACTCTTGGTGGGTGACTGC
>JBAPWO010000097.1:0-2401 GCA_049283735.1 Candidatus Dormiibacterota bacterium
CTGGGTGGTGGGACGGATCCTGCACCTGACGGGTGGCCTGAAGATCCTGATCGGGGTCGGCACAGCCATCTGCGGGGCGTCGGCTATCGCCGCCGCCGACGCAGTCATCGATGCTGACGACGCTGAGGTCAGCTACGCCATCGCCACCATCTTCACCTTCAATGTAGTCGCCGTGCTCTGCTTCCCTACGCTGGGGCACCTGCTCGGATTCTCCCAGCGAACCTTCGGCCTCTGGGCCGGCACAGCCATCAACGACGTTTCCTCAGTGGTCGCGGCATCAACCACCTACGGGCATGTCGCCGCCTCCTACGCGGTGATCGTCAAGCTCACGCGGACGCTTGCCATCATCCCTATCTGCCTCGGGCTGGCGGCGATCCGCGGGTGGCGCCGGAAAGAGGCCGCGGAAGCGGCCTCCGGCGGGCACATCGAGTTCCGGCGCATCCTGCCGATGTTCATTCTTGCCTTCGTCGCCGCTGTGGTCGTCAATACGGCCGGTCTCGTCCCCGGCGACTGGCACCAAGGGCTCTCGGACCTGGCGACATGGATGATCACCGCCGTTCTGGCCGCCGTCGGGCTATCGACCAACATCAGCCATATCCGCCGCGCCGGGCTACGGCCCCTCGCCTTAGGGGCGGTTCTCTGGATCACTGTCGGTCTGTCCAGCCTGGGCCTTCATGCATTTACCGGGACGGGCTAAGGCGGCGTTTGACCGCTACTCTCGGCGAGGTCCATGGGGTTCCACGGAGACCCCTGGGAAACCCCATGGGGCTCCATTCGTATTCGAAACTGGACCTCAGAGGGGAGTGGAGATGCTCCTATGTCATGTCAACCCCCGTCGTGGGAGCACCTGGAAGATCTCGCGAGCGATGTAGCGCTTCAGGCAGCGGAGGATCTCACGCTTCGAGAGACCCTCGGAGGTTCGCCGGCGGACGTAGTCGCGAGTTCGCGCATCGCAGTTCATTCGGGTCATCGCGATCCGCCACAGCGCGGTGTTGCCGCGTCTGTCACCGCCTCGGTTGAGACGATGGCGCAGGGTCTTGCCGGACGATGCGGGCAAGGGTGTGACGCCGCAGAGAGCGGCGAACGAGGCTTCTGATCGGAGTCGCTCCGGGTTGTCACCGGCGACCACCAGGAGGGCTCCCGCCACCTCGGGGCCGACGCCATACAGAGCCAGCATCGATGGCGCGTGAGAGCGGATCAGTGGCGCCACGATACTGTCGATGGCGGCGATCTCGGCGGTGAGTGCCCGGTGTCGGTGGGCGAGCAAACGCAGGGTCCAGCGAGCCACCGAGCGCGCGTCGTCAAGGCGTCCCACGCGGAAGCGCGCCGCGAGCGTGAGCAACTGATGACGCGAGAGGCGGTGGAGCTGATCGTGCAGGTCGTGAGGTGCCCCGACCACAACGGCGTACATCTGGTTGATGGTCTGGGTGCGGGCTTGGATCGCGGAACGTCGTGCCACACGCAGGATTCGCAGCTGCTCCACCCACTCGTTGCCGGCCTTTGGCTCGATCGAGGTGGCTCCGGCCAGGACGGCACGTGCGGCGGCTTCGGCGTCGATGGTGTCTGACTTGCCGCGGTCTCGGCGCAACTTCCGATTGGGGCCACGAATCTCGACTACGGAGCTCCCTTGGGCCTGCAGGAAACGGCTGAGGCCGGCACCGTATGATCCGGTTCCCTCGACCCCGTACTGGATTCGTGGCGCCAAAGTCAGCGCCCACTGGTGCAGGTCGCTGCAGCCTCTCTCCGTGGTGGCAGCCGTGCGATAGCCGAGCAGCCGACCGTGCATATCGATGGCTGCGGCGACGTGCACATCCTTGTGCGTGTCCACCCCCACGATGATCCGCTGTGCCACGCTTGACTTGGTCATCGGTTCCCTCCATGGACGGATGACTGGCGCCGGTGGGCGAGCGGACACGACTGTTATGGGACCTCTGGTCAGGCTCCTATGAGGTCACGCTCGTTCCATCGGTGCCCGGCTGAACTCGGGAGAGGGTTGACAGATCTCCGAGAAGGCACGCCTGGCCAGCGGGAGACTGGGTCAAACCCTCACCCGAGCCCAGCCTAGGGCTCGAGGTGAAGGTGAGAGTGACAGCGGGAGACGAGGCTCGAACTCGCGACCCTTACCTTGGCAAGGTAGGCTTCTAATTCTGTATTCAGAAGGGGCCGAAACCGGCCTCTAAGCCACTACTTACCCCCGATTTCCACGGGGAGTCTCCGAGAACCCACACAGACCACACGGGTTCCACGCTGACCACAAAACGCCGAGTTATGGAGATTAAGTTGCGGTGTAGTAGCTCGACGCGATGTGCTGACTCCCCCGTGACCACTCCGAGGTTCGAGTCCTCTCTCCAGTCTCCGATACGGTTAGAGGACTGGTCTGGGGGACCAGGGGTCGCAGGTT
>JBAPWO010000098.1:0-14172 GCA_049283735.1 Candidatus Dormiibacterota bacterium
CCACTACATGGGCAAGGAAACCGTTCAGAACCTGCTCGTCTTCCGGTTCGGGAAGTCACTGTTCGAGCGGATCTGGAACCGCGACGCGATCTCACGGGTGGAGATCACCGTGGCCGAGTCACTCGGCGTCGAGGAACGCGGCAAGCTCTACGAGGAGATCGGCGCGATTCGAGACATCGTTCAGAACCACATGTTCCAGGTGCTTTCGCTGGTTGCGATGGATCCACCGTTGTCATTCGACGCCGAGGCCATCCGCAACGAGAAGGTGAAGGTGCTCGAGTCGATACACCCGGTCCACCCGCACGACGTCGTCCGCGGGCAGTACACCGCCGGGACCGTCGACGGCGAAAAGGTGACCGCCTATCGCCATGAGGACGGAGTCTCGCCGACCTCGACCACCGAGACCTACGCGGCACTGCGCCTGCATCTCGAGTCGTGGCGCTGGTCCGGCGTCCCCTTCCTGCTGCGCACCGGCAAGCGACTTCCGACCCGAGACACTCGTGTCGTGATCACCTTTCACGACGTCCCGTTGCATCTGTTCAAGACGGCAGGCGTGCACACCCTGCATCGCAACCGTCTCGTGGTACGCATCCAGCCCGACGAGGGCATCGCACTCTCGTTTGTGGCCAAGCAGCCGGGACCGGAGGTTACCGCTCAGTCGGTCGATATGAACTTCAAGTACGGCGACTCATTCAAGACCTCACCGCCCGAGGCATATGAGCGTCTCCTGCACGACGCTTTGCAGTGTGACCACACGCTGTTCATCCGTGAGGACGAGGTCGAACACGGATGGGCGGCCGTCGAGCCGGTCATCGAGGACCCGCCGCCGATCACGTTCTACGCGGCGGGCACCTGGGGACCGGAAGACGCCGGGCGGATCGCGAGCCCGAGCCACTGGGACGATTCGGTCGGCGCCGTATGACCCCGGTGCTGATCGGGGTGGACCTGGGGGGGACGAGCATCCGCGCTGCGGTGGCGATCGGTGACGTGACCCACGGCGAGCCGGTGCACCGCGACACTCCGGCACAGGACGGTCCCGCGGCCGTGCTCGACGCGGTAGCGGAGTGCGCCCGTCAGGCCGCCGGCACCGCGCACATCCGGGGACTCGCGATCGGCATCCCAGGTCCGATCGATCCCGGCGCCGGCGTGGTGCACGACGCCCCGAACATGACTGGATGGACCGAGGTTCCGGCCGCCGCGATGCTCTCGGAGCGAGTCGGGTGTCCAGTGGTCATCTGCCATGACGCCGCTGCCGCCGGGTATGCGGAGCTCAAGGCCGGTGCCGGGCGTGGCGCTCGTCATCTGCTGTTCATCACGGTGAGCACCGGCATCGGCGGTGCGCTCTTCATCGACGGGGATCTGTACGACGGCGCGACCGGATCGGCCGGCGAGGTCGGCCACACTCCCATCAGCGACAACGGCCCGGCCTGCGGCCAGGGCCACCCGGGATGCCTCGAGGGCACGTCGTCGGGCACCGCCATTGCCGCCCGCGTGCGCGCCGAGCTCGCAGCGGGCACCGCATCGTCGCTGCAGGGCGTCGATCCCGCGACTCTCGACGCCCGCGCGATCGTGACCGCCGCCAACGCGGGCGACGCGCTCTCGCTCCAGGTGTTCGACGAAGCGGGTCACGCGCTCGGCAGGGCGATCGGTGGGTTCATCAACGTCCTCGCCCCGGACACGATCGTCATCGGCGGCGGCCTGATCCACGCCGGCGATCTGCTGCTCAAACCGGCCCGCCTCGCCGTAACCCAGATCGCCTTCGAAATTCCATACCGCCGCAGCAAGATCGTCACCGCCGCGCTCGGAACCGACGCGGGCCTGATCGGCGCGGTGGCGTGGGCGGTTCGCAGTTTTGGTGGCGCTCCGGTCGGGATGCGCTAGAGACACACGGAGTGTCGCGGCAACGCAGAAGACCCACCGGTGCGCCGTTGGGTCGTCGAGTGAGTAGTTCCGAAGCCGGGGCTACGCGGCCGCCCGTGTCGTGGTCGCGGTTGCCGTCAGCACGCGTGTCGTGGATTCCTTCCGTCTCGATCCCAAGAAGCTGAAGATCTCGAACACGAAGGCGCCGAAGACAGCGAAGGTCGCGACCGCCAGTCCGATCGCCGCATAGCCGGCGAACTGACCGATCTGGCCCCAGCCGTATGCGTTGAGCAACATGCTGCGCAGCGTGGTGCCCTTGAAGATGGTCGCCACCTCACCGGCGAGCTTGGTGTTGGTGGGAGCGGCCTGGGCCGCAGCGCTGAGCTGCGAGTACGTCTGGCCGTTGCCGATCTCGCCGAGATGCACGTTGATGAAGTTATTGGCATAAACCTGGGCCTGCTGACCGGTGAGCAGCTCCTGACCCGCGTACTGGGTCATCGCCACCGCATCCGCCTTGGGCAGGGAGGTGATCGCCGGCGAGCCGGCGGCGGGGAAGTAGATCTGCTGTGCCGCGAGCTGGTCGTGCACAGTCGATGTCGCGAAGTTGCTGCCCCAGAAGGCGAACCCACTCACGAAGCCGAGGATGCCGAGCAGTCCGATCTGCAGTACGCGAATCCGCGCGAGGACTCGGCCCGTCACTGACGGGTCGAGCAAGGACTCGCCGTTGGCGACTCGATGGATCGCATCGAGCAGGTCATTGCCGCGGATCTGCTTCAGCACGTACCCGGACGCGCCGGCCATGATCGCGCTGAACAGCGCCTCGTCATCCGCAAACGACGTGAGGATGAGCACCCGCGTTTGCTCTCGATGCGCTCGAATGTCCCGGCACGCCTCGATCCCCGACCGCCCCGGCATCCGCACATCTGGTGGGCGCCGGGTGCGACTCGGTTGTTCCCGCATCTCGACGGTGATCTCGAGTTCGCCCCCCTCGGGGCGAGGACCAGTCAGATCACCTTGATGGGGAGCTACGACCCCCCGCTCGGATTCGTGGGGAGGCGTGCCGACGTCCTGCTCCTCCACCGAATCGCCGAAGCGAGCATCCGCTCATTTCTCATCAGGGTTTCGCGGAATCTCGAACGGCCCGCATTGGCGCTGGCGGGCCCGGTCTCAGCCAGGTCAGCGCTTCAGATGGGCCTCTTGCGGCACGGACCATATGGCTCGAACGCCGTGTCCGTGGACCCGCTCCAGCGTGAACGTGCCGCCAAGGCCGCGAGCGCGTTCTGAGCGGTTGGCAAGTCAAAGGCCGGTGCCGCTGTCAACGCTCATGCCCATGCCGTCGTCCTCGACGGTCAGCACCACCTCGATGCCCGCGCGGATTCGGATGTCAACGGCGCCGGCGTGTGCGTGCCGAGCAACGTTGCTGAGGAGTTCGCGGAGCGCGGCGAGGAGATGCTCCGCGAGCTCCGATCCAACGATGGTATCCACCGGACCGTCAAAACGTACGTGGGGCTCGAATCCCAATGTGGTGGTCATCTCTGCGGCGAGTGCCAGCACGCCGACCCGGCAGCCGAATTGCCCCCGCTCGGACGCCTGCAGCTCGAAGATCACGCCGCGGATCTCCCTGATGGTCGCGTCGAGGTCGTCGACTGCAGCCTGGATCTTGTCGGCAACGCTCACGTCACCCACCAGCCGCGAGAGCGCCTGGAGACCGAGCCCGGTCGCGAAGAGACGCTGGATCACTGTGTCGTGGAGATCTCGCGCGATCCGCTCGCGGTCGTGAAGCAGGGCGAGCTCCTGGACGCGCTCGTGAAGGCGCGCGTTCTCGATTGCGACCCCGGCGGCGCTGGCGAGCGCCACCGCAAGCGTTTCATCGGCAGCCGTGAACGGGCCGCCGCCGCGCTTCTCGGTCAGGTAGAGGTTGCCGAAGACCTCGTTGCGGATGCGGATCGGCACACCGAGAAAGCTGTGCATCGCCGGATGTCCGGCGGGAAATCCAACCGAGTCCGGGTGCGCGCCGAGGTCATCGAGTCGCAGCGGCTGAGGCTCATGAATGACGTGACCGAGGATCCCGGGTCCCCTCGGGGAGTGCCCGATCTGGCGCACGACGATGTCATCGATGCCCTGGGTGACGAACTCGGACAGCAGGATCTCGCCGTTCGCGGTCTCGGCCGCCAGCATGCCAAGAGCGCCGTAGCGCGCTCCGGTCTGATCGCACGCCACCTCCATGATTCGTTCGAGCACGGCGGACAACTCCAGGTCGGACGAGATCGCGAAGATCGCGTCGAGAATCCGCTGCACCTCGCTCATGAGGCCAAGCGTAGCCTGGCGCGCGTGATACGCCAGCGGAGGAGCAGATGACCAGCGCGATCGTGATGCGTGGTCTCACCAAGGACTACGGTTCGGGGCACGGGCTCTTCGACCTGGACCTGGACGTCGCGGAAGGCGAGGTCTTCGGTTTCCTCGGTCCCAACGGGGCGGGCAAGACGACCACCATCCGGCTGCTCATGGGAGTCATCCACGCGTCGTCCGGGACCGCCAGCGTGTTCGGTCTTGACTGCGACCGCGACTCGGTGGCGGTGAAGCGTGATGTCGGCTATCTTCCCGGGGACCTGCCGCAGTTCGGCGGGATGCGCGGCAGCGAGGTCGTCGCCTACCTCGGCGGCATGCGGGGCGGGATCGACAGGTCGCGCGTCACCGAGCTCGCGGAGCGGCTGGAGCTCGACCTTGGCCGCCGTTTTCGGGAGTACTCGCGCGGCAACAAGCAGAAGTTGGGCCTGGTGCTGGCATTCATGCATCGCCCCCGCCTGCTCATCCTGGACGAGCCGACCGGAGGTCTCGATCCCCTCAATCAGCAGACGTTCCACCGCCTCGTCGGCGAAGTAACCGCATCGGGGGCCACCGTCTTCCTCTCATCGCACGTGCTGTCCGAGGTCGAGGAGACGTGCTCGAGAGTCGGCATCATTCGTGACGGCCGGCTCGTCTCCGACATGACCATGGACAAGGTGCACGAGCTGCGCTATCACGAGGTGGTCATCGAATTCAGCGGCGACGTCCCCGAGGCCGCCGTACGCGCCGCGGCGGGTGTCGAGGATGTCGTCGTGCAAGGCTCGCGGCTCACGTGCACGGTGCACGGCGGGTTCGATCAGTTGCTCGCAGCCATCAGCGGCCACGCCGTTGTCGACATGGTCAGCAGGGAGCCCAGCCTCGAGTCGATCTTTCTCAGCTACTACAGCCGCTGATGTCCGCCCGGCTGCTGCTGCGCCTGCATCGCATCGGGTTGATCGCGATGGCGTACTTCGGCATCTTCTACGCGCTGGTGAACAGCGCGGCGTTTCCGGTGTTCGCGGGGAGGACACGCGCCTCGCAGGAGGCTTTCGGGCATTCGGTCACAGTGCTCGGCGCCCAGTTCAGCTGGCTGCTGCGGGCGCCGCTGCGGCCCGATACCGCCGCCGGGTACCTGCAGTGGCGTGGCTACGGGTTTTTCGCGATCGTCTTCGCCGCCTGGGGCCTGCTCAGCGCATGCGGTGCCGTGCGCCGTGACGAGGATCGCGGTCTCGTGGAGTCCTGGCTGTCGTCGGGGATCTCTCGACTGCGCCTGCTGGTCACGAGGGGCTTGTTCTTCGCGGCGGTGAGCCTGGAAATCGTGGCCGTGACCGGCGCGGCCGGATGGTTGGGCTGTCTGATCGCGGGAACACCGGTCGGCGTCGCCGGCCTGGTGGCGGAGAGCGCCGCGCTGTGGGCGCTCACGCTCGCGTGCTTCGGAATCGGACTCCTCGTCGCCCAGATCGCCTCCGAATTTCGCGCGGCGGCCGCTGCAGGGAGCGCATTGCTCGTCCTCATGTTCCTGCTCGACAGCGTCGGACGCTCGAGCGTTCATCGGGCGCCGTTCACCGGCATCTCGGTGTTCTCGCTCTTCAACTCCTCCAACGCCGTCGCCCCGGGCGGGGCGTTCGATCTCTCGGCGACGATCCTTCTGCTCGTCATCGCCGCGGTCGCAACCATCGTGGCATCGGTCGCCTTCGTCCGGCGCGACATCGGGACCGGGCTGATCCGTCCGCGGCGCCGGCGTTCCGCCGAAGTCCACGCGCCCTCGGCCAATCCGTTGCTGCGCATTCCGGTCGTGCGTGGACTGTGGATCCGGAGGATCGGATCGCTTGGCTGGACCGCCGGCATGGCGGTCGCCGCGGCGGCCGTGGTGCTCCTCGTCAACGTCACCGCGACGTTCTTCGCATCGACGCCGACGCTCAGTCCGTATCTTCGCGACCTCCCCGGCAACGTGCACACCGTGCTCCTCGCCTTGATCTGGCTCAGCTTCGCTCAGGCGCTCCAGGCCGTCTTCGCGATCACGACGGTGTCCCGCTGGGCGGCCGACGACTTGTCAGGAGTGCTGGAGATGCAGCTCGCCGAGCCGCTCCCGCGCTGGGCTGTGCTCGCCGAGCGTGCCGCCGAGCTCACCCTGACCGTGTCGCTGATGTCGTTTGCCGCCATGGCGGCAATCGTCGCGCTCGCCCCCGCCGAGGGCATCCCCGTCGACGCCGGCAGACTGGCCGGTGCCACCGCCCTGATGGTGCCCTTCGCGCTCACCTTCGCCGCGGTCGGAGCGCTGCTCGCGGGCTGGCGACCAAGGGTGTCGGTCGTGACGCTCTCGACGATCGCGGTGATCTCGTACCTGGTCTTCCAGCTCGGGCCGCTCCTCAAGTGGCCGGACTGGGCCGACAACCTGTCAGTGTTTCAGCTGTATGGCACACCCCTGATCACGCCCGTGTTCGTGGGTGGGTTGATCGCGATGCTCGCCATCGTGATCGTCGGTTTCGGATCGGCCGGCGTGGTGCTGGCGCGGCGCGACGTCGCCGCATAGGAGGTTCGCAGTGGCGGATGACGCGACCATGCAGGATGCGATTCGGTGGATGTGGTCCCTCGGCGACTACGGTGCGCTGGCCGTGCACCTGGAGCCGCACGCAATCGAGCTCGCCCAGCGAAGCCGCCTGCAGGCCGGGTCCGAGGTGCTCGACGTCGCCGCCGGCAATGGCAATTTCGCGATAGCCGCAGCCCGTCTCGGGGCGACCGTGGTCGCCACCGATCTCACCCCCACCATGGTTGACCTGGGGCGGTCCCGGAGCGGCTCGCTCGGCCTGGCGATCGAGTGGCGCGAGGCCGACGCGGAGCAGCTTCCGTTTCCCGACGAGCGCTTCGATGTGGTGGCGTCCGTCTTCGGGGCGATGTTCGCCCCGCACCCCGATCTGGTTGCGAGCGAGCTGTTCCGGGTCGCCAAGCGAGGCGGCCTGGTCGCCATGGCCAACTACGGGCCGAAGGGGTTCCTCGGGCGGTTCACGGCAATGCTGGCCGAACGGGGTCCGGCGCCACCACCCGGGATGCAGTCGCCATTCGAGTGGGGAGTCACCGACGAGGTGCACCGGCGTTTCAAGGGGCTCACCTCGTCCATCGAGATCTATCCACAGGCGCTGACCTTCGAGTTCGAGTCACTCGACGCAGGCTGGGAGTTCTGGGAGCGTGCGAACCCGCCGATGAGGGCGATGCTGAGCACGCTCGACGCCGCGCAGGCTGCATCGCTCCGCGAGGACGGCAAGAAGCTGATGGCCGAGCTCAACCAGGTCTCCGGCGGCGGCCTCACACTCGAGTCAGACTACCTCCAGGTGCTCGCCCGGAAGGCCTGAGCGTTCGTGGGTTGCGATGATGGCGTACTCGAAGGCGTCCGCGAGCGCGCTCCACGAGGCCTCGATGATGTTGGTGCTGCAACCCACCGTGCTCCAGCGGCGATGGTGGTCGCCGCTTTCGACGAGGACCCGGACGCCGGCCGCTGTGCCATCGCGTCCGTCCAGCACGCGCACCTTGTAATCGAACAACTGGGTCGCGCCGATCTCGGGATAGGTCGGGGTCAGGGCCTTGCGCAACGCTGCGTCGAGCGCGTTCACCGGTCCGTTGCCCTCGGCCGCGGTGTGCACCACGGCGTCACCGATCTGCACCTTGATGGTGGCTTCGCACACCAGCGAGCGCCCTTCGCGTTGCTCGACAAGCGCGATGTAATCGATCAGTGTGAACGGCGCCGGATTGCCGCGTGCGCGATGCACGAGCAGCTCGAACGATGCCTCCGCGCCCTCGAACGAATGGCCGCTGAACTCCAGCTGCTTGACCTGGTCGGCGACACGCCGCGCCAGCGCGCGATCCTGGGTCAGGTCGACGCCAAACGCCGCCGCCTTTTCGAGCACCGTGCCCCGCCCCGACTGCTGCGTGATCACCGAGTGGCGCTCGTTGCCGACCCGAGCAGGGTCGATGTGCTGATATGCGTATGAGGCCTTGCTCATCGCGTCGATGTGCTGGCCGCCCTTGTGCGTGAAGGCGGCCTGGCCGATATATGGCGCCGAGAGCGGAGGCGCGATGTTGGCGATCTCCGCAACATCGCGGGCGACCTCGGTGAGCCGCGCCAGCTGTTCGTCGTCGATGACCTGCACGCCCATCTTGAGCTGCAGGTTGGGGATCAGCGTGCAGAGGTTCGCGTTGCCGGTGCGTTCACCGTACCCGTTGATGCAGCCCTGCACCTGAACGGCACCGGCCCGGACCGCGGCGAGCGTGGCCGCCACGGCGCATCCGGAGTCGTCGTGACAGTGGATCCCGGCGATGACGCCAAATCGAGCCGTGATCTCGCGGACCACCGACTCCACACGATCGGGGAGCGTCCCGCCGTTGGTGTCGCACAGTGTGATCCGCTCGGCGCCCGCGCTCACGGCGGCGTCGAGACAGCGCAGCGCGTAACCCGCATCGCTGCTGTAACCGTCGAAAAAGTGTTCGGCGTCGTAGACCACGCGGCGGCCGTGGTCGACGAACCAGCGCACCGAGTCGGCGATCATGATGAGGTTCTCGTCGGTGCTGGTTCGCAGCACGTCGACGACCTGCCGGTCCCATGCCTTGCCGACGAGGGTGATGATTGGCGCCATCGAGTCGAGGAGGGTGCGCAGCTGCAGATCGTCCTGCGCCCTCATTCCGGGCCGTCGAGTCGCGCCGAATGCCGCCAGGGTCGCGTTGCGAAGCGGGTGATGCTGCATCGCCGCGAAGAACTCGGTGTCGGTCGGGTTCGCGCCCGGCCACCCGCCCTCGATGACGGTCACGCCGAGGGTGTCGAGGTGGTCGGCGATGCGCAGCTTGTCGGACACCGAGAAATTGATGCCGACGCCCTGCGCTCCGTCACGCAGTGTCGTGTCGTAGATCTCGACGCTCACGATGCCACACCGGTGCGCGCACCGAGATGTCGCAGCGCCTCGCGCGCGACCGCGTCGGCGACGGCATCCGTGCCCGCCGCACCACCCAGATCGGCGGTGAGCACGTCCTCGGTGATGCACACATCGACCGCGGACTCGATCGCCGCGGCGAGATCGTCGCGGTGGAGCGAATGCCGGAGCAGCATCGCGACCGAGAGGATGGTGCCGTAGGGGTTGGCGATGCCACGTCCGGCGAGACTGGGCGCGCTCCCGTGAATCGGCTCGTACAGTCCCTGGTCGGACGCGCCGAGGCTTGCCGACGGCAGCAGACCGAGCGAGCCGGCGAGCACCGCCGCCTCGTCGCTGAGGATGTCGCCAAAGAGGTTCTCGGCGACCACGACGTCGACGGTCGCAGGTTCGCGCACCAGACGCATCGCGAACGAGTCGACGAGCTCGTGGGTGAGGGTGATATCGGGGTACTCCGCAGCGAGCGCGCTCACCACCTCTCGCCAGAGCTGGCTGGTGATCAGCACGTTCGCCTTGTCGATCGAGACGAGCTCTCCGCGACGCGACTGCGCGAGCTTGAAGGCGACCCGCGCAACCCGCTCGATCTCGGCCGCGCTGTAGACGATGCTGTCGCGGGCGATCTCGTCTGGCCCCGTGCCCGTCCGTCCGCGCGGCTGCCCGAAGTACGCGCCCCCGGTGAGCTCGCGCACGATCACCAGGTCTGTCCCCCGGATGACCTCGGGGCGCAGCGTGGTCCGATCCGTGAGGTTCGGATGAACCTTGACGGGTCGGACGTTGGCGAAGACGTCCATCTCGCGGCGCAAGCGCAGCAGCCCGGCTTCGCATCGGCGCTCGCCGCGCAGGTGATCCCATGCGGGGCCGCCGACGGCGCCGAGCAGGACCGCGTCGGCGGCCATGCACGCGTCGAGCGTCTCGTCGGGCAACGGCGTACCGAGCTCGTCGATGGCACGCCCGCCGATGAGGTGCACATCGATGCTCACCTGCGCGTCGGCAGCGTCGCAGACGGTGGCGAGCACGCTCAGCGCCGCGTTCACGACCTCGGGTCCGACCCCGTCACCGGGAAGGACGACGATGTTCGCCTTCACGAGCCCGCCCCGCCGCGCGCGAGGTCCGGCATCCACGCCGGCCGGCGTGCCTCGTGCGCTGTGATCTCCGCCTCATGCGCGAGCGTCAGCCCGATGTCGTCGAGGCCCTCGAGCAGACGGCGGCGCTCGAACGCGTCGATGGTGAACGCGAAACGCAGATCTCCGCAGGTCACCGTCTGCGCCTCGAGGTCGACGGCGACGGTGATCCCGGGTTGCTCGGCGGCAAGGTCGAGCAGGGCTCGTACCTCGTGCTCGGGCAGCGTCACCGGGAGCAGACCGCTCCCGAGTGCGTTGGATCTGAAGATATCCGCGAACGACTCGGCGACGATGGCGCGGATCCCGTAGTCGGACAGCGCCCACACCGCGTGCTCCCGCGAGGAGCCGCAGCCGAAGTTGCGTCCCGCAACCATCACGGTTCCCGGCGCATACGCCTCCTGGTTGAAGACGAAATCCGTTCGCGATGCGCCCGATGCGTCTCGTCGCCAGTCGTTGAAGAGGAACTCGCCGTATCCGGTTCGCTCGATGCGCTTGAGGAATTGCTTGGGGATGATCTGGTCGGTATCGACGTCGGAGCGGTCGAGCGGGATGAGGACGCCGTCCTCGCGGTGAAACGGCCTCATGCGCGAGCCACCGGTAGCGCCATGCGGCGGACGTCGACGAATCGGCCCTCGACCGCGGCGGCGGCCGCCATCGCCGGCGAGACCAGGTGCGTGCGTCCGCCGCGTCCCTGACGGCCTTCGAAGTTGCGGTTGCTCGTGCTCGCACACCGCTCACCGGGTTGGAGGATGTCGGGGTTCATGCCGAGGCACATCGAGCACCCCGGGTTGCGCCACTCCGCGCCGGCGCTGGTGAAGATCGCGTCGAGCCCTTCGGCTTCCGCCTGCACCTTCACCTGTGCCGATCCCGGCACCACCAGGACGCGAAGACCGTCGTGGACGCGACGGCCGTCGAACATCGCCGCGGCCGCGCGCAGGTCCTCGATGCGACCGTTGGTGCACGAGCCGATGAAGACCGTGTCCAGCTTGATGTCCTCGATCGCCGTACCCGGCTCGAGCCCCATGTAGGCGAGGGCGCGCACCGCCGACTCGCGCTCGGCGGCATCCTCGAAGGTCGACGGGTCGGGGACCCGTCCGGTGACCGCCACCGATTGCGCCGGTGTCGTCCCCCACGTCACCGTGGGCTCCAGCGTCGCCGCGTCGATGTTGACCACGCGGTCGTAGGCGGCGCCGTCGTCGCTGCGCAACTCGCTCCACGCCGCGACCGCCTCGTCCCAGACGGCACCCGCGGGCGCGTACGGGCGGCGCCTGATATACGCGAAGGTGGTGGCGTCCGGGGCGATCATGCCGGCGCGTCCTCCGCCTTCGATGGTGAGGTTGCAGAGCGTCATCCGCTGCTCCATCGAGAAGCCGCGAACCACCGAGCCGGTGTACTCGACGACGTGGCCGGCGGCGCCCGCGGTGCCGATGGCGTTTAGCACCCCGAGCGCCGCATCCTTCGCCGTGACACCGAGTGGCAACGCGCCCTCGATGCGTACCTCCATGGTCATCGGGCGCGACTGGCGGAGGCACTGCGTCGCCAGCACGTGCTCGACCTCGGACGTTCCGATGCCCAGGGCGAACGCCCCGAAAGCCCCGTGCGTTGCGGTGTGGGAGTCGCCGCAGACCACGGTGATCCCCGGAAGCGTGAGGCCCAGCTCCGGCCCGATCACGTGGACGATGCCCTGCCAGCGGTGGCCGGCACCGAAGCAGGAGATCCCGTTCTCGCCACAGTTGGTGCGCAGCGCGTCCATCTGCGCCACGCTCATCGCGTCAGCACCATTCACCCCATCGCCGTCGGTGGGTACGTTGTGGTCCATCGTGGCAATAACCAGTGACGGCCGGCGCACGCCCCGGCCCTCGAGGCGAAGGCCCTCGAACGCCTGCGGGGAGGTCACCTCGTGGACGAGGTGGAGGTCGACATACAGCAGGGACGGCTCGCCGGGCTCTTCGACGACGACGTGTGCCTCCCAGATCTTGTCGAAGAGCGTTCGCGGGGTCACGTTGCCGCCGATGCCACGCCGACCGGGGCGCCGATCTGCTCGGGGGTGATCCGCGGACCCTTGGAGATTCGGGTGGTCAGCCGGTTCAGCGCATGCACGTACGCCTTCGCGGCGGCGACGAGGATGTCGGTGTCGGCACCATGGCCGGCACTGAGTGCGCCGTCCTGGCGCAGCCTGACGCTGACCTCGCCGACCGCGTCCATGCCTTCGGTGATCGCCTGGATGGCGAACTCCTCGAGCTCGGCCTTGACCTGGACGAGCATGTCGATGGCGCGATACGTGGCGTCGACCGGCCCATCGCCGGTGGACACCGCCTCGTGACTGACGCCGTCGCTCAGCATCATGCGCACGGTCGCGGTCGCCCGCAGGTTGGTGCCGCAGCTCACCTGCAGATGCTCGAGGTGGAACGTCTCCTCGGCACCGTGGAGCTCGTCGGCCACGATCGCCTCGAGATCTCGATCGGTCACGTCCCGTTTGCGGTCCGCGAGTCCCTTGAACCGGACGAACGCGCGCTGCAACTCCTCGTCGGCGAGCCGGTAACCCATCTGCTCGAGGCGGTCGCGCAGAGCATGGCGCCCGCTCAGCTTGCCGAGCACGAGCGTGGACCCGGCACCGACCTGGCCCGGTTCCATGATCTCGTACGTTCTCCGGTCCTTGAGCATGCCGTCCTGATGGATGCCCGAGTGGTGCGCGAACGCGTTGGCGCCGACCACGGCCTTGTTGGGCTGCACGAGCATGCCGGTGAGCTGGGAGACCAGGCGCGATGTGCGATACAGCTGCGAATGGTCGAGCTGCGTGGTCACGCCATACACCTTCTCGTGCAGGCGCGTGGCCATGGCCACCTCCTCGAGAGCCGCGTTGCCGGCGCGTTCCCCGATGCCGTTGACGCAGGTCTCGATCTGGCGTGCTCCCGCGAGCACGCTGACCAGCGAGTTCGCGGTGGCGAGACCGAGATCGTTGTGGCAGTGCACCGAGAGCACGACGTTGCGGAGTGCGGGAACCTGCTCGTACATCCACCCGATCAGGGCACGCCATTCATCGGGCGTCGCGTATCCGACCGTGTCCGGTAGGTTGATGGTGGTCGCACCGGCTTCGATGCAGCTGTTGACGATCTCGGCGAGGTACTCGCGTTCGGTGCGGCTCGCATCCATCGGCGAGAACTCGACGTCCTCGCGGAATGTCTTCGCCAGCGCCGTCATTCCGACGGCCCGGTCGTACACCTCGCGCTGGGTCATGCGCAGCTGGCCCTCGCGATGGATGGGCGAGGTGCCGATGAAGACGTGGATGCGGGCGCGTGCGGCCGGCTCGAGGGCCGCGGCGCAGGCGCGGACGTCGGCCTCGAAGCAGCGCGAGAGTCCCGCGATCACCGAACCGTCGACCTGCTCGGCGATGGCCTTCACCGCGGCGAAGTCACCCGGCGAGCTGTGCGGGAAACCCGCTTCGATGACGTCGACCTTGAGGCGCGCGAGCTGATGAGCGATCTGCAGCTTGTCCTCGGCGTTGAGCGCGACTCCCGGCGATTGCTCACCGTCGCGCAGCGTCGTGTCGAGGATTGTGAGCGACTCGGTCATACCGTCGCTCCCTCCCGATCGGGCTCGGCCAGCACCTTCTCCATGCCCGGGGCGGTCTTGGAATCGAGCCATCCCATCTTCGAGCGCAGCTCGGCGCCGACGCGCTCGATGGGCAGGTGCTGCTCCTCGTCCCGGTACTCGACGAAGTTCGGACGTCCGGCCTCGCTCTCCTCGATCCACCGCTTCGCGAACGTCCCGTCCTGAATGTCGCTGAGCAGCTTGCGCATGGTCTCGCGGGTCCGCTGGTCGACCACCTTCGGACCGCTCACGTAGTCGCCGTATTCAGCCGTGTCGCTCACCGAGTAGCGCATCCACGACAGACCGCCCTGGTACATGAGGTCGACGATGAGCTTGAGCTCGTGCATCACCTCGAAGTA
>JBAPWO010000099.1:0-4076 GCA_049283735.1 Candidatus Dormiibacterota bacterium
GTGAGAAAGCCATACGTCGCCGCGTTGCCACCAAAGGTCTGCTTGGCCACTACCGGCAACGTCACCTGGAATTCATAGGCCAGCGTTCCAACGATCCCTGCCATCACGAGTGGCACCCAGAGTCGCGGCTCTCCCCTGACGTAGCGGAGTCCCTCTCGTAGCTGGCCTCTGGCCCGCTGAGCCGGTGGGCTCGGCTTGAGGGCGTTAATGTCCATCGACGTCAGCGAGTAAACGACTGCAACAAAACTCACGGCATTGATCAGGAAGCAAAGGCCGACGCCGACGGTCGCGATGAGCAGCCCGGCCACCGCCGGACCAATGGCTCGCGCCGCGTTCACCATCGTGGAATTGAGGCTCACGGCGTTGCGGAGCTGAGACGAGCCAACCATCTCGAGCATGAAGGCCTGGCGCGCAGGGTTCTCGAAGCAGTTGTTGAGGCCGAGCACGACGGCGAGCACGCAGATCTCCCAGAACATCACGCTGTGCGTGACAACCAGGATCCCCAGCACAAGCGCCTGGACTCCCATGAGCGACTGCAGGACGATCAGGAAACGACGCTTGTCGACTCGATCCGCGATGACCCCGCCATATGGCGCGAGGAGCAGCACCGGAAGCGTCTGCAGTGCCAAGACGAATCCAATCGCGGTGGCCGAATGGGTGACCGTGAACACCAGCCAGGACTGCGCGACTGACTGCATCCATGTCCCGATGAGTGACGTGCTCTGCCCAAAGAAGAACCGCCGGAAGTTTGGTATTGCCAGTGCCGAGAATGTTCGGCGACTGATCGCCAGAAGGCCGGTCATCGAAGCCGCGGTCGCTCGTCGTTGGCGGTCCATCCAGGACGAAGTCGCTCCGCCAGCTCCTCCAGGATGGGAAGCGCGAGCGCGAGGGTGGCACGGTCACTCGCATCGAGATCCCGAAGCCGTCGGGACAGCGCATCATTCCGCTCCGAACGGATCCGATCGAGCAGCCGGCTCCCTTTGGGTGTCGCCCTCACGCGACAGACTCGCTTGTCGACGTCGTCGCGGATGCGACGCACGAGGCCGGCCTCTTCCAGCTTCGGAATCAGGCGCGAGAGCATCGTCGGGTTGAGGCCGGCGAAGCTGGCAAGGTCAGATAGACGAATCGGGCCCTGTCGTTCCGCCGCGACCAGGATGTCGACCTCGGTGGTTGTCAGTGTCCCAGCGGCAGCCGTCGGCCGGAGCCGGCGCGACACACGGTTCACCGCGCTCCGCAGGAGCGCCGGGTTTAGGTCGTCTCCTGACTCGACACTCGAGCGTTCGTCGATGCTCAGCTTCGGGCCCATCCAACAATAGTTGATTGCTGGCAAGTATATAACTTTAGAGCACGCCTGGTTAGCGGTCATCGCACGCGGGTCGGTCCAAGAACTGCGGTACGTCCCCAACGTCAGCTTGGCGGATGTCCTCGAATGGTCGGAGGCTCAATGCTTACTGACGCGCACGTTCGCCGCCGACGCGCTTCGTGTCAGTAAGGAGGCATCACCCGCCTGTAGCCGGGCGTTAGCGCCTGAAGGAGTGCGCACCTGCCGGACCCGTCGGAACGCATTCCAAGGCAGAGGACCCCGGAGCGAGGCATCCTTCGCCTCGTCTCCGATCGGGCGCGAATCGCTAGCAGGTCGGTATGAACGTCCCCTGCGCGCGGGACACCCCGCCCCCCTGGATCACGTTGACGACCGAGTTCGTCTTCCGGGCAGGCAGCGTGACGCCGAGGTCGTTTGCGACGGCAGCAGCTGAGCCGCCACTCGAACCGCTGGGTCAGTGGCACCGCCTCAGCGTACGAGACGCTTGCCCACGCCAGCGTCCGCCGATGTCTCTTGGCCATTAGCCTGTGTGTCGTGGGTGCTTTCTCACTGGCAACGCCGGCGAAAGCCGTCAGGCCATCCGGTGTCAAGGCGCGCAGCGAGTGAGCGACCAAAACGACGGCGCTCAAGGGAACATCTAGGCGTACCCGCGCCACGAATTCGTCGCCTCCAAGGCAAAGGATCACGTAGCTGCGGTTAGCTTGACGTGATTAGCGAGTTAGGATGGTTACAGCGTAGGCAGCCGAGTCCATCCCTAGGAGCATGCCGCCTTGATTGTGGGCGAGGCCAACCCGTGGGGCCGATGTTTGTCGCGGACCCGCGTCACCTCGCAGCTGCAATACAATCTCGACAATCTGAGCGAGCCCGGTGGCGCCCACTGGGTGTCCACGCGCGGTTAGGCCGCCGCTCGTGTTGACTGGGCGGTTCCCAGTGATCCGGGTTGACCCGTCGCGTATGAGCCGGGCACCCTCCCCGGGACCACAGTAGCCGAGGCTCTCGTAGAGCAAAAGCTCAACCGGTGACATGGCGTCGTGGACCTCGGCTACATCGACGTCCTCAGGCCCGACACCCGCGATTTCGTAGGCACGGTTGATCACCTCCTTCGCCTTCCCGAAGTCCGAGTCCATGGAGCCGAAGATATGACCAGACTCCAGGACCGTCGCGGCAACGCCGATCAGCGGACGGGTGCTGAACTTGGTAGCGATCTCGCGAGCGCAGACGATCGCCGCGGCGGCCCCGTCGGCCATCGATGAGCACATATAGAGCGTCAGGGGCGACGCGATGGTTCGAGAACTCAGCACCTGCTCGACGCTGAGTGCCCTCCGAAACTGCGCGTTGGGATTGAGGGACCCGTTGAAGCTGTTCTTGACCGAGCATAGAGCGTAATCCTCAATTGTCCACTCGTAGTCGACAAGTCTCTGGCGCAGGTTGTACTTCGGATGGATAGCGTAGTTGGCCGAGAACTGCATGCCCATACTGGCAAGTTCGAGCTCTGCGTCCGCGGCAAGGGCGACCAGAGTCTTCGATGTGTCGCCGACGAACATCTTTTCAACCCCCAGCGCCAGAGCCAGGTCACACGCCCCCGAAGCAACCTCGAGCCACGCCCCCCGAAACGCAGTCGACGCGCTCGCGCAGGCGTTCTCGACGTTAACTACGGGAATGTCATCAATGCCGCCATACTGAAGAATAGTCTGGCCGCGGACGCCCTCCTGCCCTTGGAGTACGCCGGCGAGCGAGTTGCCAACATAGGCAGTTTGGATGTCCCTAGTTGCGACGCCAGCGTCGCGCATCGCCTCCAGGACTGCGTAATAGCCTATTTCTTTGATGGACTTGTCGGGGAAATGCCCGAATGGGTGCATACCAACGCCCAGTGCAACGACATGTCTCATGACACTCCCTCAGGTGCGGATCCGGTAGCGCGTCTCCGCCAGGAACGGCCGAAACTTGTAGGCGACTAGCGGGGTACCGTCCGACCGAAAACGAGCGGGCTCAACGAGCATCTCCATAGGCATCCCGACGGTGAGCCCGTCTTCGGCTAGCGTAACTTCGTCCGCGATGAGGGAGAAAAGGCGGATGTGCTCGGGGAGCTCGATGAAGGCTTGGAAGTAAGGTGCTCTCCAGCCGGCCGGGGCCGTGTAGCAAACAGTAAAACTGTATAGGGAACCGGTGCGACTGAGATGCACCCGCTCAGTGCCGCTCCATTTGCAGCGTGCACACACGGGCCGGAATGGGAAGCCGCGCTCCTGGCAATGCAGGCAGCGGCTACCGATTAGGCTTGGCCGGCCATCTGCGGCGTCCTCGAACAGACCGGCGACAACCGGCAGTGGCGCATTCGCTGTCACAGTGCGATACCGTCCGCGATAACAATGAAGACGTGGCTGGAGCGGCGAAGATCCTTGACCCTGACCACCACCACGCCCGCTCCGATACAACCGACAGGCCCCCACGCCGCAGTCGGAATGTTCAGCTCCCCAATATCCGGCCGCACGCTGCTGCTCATTGTCCTTGACGCCTCAGGTCGGTGGACCCTGCTCGGTCCGGCCACGCTCCGTTACTTTGCCGCCCGCCGAGTTCCAGCGACGGCGGTGAGGCGGGCGATGCGTAGCCAGAATCTAGGCCCAGCCCGTGCGACCGGGTGAGTAGGCATCGAGTCGTGTGAAGGGACAGTCGGCCGCACGACGATCCTCGCGAACCGGGCATTGGCGTCCATCGTGGATGTTGATCACGCTCAAGCGCTCGTGCTGCAGGTCGGCGG
>JBAPWO010000100.1:0-25081 GCA_049283735.1 Candidatus Dormiibacterota bacterium
GAGCTACGTCGGCGCGGAGTTGAAGCCTACCAAGGGCCCGCGGGACCAGCGCGCCGGCCGCTCCAGGAAGCGGCCGATCGAGGCGACCTCGCGACCGATCGCGGGATCGGCGCGGCGGCCGATCCGATCGAACGGCATGACCGTGACCTCGATCTGCCCCGACGGCCGTTCCATGCGCCATCCACCGGCGATCCAACCGTCGACGCAGATCACCGGACGGATCCAGCCGCCGCCGCCATCGTGGATCCACGTCTCAGCGTCGGCTCCGCCGAGATGCTCGCGCCGCCGGTAGCCGAGCAGGAACGTGTCGAAGTGACCGAGCAGGCGCACGGTGGGCCGGACGATCTCGGCATCCGCAGCCGGTCCAAGCGTCCAGAGGCCTCGAATCGAGCCCGGGAATTCCACCAACTCCGAACCGATTGCCGCCATCGCCGAGCGAATGACCGCAGAACGCAGGCCGGTCCATGTGTAAAAGTCCGCCTCGCTCGCGGGGCCGTAGGCGGCGAAATATCGCCGCGCCAGCTCGGCGAGCGCGGCCGCTCTCCGCGGGCCCTTCGCCTGCGGCACCCAGTCGTCGAGAAGCACGAAGCTGTCGTCGCGGCCCATGCGCGGTCCGGAGCACACGATACCGAGGGCCGCGGCGTGGTAGATCAGGTGGAGCAGCTTCTGGCCGACCGGTTCCTCGAGCACGCCGGCGCTGACCAGCCGCTCGCGCAGCTGCCGCCGCGCCGCCGGGCCGTCGGCAAGCGCCTTGCGGATCACCGCGACGCCGCGAGCGCAGGTCGCATCGTCGAGGCCGAGATTCATGCGCCGGCTCGCCCCGAACTGGTTGACGGCAGGTCCGAAGACGTCGATCAACCAGCGCAGGTCGTCAGCCGCACAGAGATGCAGCGTTCCGCGCATCAACCACGTTCGCACCACCGATCGATCCTGCTCGAATGCGCGATCCACCGCGGCCGCGGTGAGTCCCTCGCTGCGTACACGCACCTGGTGGCGCGCGGCGTCGAACGCCTGCGCCTGAAGCGCGCACACGCCGCGAACGACCGTCGCGACATCGCCACCCAGACGCGTGTCGTCGGTGAGGTGCTGTGAGCGCAGGCGGGCGAGGCGCAGCCGCGGCAGGGTGGCGTCAGGCATCGTCGTCGCTCAGAAGAAGTCGGGCATCCAGGGAAGGCCCCCGGCGATCAGCCCGTCCAGGGCGCTGATTGCGGACGGCTCACCCTCCATCAGGCCCAGCCGGACGGCATCCTGCGCCCGGAGCGCGCTCGAGTACCACGCCGAGAGCGCGCCGATGTCGCATCGAATCTCTCCTCCGCCGCCGGGCGTCACCCGGGCGGACCCGCTCTCCACCTCGAGTACCACGCGCTCGACGCCGGTCACCGGGTCGGTCACCTCGAGCTCCGCACGACCGGCGGCCCGCGCCGGCCAGCCTCGGGCGGTCATCGCCAGATCGATGTCGACGATGCGCTGCATCCAGCAGAGGAAGCCCTCCACCCGGATATCGCGGTGCGGCTCGGGGAGCAACCACAGCAGCGGCGACGCGTCGACCAGCGCCGAGTGCACGAACACGACATCGCGGCTCAGCGACTCCTGCCCGCCGAGGAATCCGAGCAGACCACGAAGGGCGTCGAGCGTGGTGACGATGAACTCCGAGACAAGCAGCCGGAGCCAGCCGTTGGGCTGGCGCTCGGATTCGTAGCGCACATATCCGGTGAGCCGGTCCGTCTCGTACCAGCCGTACTCGAAGCGGAGCGTCTCCGGGTCACCCGGATCCCACTCCACGAAGAGGAACCAGTCGGGGCGATCGAGGGGACCGTCCCACTGCGCGAGATGGGCACGCCGCATCGCCTCGACTGCCGCGCGGTCGGGGTTGGGGCGGACCCGCCCCGAGCCGGAGAATCCGGTCAGCGCAGGCGTGCGCACGATCTGCCGGAGTGTCTGAGAACATACCTCCCAACCCCACCGCCGGTAGAGCCGGACGGTCGCGGCGTGCAGCGGCGCCAGCGCGGCTCCCTGCTCGCGCGCCAGGGCGACGCAGTCGCGCATCAACGAGGCCGCAACCCCGCGGCGCCGCCAGGCGGGATGCACCGCAACCGCTGTAACTCCCCACGCAGGTACCGACCTCCCGCCGAAGAACTGACCGGCAGGGAAAAGCATGTAGCCGCCGACCACCTGGCCCTCGGTATGCGCGAGCCGGAGCGGCGCGTGCGGCTCGGCGGCGGCCAGCCAGCGCATGTTGTTCGCGGCTCGACCGGCGAACGACTCCGCGTCGATCTCGGCGAAGCGCCGAAGCTCGGCCTCACCCTGCGCGTCGCGAATCTCGATCGGGGACGGGTCTCGTTCCATGAGCGCTCGGAGTGTACTCGCGGCCGGCGCAGCGCCCCGACCCTCGCGGTCCTGATCCAGTGTCGGTTTGGGCTGGGCTCGGACTCGGGATACCCTTTCTGTCATGGACACCGTCACCGCCCCGGTCGAGCCCGGTCCCGGGCACCTCGACGTGTACGACCACACCGCCGTCGAGGCGCGCTGGCGTCGGATCTGGGACGAGCGCGGCGACTACCGCACCGAGCTCGACGAGCCCGCGCACCCCTTCTACAACCTGATGATGTTCCCGTATCCCTCCGCCGAGGGGCTGCACGTCGGTCACATCATCCCGTTCGCGGGCGGTGACATCTACGGCCGCTGGCGGCGTCTGATGGGTGACACCGTGTTCGAGCCGATGGGGTTCGACGCCTTCGGCATCCACTCCGAGAACTACGCGATGAAGATCGGCGAGCATCCTGCCGTCGTGATGCGCCGCGCGGTCGCCAACTTCCGCGAGAACCAGCTCGCGCGAATCGGGTCCATGTTCGACTGGGGACACCAGGTCAACACCGCGGAGCCGTCGTACTACCGCTGGACTCAGTGGCTGTTCGTCCGACTCTTCAACGCCGGGCTCATCGAGTGGCGCGAAGGGGCGGTCAACTGGTGTCCGTCGTGCCTCACCGTGCTCGCCGACGAGCAGGTGGAACAGGGTCGCTGCGAGCGCTGCCACACGCCGGTGCAGACACGATACCTCCGCCAGTGGTGGATCAAGATCACCCGCTACGCGCAGGAGTTGCTCGATGCGCTCGACACGCTCGACTGGTCGGAGTCGACGAAAACCATGCAGCGCAACTGGATCGGGCGCAGCGAGGGGGCAACCATCCTGTTCGATCTCGAGGGATGCCGGCGCAAGGACGTCAGCGTGTACACCACGCGTCCGGACACCCTCTTCGGCGCGACCTTCCTGGTGATCGGCGCCGACCACCCCGAGCTCGAGGACTTCGTGCCCCCGGAGCGAATGGGTGAGGTCAACGCGTGGCGCAACAAGTTCCCGCCGGCCGCTGCCGAACCCGACTTCTCGATCGGATTCGAGCTCGGCTCGCACGCCATTCATCCGCTGACCGGGGCGCGCCTTCCAGTGTGGGCCGCTCCGTACGTGCTCGGCGGGTACGGCACCGGAGCGATCATGGCCGTCCCCGGGCACGACGCACGCGACTGGGCCTTCGCGCGTGCGCACTCGCTGCCGATCGTCGAGGTCATCAGTGGCGGCAATGTCGCCGAGGGCGCGTACAGCGGCGCGGGCACGATGGTCAACAGCGGCGAATTCACCGGTGCGACATCCGACGAGGGCAAGCGGCGCATCATCGATCGCCTGAGCGAACTGCGTCGTGGGCAACCCAGCGTGCAGTACAAGATGCGCGACTGGCTGATCTCACGCCAGCGGTACTGGGGCCCGCCGATTCCGATCATCCACTGTCCCAACGACGGTCCGGTCGCGGTGCCGGAGGAGGATCTCCCAGTCCTGCTTCCCGATGTCGAGGATTTCCGGCCGCGGGGCACCGGTCTCTCGCCCCTCGCGACCGTTGAGGAGTGGGTCAACGTCCCGTGCCCGAAGTGCGGGGAACCGGCGCGGCGCGAGACCGACGTCAGCGACACGTTCCTGGACTCAGCGTGGTACCACCTGCGCTATCCGTCCACCGACTTCGACGACGTTCCCTTCGACAAGGAGCGGACGGACACCTGGCTCCCCGTCAACATGTACATCGGTGGCAACGAGCACGCGGTGCGCCATCTGCTCTACGCGCGCTTCGTGATGCGTGCCCTGCACGACATGGGCCTCGTCCCGGTCGCGGAGCCGTACACGCGCTTCCGCGCCCACGGCATGATCATCATGGACGGCGCGAAGATGTCGAAGAGCCGGGGCAACGTGCTCAACCCGGACGAGTACATCGAGCGCTACGGCGCGGACACGGTGCGTCTCTTCATGATGTATCTCGGGCCGTACACGCTCGGTGGCGACTTCCGCGACAAGGGCATCGCCGGGATGACGCGATTCATCAACCGGACGTGGCGTGCCACCCAGCTCGCGACCGGCGGCGATGCCGGTGACGAGGTGAAGGAGCGGCGGCGCCACCGCCTGATCAAGCAGGTCGAGGACGACATCGCCGAGCTTCGCTACAACACGGCGATCGCTTACCTCATGGAATTCGCACGCGACATCGACCACGAGTGCTCGGCAGGCACCGCGCGGCGCATCGATGCTGAGACCCTGTTGAAACTGCTCGCGCCGTTTGCGCCGTTCGTGACCGAGGAGCTCTGGGATCGCACCGGGCATGACAGCTCGGTCCACCAGCGCGGCACGTGGCCGGCCTACGACGCCGAGCTTGCCGCTCCGCTCCGGGCGAGTGTGGCGATCACCGTCAACGGCAAGCGTCGGGGTGAGCTCGAGGTCGATGCGGGCACGTCCGAGGAAACCTTGACAGCGCTGGCGCTCGCCCACCCGCGTGTCGTGGAGTTGCTCGACGGGCGTGCGCCGCGCAGGGTGTTCGCGGTCGTCGACCGCATCGTCAACATCGTCACCGCCTGATCTCGAGGCGCATCGGCGCGTGCTCGATGCCGTCCTCGATCCAGCGTTCGCCGCAGACCTCGAATCCGAAGCGCGCGTACCACTCGACCAGATACGACTGCGCGCTCAGCGCGATCGGCGGCCCGGACAGCTCGATCGCTCGCTGTAGCAGCGCACCCGAGTACCCGCGTCCGCGACACGCCGGCAGGGTCGCCACCCGCCCGATGCGATGTCCGCGGTCCCCGTCGCTCAACAGCCGCAGCGTGCTCACCACGCGACCCTCGTCATCCTCGATCCACAGATGCACGGTCTGCGCCTCGGCGTCGCGAGCATCGATATCTGCATATGCGCAGCTCTGTTCGACGACGAAGACGTCCTGACGGACCGCGAGGATCCCGAGCAGGGTTTGCGGCGGCAGCTCGACGAGGTGAGCGGTGTGGATCTCCGGCACGGTCGCTCACGCCGCCTGCGGTTCGACCGCCGCGGTGCATGCCGAGCAGCGGCGAGCCGCCTTGGGGATGATCGTCAGGCACTCGGGGCAGGCTCGCGTGTTCGACTCACCGGGCTTGGCGGAGCGCGTGCGCGCCTGCAACCTGTTGTACGGCACGACGAAGAAGAAATACACGCCTGCTGCGATGAGCACGAAGGCGATCACCGCGGTGAGGAACGTGCCGTACTTGACCTTGCTGCCGTTGACGGTCAGCACGAGCGTGTCGAAGTTCGGCTTGCCGAATGGGATGGCGATGATCGGGTTGATGATGTCGACCACGAGTGCGGTGACCACGGCCCCGAAGGCAGCGCCGATCACGAACGCCACGGCGAGCTGAACCACGTTGCCCTGGTTGAGAAAGTCACGAAAGCCTTTCACGATGTCCTCCTTGTCCCGCGAGCTAGCCGGATCCCCCGCGCGATGCGACGGCCAGAGAAGGGTTGAGCATGGTGACACAGACCCCCGTCCAGCAGCGGACATTCGAAACCGTGTATCCGTCTCGCGGCGACGGCAGCGGATCGCCCGGCTCGTAGACGTACCAGAGCGGCGCAGCGCCCGACAACAGTTGGGCCACGGTGTGTAGCGCGCCGTCCGATGGATAGACCGCAGTGCCCCAGAACCACGGCACCGTGGTGGCCACGGCGTGCGCGCGCGCGGCGACGGCGTGGTCGGCGTAGTAGAGAACGAGCAGGTACTCGCTCGGATACGCGGTCACCACCGGTGCCGGAGCCGAGGTCCGCGCGATCGCGGCAACGGCCAGCGGCGTCTCGGGATTGGTGATGACCAGGACGGTGCTGGCTCCGACGGCCGTGGTCACCGCTGCGGCGCCGACAGCGACCCGCCGCCACGGCAGGGTTGCGAGCCCCGCACCGAGCAGCGCATACAGTGGCGCCCACGCGGAGCTCAGGTATTTCCCGTCCTCGAGCGGGTGATAGAAGCTGGCCAGGAGCATCACGCCCACGCCGATTGCGACAGCGATTCCAAGGAAGGCCGCGGCCTGCGAGCCGGCCGCGCCGAGCCGCCTTCGGTTCACCACCACCGCGATCAGCACCAGGCAGCCGGCGGCGTCACCGGCGAGCTCCAGGGCTCGCACGGCCGCGAATCCGGCAACCCAGCTGTTGATCGGTGGGCCCGTGAAGAACTGCTCGAGGCCCCCGAAGGCGCTGCGGATGCTCAATCTCGGCACCCAGAACGCGCTCGCGCTGTGGTCGAGCTGCGCGCGCGCGACGAGGATCCACGGAATCAGGCTCGCAAGGGTCACGGCGGCGAGTGCTCCGACAACCACCATCGTGCCACGCCGTTGCCGCCCGTGGAGGAGGGCAACGGTGACCACCTGTGCGAACACGGCGAAGAGCGCGAAGTACACGGTGTAGACCGCGAGGATCGACATCGCGAGGTAGAGCGCCCAGCGCAGCGGCGACGGCCGGTCGAGCGCACGCAGCAGGCAGAGCGTCGACGCGAGCACCAGCGTGGTCGCGAGCACGTACATGCGCGCATCGAGCGAGCTCACCAGGAGCGCAGGCGCCACGGCTCCGATCACCGCCGCCCAGACGCCGCCGGCGTCGCCCGCGACCCGACGTCCGAGTGCCGCCAGCAGCGGGATCGCCGCCGTCCCGGCCAGGACGGGGAAAAGACGGAGCATCGCGGGGCTGGTCGACACCACCGCGAAGAGCCGCTCCACCAGGTAGAAGAGCGGCGGCGCGCTGTCGTTGCGGACCACATCGATCATCGAGCCGAGTGGGCGCTGCACCGCCAGCGCCGTGAAGGCCTCATCACGCCAGAGCGGCTGATACCCGAGCAGCGCAAGGCGTGCAACCAGACCGAGGCCCGTGATCAGCCAGATCTTCCCCGCATAGCTGCGCAGCATCGATCCCACCATAGATCCGCGTTCGCACGGGGTGCGTGACCTACGCGGTCAGGGCAGGGTGGGAACCGCCGCCTGGGGTACGACGTCGAAGACGACCGGATTGCCATAGGGATCGGTCGCGCCCACCTGCGCCTCCGCGGCGACACCCGCGCCGACGGCGGCAGCGATGTCGGCTCGCGACGGGGCGACGATCAGCGAGTAGACGGCGACGTTCGCGACCCTGGTCATCGGCGCGACGATGGTGGGCACGCGGCCCGCGTCAAGGAACTGCACGTCCATGCCGTCGTAGCCGTCGAGGATGACCAGCGTGGACGGTCCACCGTCGGTCGAGTTGTCCACGGCGGCGTTGGCCAGGGCGACGTCGGCGAACGTGAAGGCCGCGTAGCGATCGATCACCGGGCGGTTGAGGTAGGTCACCGCCGAGGCCACGCCCAGGCAGGTCGCCGCGATCGCGCAGACGATCCAGCCCGTCTGTGCTACGCGCTGCTCGCGGCGATCGCTGCTCGCAACCAGCCCGCGGAGGATCGCGATGCCCTCGAGGCAGCCTAGGCCGATGCAGGCGGCGACGTAGGGCGCGAGACCGAGCGATCTGAGGAAGTGGGGGGCGCCGCCCTCGTTGGCAACGAGCGGAGGGATCAGGAACACTGGAAGTCCGAGCAGCACCAGCGCGTATCCCTGGTCGTCTCGCCGCCGCCAGCAGCGCCAGATGCCGAGGAGAAAGGGCACCACCAGCACGGGCCCGAGGAGTGGCAGCGCCGACACGTCGTGACGTGGGTTCGGATCCCCGGTGAAGAGGAACATGCCGAGCGTCTTGAGGATGTGCACCGGGTAGCTGTCGGTCGACATTGACCCGCTGTTGAAGACCGAGACGAACGCGGCGCGACCGAAGTACGCCGAGAAGTCGGTGATGGCCGTGTACGCCATCGGCGCCACGACCACGACAAACGCGACCGCCGCCCATCGCCAGGTCGCGCGGACCGTGAGAAATCGCTCACGGTCGCGGACGCGCATCCAGGTCAGCCAGAGAATCGCAAGCAACGGCAGCAACTTCAGCGGTTGATAGGTCCAGAACCCCAGGGCCACCGCGATCCCGGCGAGCACGGCGGTCCATCGGGAGGGCCTGTCTCCCCAGCGCAGCAACGCCGCGAGTGCGGCCGCGCCGACGAGCACGGTCAAGATGTTCCTGAAGCCGTCGCGGGACACGGCGATCATCCAGAGTGATCCTGCCGTCCATGCCATCGCGAGCAGCGCCGGACCCCGGCCGAACCGGCGGACGGCGAGGTAGGTGGCGATGACCCCGGCGACGCCGACCGCCGCGGCGGTGCCGCGCAGCGTGAGCACCGACGACCCGAACACCTTGAAGACGGCGGCGACCATGTACGCGTACAGGGCCTCGCGCCCGCCGTCGCTGTTGAAGAACACCGGGTGGTATCCCGGGATCGTCAGCAGGCTCTGTGCGCTGAGGCCTTCGGCGGCCTCGTCCGGGTAGAGACCGCCGGGTTGGGTCTGGAGCGCCCAGTAGCGCACCAGGATCGCGGCGATAACGATCAGGACGGCGGCAGCAGCCTCGACTGCAGCCGCCGTCCCGAGGCGCCGTACGACGCCCGTTATATGGGGGATCCGGCCCCCGTCAACTCGAGGCTGGATCGGTGCAGCAGCGTCCTGGTGGCGGCGATCCTGCACGCCAGCATCTCCAGAACGTCATCGAGCTGGTCCCGAAGCACGGTCTCCAGCTCGATGGGGTGGTTGTCTATCTCCCGCAGCAGCGCCGACAGCCGGAGCGCCTTCTGGTCGATCTTCGCAACGACCTCCTGCGGGCCTGCCGTTGCGGTCAGGTGATTCGGCTCCATCCAGATCCTCCGTCTGCGGGTTGGGGATGCCACCTAGAGTAGGCAGCGGGAGAGGGGTTGTCCAGCGACCGTTTCCTCGCAGCTACACTGGCACTGGCCGGTTCGACCGACCGGGCGCGGATGGCGGAATCGGTAGACGCGCGGGACTTAGGATCCCGTGGGGTGACCCGTCCGAGTTCGAGTCTCGGTCCGCGCACGGCGCTCACCCAGCAGAAACATGAGTACCCAGATGACCGACACTCCAGGCAAGAGTCCATCCAAGAGTCCATCGATGACCGTCACCCTCGAGCGCAAGGCCGCCTCGCAGGTCGCCCTCCAGGTCGAGGCCACTGCGGACGAGGTCGAGGCGGCAGTCCAGGCGTCATTGCGCCGGCTCGCGGGGCGGGTTCGGATCCCCGGGTTCCGCCCCGGCAAGGCGCCCGCCGCGATGGTCGAGCGTGCGGTCGGCTGGGAGACGATCCGCCACGAGACGGTCGATCACCTGGTGCCTGAGCTCTACCGGCGCGCCGTCGATGAGACCGGCGTCGAGCCGGTCGGCGATCCCGAGCTCGATCTCGGCGAGCTCGAGCGCGACCAGCCGCTGAAGTTCACCGCCACGGTCACCGTGAAGCCCGAGGTGGACCTGCGCGACTACCTGACGCTCCGGGTCCCGATGGAGACCACCGAGATCACCGAGGAGAGCGTCGACCAGGCGATCCTTGAGGCCCGCCGGCGTCACTCGGAGCTTGCCGACGTCGACCGAGCCGCTCAGGCCGGGGACGTCATCCGGTGCACGCTCGTGATGCGTCGCGGCGACGAGGTGCTCACCGGTGGTGATGGCGAGGAGCGCGAGCTGGAGCTGGATCGTGAGGTTGTGATCCCGGCGATCGTCGATGGAGTCATCGGGCTCACGGCCGGGGAGTCGCGCTCCTTCGAGACCACCCTGCCCCAGGACTACCGCCAGGAGGAGCTCCGTGGCGCGACGGTCACGATCGACGTCACCGTGCACGCAGTCCGCGAGCGCACCCTACCCCCCGAGGACGACGCGCTCGCCGTGCTCGATGGTCACGGGCCGACCCTCGAAGACCTTCGCGAGCACTACCGCACCGCGCTCGCTGTCGAGGCGGCTGAGCAGGATCGCGAGCGCCACGAGGGTGCCGCACTCGAGGCACTCCGCGACTATGTCCGGGTCGACGTCCCCGAGGCGATGATCGAGCGTGAGATCGAGCGCCAGCTCGCCGATCTCGAGTACCGGCTTGGGTCGCTCGGGTTGCCGCTCGACCGCTATCTCGAGATGAGCGGTCAGAACGCGGCGGCGCTCCGCGCCGAGCGTCGCGAATCGGCGACCAGCCGGGTCCGGCTGGAACTTGCGCTCGATGCGCTCGCGGTCGCCGAGGGGATCGAGGTCGACGAGAACCAGGTGGAGCGCGAGGCCCGGGCGGTCGCCGAGGGCAGGCGGGTCGATGCCACCCAACGCAGGCGCCTCGAGGATCTTGCCCGCCGCGACCTGCGCCGTCGCGCGGCCGGGCAGCGGCTGCTCGAGATCGTCACCCCGGACGATTCCAACTTCGTCGCGACCTGAGGCGTGAGCCCCGGCATGCGTGGGTAAGCTGTCCCGGGCATGGGCCAGCCGGTGATCAGCGTTCGCGACCTCGTCAAGACTTACGGGAAGGTCGAGGCGGTCCGCGGCATCGACCTCGAGGTCGGCGCCGGCGAGATCTTCGGGTTTCTTGGGCCCAACGGCGCCGGCAAGTCGACGACGATCAGCATCCTCTGCACCCTCGTGCGGCCGACTTCGGGCGTGGCCCAGGTGGCCGGCATCGACGTGCTCAAGGATCCCAGCGCCGTCCGTGCGCGCATCGGCCTGGTGTTCCAGGACCCGTCGCTGGACGGCCAGCTCACCGGCCGCGAGAACCTCGACTTCCACGCCTACCTCTACGGTCTGCCCGCCGCGACCCGCAAGCAGCGCATCGACGACGCCCTGTCGATCGTCGAGCTCACCGACCGCGCTGAATCCACCGTGCTCACGTATTCCGGCGGGATGCGGCGGCGCCTGGAGATCGCGCGCGGCATCCTTCATTACCCGCAGGTGCTCTTCCTCGACGAGCCGACGCTCGGTCTCGATCCGCAGACCCGCAACAAGATCTGGGACTACCTGCACACGGTTCGAGCCCGCGAGCATATGACGATCTTCATGACCACGCACTACATGGACGAAGCAGAGTTCTGCGACCGCATCGCGATCATCGACCAGGGAAATATCGTCGCGCTCGGGACACCATCGGAGCTCAAGAGCCGGGTCGGGGGCGATGTGGTGACGATCACCACCCCGGATACCGGGGTCGCGTTCGACGAGATCCGCCGAGTGATGCACCTCGAATCGATTCAGGTCGACGGCACCCTGCAGGTCGAGGTCCCGGATTCCGCATCATTCATGCCGCGGCTGTTCTCGGAGCTGACCGTTCCGATCACGGCGGTGAGCGCGCGCCGCCCCAGCCTCGATGACGTGTTCCTCAAGCTCACCGGTCGCGCCATTCGCGAGCAGGGCACCACATCGCTGGATGCGATGCGAAACATGGGACGCATATGGGGAGCTGGGCGCCGATGACTGAACAGGTACTCAGCACTCCGACCCTTCCGCAGGCACGCGCCGTGAATATTCGCGGCGCCACGATGCGCGCGATCTACATCATCTGGAAGCGCGACCTCATCCGTTACTGGCGTGACCGCATGCGGGTGATTGCCTCGCTTGCCCAGCCAGTGCTGTTTCTGTTTGTTTTCGGGAGCGGACTGAGCTCGTCGTTGCGAGGCAGCACGGGCGGTTTCGGTGGCCCGGGGTCCTCACTACAGTATGTGCAATTCATCTTTCCCGGCATCATCGGAATGTCCGTCCTGTTCACGTCGATCTTCGGCGCGATGTCAATCGTCTGGGATCGCGAGTTCGGGTTCCTGAAAGAGGTGCTCGTCGCTCCGATTCATCGGTCCGCCGTGGCGATCGGCAAGACGCTCGGCGGCGCGACGCAGGCGATGTTCCAGGGCATTGTCATCCTCATTCTCGCCCCGCTTGTCGGCGTGAAATTGACGTTTATCGGTGTCGCGGAACTGATCCCGATGATCTTTCTGTTCGCCTTCGCGCTGAGTGCACTCGGCGTTGCGGTGGCGGCACGCATGCGCACCATGCAGGGGTTCCAGATGGTGATGAACTTCCTGATGATGCCCTTGTTCTTCCTCGCGGGTGCGCTCTTCCCCCTCGGTGGGAACCTGCCGGCGTGGCTCTCGGTGCTGACGCGCTTCGACCCTGCCAGCTACGGCATCGATGCGCTCCGGCGCACCGTGCTCACCGCGTCGGGGGTCCCATCACGAGTCCTGGACGGCCTTGGCCTCACGATCTTTGGTCACCCGCTCTCGGTATGGCCGGAGGAGGCGGTGCTCCTCGCCTTCGGGGTGCTGATGATGAGCCTGGCCGTCTATGGATTCCGACAGCGCGACTAAAAAAGGCCACCTATAATGGAAAGGGTATGAATCCGACCAATCTGATCCCGTACGTCATCGAGACCACGAATCGGGGCGAACGCGGGATGGACATCTACTCGCGGTTGCTCAAAGACCGAATCATCTTCATCGGGACGCCCATCGACGACCAGGTCGCCAACGTCGTCATGGCGCAGTTGCTGTTCCTCGCCGGCGAGGATCCCGAGAAGGACATCTGGCTGTACATCAACTCGCCGGGCGGTTCGGTGTATGCCGGGCTCGCCATCTACGACACCATGCAGTACGTCGAGCCGCGCGTCGGCACCATCTGCATGGGCATCGCCGCCTCGATGGCGGCCATCCTGCTCGCCGGCGGCGCGGCGGGCATGCGTCTCAGCCTGCCGAACACCCGCGTGCTCATCCATCAGCCATCGGGCGGATTCAGCGGCCAGGCGACCGACATTCAGATCCATGCGCAGGAGATCCTCCGCGTGCGCCGTCGCCTCGACGAAATCCTCGCGCATCACAGTGGCAAGCCGATCGAGGTCGTCAACCACGACTCCGATCGCGACTTCTTCATGAGCGCTGAGGAGGCGAAGGACTACGGCCTCATCGACGAGATCATCCAGGGCCGCATCAAGAGCGGTGGGGCACCAAACGGTGAGAGCAGCAATGGTGGGCGGCCGCCCGGCGCGCCACCCGAGACCGAGGCACCCCAGGCGGGTGGCGGTGCGACAGCACACGCCTGATGCCGTGATCGGCCGGTCGTGACAGGAATTCGGACAATCCAAGGGGTATGCGGTGACTGAGCGCGACGACCGGCGGCGGCACACACGTTGTTCGTTCTGCGGCAAGGGACAGGAGCAGGTCCGCAAGCTCGTCGCGGGCCCCGGCGTGTACATCTGCGACCAGTGCATCGACCTGTGCCAGGAGGTCCTCGAAGAGGACAACCGCTCCACGACCACCAAGCGGGGCAAGCCGGGAACGATCCCCAACCCGCAGGTCATCGCCGCGTCACTCGATCAGTACGTGATCGGTCAGGAGCACGCCAAGAAGGTGCTCTCGGTCGCGGTCTTCAACCACTACAAGCGAATTGCGCATGCCAAGACGAACAGCGACGTCGAGCTGCAGAAGTCGAACGTCCTGCTGGTCGGTCCCACCGGGTGCGGCAAGACCTTTCTCGCGCAGACGCTCGCGCGCATCATCGACGTTCCCTTCAGCATCGCCGACGCCACCAGCCTCACCGAAGCTGGCTACGTCGGCGAGGACGTCGAGAACATCCTGCTCCGGCTGATCCAGGCCGCTGACTTCGACATTGCGCGCGCCGAGCGCGGCATCATCTACATCGACGAGATCGACAAGATCGCGCGCAAGAGTGACAACCCCTCGATCACGCGTGATGTCAGCGGTGAGGGTGTCCAGCAGGCGTTACTGAAGATCCTCGAGGGCACCGTCGCCAACGTGCCTCCGCAGGGCGGCCGCAAGCACCCGCACCAGGATTTCATCCAGATCAACACCACCAACATCCTGTTCATCTGCGGCGGGGCGTTCGACGGCCTCGAGAAGATCATCGAGCACCGTCTCGGCAAGCGGGTCATCGGCTTCAACAGCAAGCCCCGGGGGACGCGCACCAAGGAGACCACCAAGATGCTGCGCGAGCTGCAGGCGCAGGATCTGCTGAAGTACGGGCTCATACCAGAGTTCGTCGGCCGGCTGCCGATCACCGTGGCGCTGGATTACCTCGATGAGGAGGACATCATTCGCATCCTCACCGAGCCGAAGAACGCGTTCGTCAAGCAGTACCAGAAGTTCTTCGCGCTCGACGACGTCGAATTGGTGTTCCACGAGGGTGCGTTGCGCGCCATCGCCGAGCGCGCCCTGGCACGCGGCACCGGCGCCCGCGGTCTCAAGTCGATCATCGAGGACGTCCTGCTCAACAGCATGTTCGAGGTTCCGAGCCGGCCCGACATCAAGCGCTGCGTGATCACCGAGCAGGCGATTCTCGAGGGTGTGGAACCGCTCCTTCTCACCGAGGAGCCCAAACGTCGCGTCGGCGCGACCGAGGAGGCGGCGCAGGGGCGTACGGCCTGAGCGTGAGTCGCCGGGCCATCGCGCTGGCCGCGGCGGCCGTGGTGGTCTTCTTCGCGGTGACCCTGATCACGCTCACGCATGTCATCACCAACACCACTCCCGGGTGCGCGATCGCCGCTCCGGCGCCGAGCCTGTCCGCGTCGCTTCGCGCGCTCGGAGGTTTCGATCAGTCATTCGACGCCAACAACCTTGCGGCACTGGCTCAGGTGGGTGACAACGCAGCCGCAGTGGTGAGCCCGAACCTCGACGGCGCGACACCGCAGGAACCGGTGGATGTGGCCGCGGCCGCCGCCGGGCAGCCGGCCGCGGTGGTGGTGCCGCTCGCCGCCCCGACGACGGGGGGCGGCGCGACGCGGCTCGTCGGGCTGGTCGCGTTCTATGTCGGCTGCGGCGGTCGGGCATATTTCGGTTCGGTCGCCGATATCTCGGCGCAGGGGCCCGCTGCCCCGGCAAGCTTTCCCGCGGTGGGGGAGGGCACGGCGGCCGCCCGGCTCGCCACCTCGACCCCGCAGCTCGTCTACGCCGGCTCGCCATTCACTCCCGAATGGCGCAACGCGCAATCCGGCGCGACCATCCCTGCGGGCGAGTGACACCCGGATGGCCCATATACTCAATCGCCCAATGGAAAAGCATTTCGACTGGTCCAGCGTGGAACCGAGGTGGCGTGAGCGCTGGAGGGAGCTCGAGGTCGGGCATGCCGATGTCACGAGCACCAAGCCCGCATTTGTCATCGCGCTGCCACCCCCGAACATCACCGGCGCGCTGCACATGGGCCACGCATCGACGTTCTCCATCCAGGACACGCTGTGCCGCCACCGGCGGATGCGCGGCTTCGAGGTCGAGTGGTGCCCGGGGACCGACCACGCCGCCATCGCCACGCAAAACGTCATCGAGCGGCAGCTCGACGACGAGGGAACCTCGAAGGAGGAGTTGGGCAGAGCGGCGTTCCAGACGCGAGTCGACGCGTGGTACGAGGAGTACGGCGGGCGCATCTACGAGCAGATGCGACGGATGGGATACACGTGCGACTGGGAGCGTTCTCGTTTCACCCTCGACGAGCAGTACGTGCGCGCCATCCGGTTCGTGTTCAAGGCGCTCTACGACGAAGGGCTGGTCTATCGCGGCCCGCGAATCGTCAACTGGTGCCCGGGCTGTGCGTCTGCGATCAGCGATGAGGAGATCGACTGGCAGGAGCAGACCGACCCTCTCTATTACCTCAAGTATCCGGTCGAGGGCGGTCTGGACATCACAGTCGCCACCGTGCGTCCCGAGACGATGCTCGGCGACACCGGGGTGGCGGTCGCGCCCGGCGACTCCCGTTACACGGCACTGATCGGCAAGCACGTCACCCTGCCGTTGACGGGGCGGGTCGTGCCGATCTTTGCGGATGCCGCGGTGCGTCCCGAGTTCGGCAGCGGCGCGCTCAAGGTGACGCCGGGTCACGACCCGACCGACTACGAGATCGGGGCGCGTCATTCACTCCCGATCATCAACGTGATCGCGCTCGACGGGACCATGGACGTGCCCTCGCTGCCCCAGTTCCACGGCATGCCCGTCGAACAGGCGAGGACGGCGGTCGCGGAGGCGCTCCGGGCCACCGGCTCGCTCGTCAAGGAGGAGCCGTACACCCACGAGGTGGGCCACTGCGACCGCTGCGGCACCGTGCTCGAGCCCCTCGTGAGTGAGCAGTGGTGGGTGCGCATGGCATCGCTCGCGGCTCCGGCGATCGGTGCAGTCGAGAGCGGCGAGATCGCGTTCCATCCCACGCGGTACGCCGACGTGTATCTGCACTGGATGCGCAACATCAAGGACTGGTGCATCAGCAGGCAGATCTGGCTGGGGCACGCGATCCCGGTGTCGACGTGTGGCAACGGGCATCGGTTCGCCTGGATCGACCCGCCGGCGCGGTGCCCCGAGTGCGGGAGCACGGCGCTGACCAACGACCCGGATGTGCTCGACACCTGGTTCAGCAGCGGCTTGTGGCCGTTTGCGATCTTCGGCTGGCCCGAGCAGACAGCGGAGCTCCAGAAGTTCTATCCCACCGATGTGCTCGTCACCGGACGCGACATCATCTTTCTCTGGGTTGCCCGAATGATCATGACGGGGCTCAAGTTCACGGACCGCAATCCGTTCAGCGACGTGTTGATCACGAGCACGATCCAGGCGATCGACGGCTCCCGGATGAGCAAGTCGAAAGGCAACACCATCGATCCGCTCGACCTCATCGACAAGTTCGGCGCCGACGCGGTGCGCGCGTGGGCAGCAGCGGTGGGAACGAGCGGCCAGGACATGCGATTCGACGAGGACCGCATCGCGTCGTACCAGCGTTTCGCCAACAAGCTGTGGCAGGTGACCAGCGGGTTCCTCGTCGCCAAGGTCGGCAACGGATCGGCCGCCGAGCTCGACGTCGCTCCACCCAGGCCGGAGACACTCCGTCCCGAGGACCGATGGATGCTGGCCGAGCTCGCGGGCGTGGTTCGCGAGTGCGACGCCGGATTCGCGGCGTTCCGATTCCACGACGCTGTCGAGCGTCTCTACGACACCACCTGGCATTCGTTCTGCGACTGGTACGTCGAGATCATCAAGCTGCGTCTCGCCGATGCGGACGACCATGAATCGCGTCGCGCGGCGGTGTGGACCGCGGTCACCACCCTGGACGTGCTTCTGCGCCTGCTGCACCCGTTCATGCCCTTCGTCACCGAGGAATGCGCGCAGCAGCTCCCGAATGCCGCGCCGACGCTGCAGCAGCGCGCGTGGCCGGATGAGGATCCGCTCTGGAGCGACGCCGAGACGGCAGCCGCGCACCACGAGATCACCGAGGCGATCGAGCTGGTGCAGCGGATCCGGGCGCTCGGTCACAGTCACCGGGTGCCGCGGGGCACCCGCGATCGGATCCGGGTGGCGGTGCGCGCCGCCGACGGCCAGGGCACGAGCAAGCACATCGCTCGCTTGATCGGCGGCCTCGTGCCCGCGAAGCTCGTGGACAGCCACGAGCGCGGCGTCGATCCCGTGGTCGTGGTTTCGGGTAGGCTCCACGCCGAGGTGGTGATCGCCGACACCGCCGCCGACGCCAGTGCGACCGCACGTCAGATCGGCCTGCTCGAGGCAACCGTGTCGCGTCTCCAGGCACAGCTCGCGAACCCGGCGTTCGTGACCGGGGCAACTGCCCAGGTCGTGGACGAGTCGCGCCGCCGGCTCGCCGAGGCCCAGGTGCAGCTCGATCTGCTGCGCCGCGGCCCGTCAGGAGGACGCATCGATGCTGCTGGTTGACCTGGGGACGCTGCTCACCGCGGTGCTCACCATCGTGATCGCCTACGTCGTCGTGCTCTGGCTCGCGCTGGCCTTCTACGTCGTCCGCGACGCGCGCCGGCGCACGACCTCGCCCGGCTTTGCGCTGTTCGCGATGCTGCTCGGTTTCGTGCCGCCATTCCTCGGCGCGCTGATCTATTTCATGGTGCGGCCGCCGATGACGATGGAGCAGGTGCGATCGCTCGCCATCGAGGAGCAGGTGCTCCTCGAGCCACCGGTGGAGGGGGTACCCACCCGACCATGTCCGACCTGCGGACGCGAGATCGAGCAGGAGTTCATCCTCTGCCCCTACTGCCGGACCCAGTTCGCCCGGCGGTGCACGGGATGCGACCGCAGCCTCCGCCTGGGTTGGGGGGTCTGCCCGTACTGCGCCACTGAGGTCGGAGCGCCGGCGCTGGCCCGCACCGGGAGGTAGCGCCACGATGCTGGGCGGTGGGCTCCAGCTCGCGCTCATACCCGCCCCGCTGATCATCGCCGCGATCGCCGTCTTCGCTCTCGCTCCAGCACAGGCGCGCGCCGCGCGAATCGTTGCCGGGATCGGCATCGCGATGACCATCGCGTTGCTGGCGGTGGAAGCCGCCTTCCTCAACGGAAGCGGGCGCATCGAGACATCGCTCGGCACCCCCGTCGCCGGCATCCCCTACCTGCTCCGTCTCGACCTGCCCGGGGCGACCCTCGGGCTTGCCGCGGCGGCGGCCGCCCTGCTCCTGCTGCTCGAGAGCGAGCGGCAAACCCGCGAGGTGAGCGCGCTTCTCGTCTGCGTCGCGGGAACGATTCTGGCGACGGACGCCGGCAACGTGGTGATGCTGGCCGCCGGTGTCGAGATCGCGGGCGTCGGGACCCTGCTCATGACCAGCGCCGCCCGCGGCCGCCCCGGGCGCGGTGGGCTCGTCGCCATCGGGCTCGAACACCTCGCGTCGCTAGGCCTGGTGGTGGCCGCGGTCCAGCTCCTGAGCGTCGCCGGGACCACCGACTTCGCGGTGATCCCGGCCGGCGCGTTGGGCGCGACCGTTGCCGGGCCGTGGGCTGCGGCGGGTGCGGTGCGGCTGTTCTCACCGGCGTTCGTTCCGATTCGGGGAAGCCGGACCCCGACGGCGGCATGGGCAACGACCGGCGCCATCCCGTGCGGAGCGATCGTTCTGCTGCGGCTCCGGGAGGCTGCCGCCGGGCCGCTCCCCGAACAGATTGCGATCGGGCTCGCGGCTGCGGGCGGCATGGCCGCGATCCTGGGGGTGGTCGTCGCCCTGCGCCGATCGCGCGTGCCGGTGATCACGGGCCGGGCGCTCTGCGTCATCGCCGCCGCGCCGGTGGTCGCGCTCACCGGCATCGCGGGACCTCCCGCGGGTGCGGCCATCGCTGCGGGCGTCTGCTCCCTGATGCTGGTCACGGCACTGACCGCGGCGTGGGAGCACATCGGTCGCGGCCGGGGCGGGATCATCCTCGCCGCCTTCGCGCTCGGCGCCGCGGGGTCGCTGCCGATCGGGTTCGGCATCACCGCGCTGATCCTCGAGCTCTCCGCGACAGTCTCGATCGGCCGCCCCGGAATAGCACTCCTGGCCGCGCTCGGCGTCGCCGGCATCCTGGGCGCCGCGGCGGCGGTTCAGGCCGCGACGCGGGTGCTGACCTCGGCAGGGAATGCCGAGCGGTCCGGGTACCCCTCGCTGCTTGGCGCGGTGGCGGCGGTGGTGTCGCTGCTCGCGGCCGTGGTGCCCGGCACGATCGCGACCTCGGTGCTCGCGGCCCTCAACTCGACCGGGCTGACCGAGCCTATCGGCGCCGCGGCGATCAGGAGCAACGCGGGCGACTGGTCGGGCGGATATATCGTCGTCGCCTTCGTCATCGTCGCCGCCGGCGCGTGGGCTTTTGCCACGCTGGTGGGCTGGTCGCCGGCGCCTCCGTCGCCAAGCGAGGATCAGCCTGCAGCGTCTGCGGCGCGTGCCATCGGGGTCGGCATCGCCAGGCGGCTGCGGCCGGCCGCGGTTCGCGGGAGCTCGTGGCTGCGCCAGACGGACGACTGGCTCGTGGTGCAGCCCCAGCTGGTCGTGGTCCTTGGGGGAGCGATCCTGGCCATCCTGCTGTTCCAGCTGATTCACTGATGGGGGTTTCCGCGCCGCTGCTCTCCGCCGCGGGTGTGCTCGCCGCCGCGATCGCGATGATGGTGGACGGCAGGCGGGCGGTGGCGATCGCGGCCGTCCTGCTCGCCGCCGGGCTCGCACCGACCGCGGCGACCTTCGGGGGCGCGCCGGGGGTGGCCGTGATCGGTGCCTGCGCGATCGCCGTGGTGCTCCTGAGCTGGGCCGGCTGGCTGGGCGGACGAGTCCTCCCCTGGCTCACCGGCCTCGACCCGACCATCCCCGCGTTCGCGCCGACCGACCGGCTTTTCGGTCCCAGGAGCGGCCGCGCGTTCGGTGCGGCAGTCGCGCTCCCGGTCGCCTCGTGGGTGAGCTTCAACGTTCCGATCGGCCAGGTCGCCGTCACTGAAGGACTGCTCTTCCCGATCGCCTACGCCTGGACCTGCGGCGTCATCCGGCTGGTGCTCGCCCGAACCGTGGAGGACCTGGGCGTCGGCATCGCGATGGTGGGCATCGCGACCGGCACGGCGTGGCTGCTGCGCAGCGGCACCGACTCGATCCCCGGCGCGGCACTCGTCTGTGTCGTCGCGCCGCTTGCGGCCTTTCTCGCCGGGTGGTTGAACGGGCGAAGCTCGCGACGTGCTCACACGTGAACCCTCTGGTCATCGCCGCGGGGTGGTTGGCGCTCGGCCTGTTGACGTCGGCGCTCCTCCGCCGGCGCACCGCGCGATTGGTGGCGATCGTGCCACTGGTCGGAGCGGGGTTGACCCTGCTCGCGGCGCGATCATCGATCGTTGCCGTGCCGCTCGGAGGGCTGGCCGGCATCACCGGCCTCGACCGCGCGGGTCAGGGAGTGCTCGTCGCCGCCGGTCTCTCGATGACCCTTGTGGTGCTGCTTCAGCCCTCGATCGACGTCTCGGTGGGGCGCACCCTCGGTGTGGTCGGCGCGGCCGCAACCGTTGCCATGGCCAGCAGTGACCCGCTGGTCACCGCACTGGCCCTGACCGTCGCGGTTGCCACCCTGGTGCTTCGCTGGATCGGCCAGGCGCCGGGCAAGGCGACGCTCGCCGCCGGACGCATCGCCGGGACCGGGACCATGGCGCTGGTCGCGGCTTCGCCATTCCTGCCGCTCACCGGCTTCACCAGCGGGGATCGTCCTGTCGTGGTCGCCGCCCTGCTCGCCACCGGGGTCGCCGCGCTCCTCGCGGTGTACCCGCTGGGCGGCTGGGCAGCGGGGATCATCGGGTCCCTTCGACCCATCGACGTTGCGCCGTGGCTGATCCTCCTGGTGCCGGTCGTGCTGATCATCGCCGAGCGGATTCCTGGCGGAGTCCTCGGCGACGGGAGCCTCATCTTCGAGCACGTTCTGCTGGTGGTGGGTCTGGGCAGCGCCGTCTGGGGAGGGGTATGGGCGGTGCGCGGCCCGGCCGCGACGCGCTACGGGCGCGCCTTCATGGCGGACATCTCGCTCTGCATCGCCGCCGTGGAGGGGGCGGCGGTCTCTCCCGCCGTCACCGGCGCGCTGATCATCCTGGTGACCCATCTCACCCTCGCGCCGATTCTTCTGCGATCCGAAGCTGCCGGTCTGCTCTGGCCGCGTCGCGCGGCCTGGGCCTTGCTCAGCGGCATCCCGCCGTCACCGGCCTTCTGGGGCCGTCTGCTCCTCCTCGAGGCACTCGCGGCGGGGAACGTCGGGTCGACGATCGCCGCCGTGATCGCGATGGCGGCGATCTTCGTCGCAGCGGTCATGGCGTGCTGGACCAGGGGGCGCGTCGTACCCGTCGCCGGATGGCGCGGGCGTCTCAACGACCTTGTCGCCTGGCTGCTGGTCGCCGTCGGCATCGCGGTCGGGCTTGCGCCGCAGTCGCTCTCAGGATTCGTGTTCGGTCACTGACGAGATGGATCCGCTCGGGCTGCTCCTCGAAGTCGTCGCCCTCGCTGCGTATCCCGGGGGCCTGTTCCTGGCCGTCATGGCCTGGCTGGCCTATCGTGGCGCGGGGATGGAGCGTTCAGCCTCGCTCGATGTGCGCGGGCTCGCCGCCATCGCCATTGCAGCCGTCGCCGCGGCGATGGCGCCGCTGCCCGGGACCCCGGCAGCGTCGCTTCCGCCACCCGGCGGGGCGACAGCCAACCTGGTGGCGGCGCTGCTCCTGGTCGTTGTCTCCGGTTCCCTCGTGGCTCCGCAGCCCTGGTCGCGACGACGCCTGGTGCTGGTTGCCTTCGGCGGGACCGCGCTCGTCCTGCTCGGGCTCGTGGCCACCTCGTTTTCCAGCACCGACATCTCGGGGGCGGCCGGGAGAGCGAACGCAGCCGCGCGCATCCTCGTCGTGATCGCCGTCCTGCTGGCGCTCCCGGCAGTGGTGAAGCCCCAGGAGGCTTACGGGTCCGTCGCGGCGCGGGCAGCGGTCGTCGCCGCGACGCTCGAGGTGATGCTTGCCATCCTGATCCCACCGGCGCAGCAGTGGCCGGTGGCGCCGGTCTGGGTCGTCGGGCTGGTGGCGTCGGTGGTGGTCTACGCGCTCTTCCTGCGGCTCATACGAACCGCAACCCGGAGGGAGCACCCCTCGCTCTTCATGGTCGCGTGGCTGTGCGCGATCGCCGCCTCGGTGACCGCGATGATCGCGGCGCGGCCCTAAAGCCGTTGTGCGCGAACGCCGACTCCATCAACTCGCGGTCGCATCGCGGTGCTAGCATGGAGCGTGAGTTGGCGCGAGATTTCGATGCGGCCGTTGCGCGCGTGACCGCCACGTGATTGGAATCGTTCTCGCGTCCCGGTCGCCTCGCCGGCGCGAGTTGCTGACCAGGGCCGGGATCCGGTTCCGGATCATGGAGCCCCCGGACGACGTTTCGCTTCCCGCCGGCGTCAGTGCGGAGCTCGCCGTACAGCTCGTGGCCCGTCAGAAGGCCGTCGCGGTGAGCAAGCTGGTTCCGGCTGGGACGTACGTGCTGAGCGCCGACACGATCGTGGTCGGTCCTCACGGCCCTCTCGGCAAGCCGCGCACGCCCGAGCTGGCCCGGGAGATGCTCAACGACCTCCGTGGCAAGCGCCACACCGTGCTCACGGGGGTGTGCGCGATGTGCACCGAGAGCGACCACGAGGCGCTCGGCGTGAGCCGCTCGGCCGTCAAATTCTGCGACTTCACCGACGATGCGCTCGACATGTACGTGGCTTCGGGCGAGCCGCTCGATCGTGCCGGCGCATACGCGATCCAGGGTGGCGGCTCGGACTTCGTCGAGGCCGTCGCCGGACGCATCGACACGGTCATCGGCTTGGATGTCGGTCTCGCGCTTCGCCTGCTCGGTGAGATCGGCTACCCAGACCCGCTGCCGCGCACCACCGACATCATGCTGACCGCGACGCGGCAGCGGCGTCCGCTCGCGCCGCTTCGCACCGCCTCCAGGGTCTGACCGTTTCGCGGAGCAGGTGGGTGCGGGCACCGGCGTCGCATCTGACGGGCATCCTTGCCGTCGCGATCCTGGCGCCTGTGGCGCTGTTCGTCACCGCCTGTAGCTCCGAGGCGGCGCAACTTTCGGTCACGCTCAGCTCCACCTTCGGTGCGTCATATACGCCGGGGACCACTGATGCGGATTTCGTCGTGACGGTGCAGAACCTGGGTCCCGGCAACGCGTCGGGCGTGGTCATCCACGCGTTGATGCCAACCGCGTTTCAGTACGCCGTGACCAACCAGATCAACACCCAGGGGGCGGCGCGCACCACGCCCGAGGACGCTCAGGTCGGGATATCCAACCCGCAGTGGGGCGTGTGGTCGCTCTCGTCGCCGACGTCACCGAACGGCCAGATCCAGTACGCATCGGTGTCGATCAACTTCGCGGTGAACATCACGGCGCAGCCGGACACCTACTCACTCGCGGCGCAGGTGGTCGACGACACGCTCACCGACACGGTGCAAAGCCACCCGATCCAGGTTGCGGTGAACGAGGCACCGCGGCTCGGAGTCACCGCGTCCGTCGGCCCTTCGACGGTGCACCCCCTCGGTCAGGTCACCTATCGGGTCACGGTCACCAACAAGGGCACGGGGATCGCCCCCACCGTCGACGTGCTCGTCACCCTGCCACCCGTCCTCCAGTACCAGTCGACGATCATGCCGTTCGGTGGTAACGCGTCGCAGGAGTCGCTGATCTCGCCGGTCAAGGGCGGTTACCTGGTCTTCTACGGCGGCTTTGAGTTACCGCCGCAGACGACGCTCGGTCCGGGCACGCTCACCATCGAATTCATCGCGCAGTGCATTCCCAACCCCGGGAAGGGCGTGTTCACCATTCACGTGGCGGTCACGGATGCTTCCCGCGACCAGGTGAGCATCGCCAATGCGGCCCCGCTCAACGTCTTCAGCTCCTAGGTTTCTCTCGTCGCCGATGGCCTGTCAACGGGCGCGCGTGGTAATCTCGGATATCGCGTCCGGTATCAGCCGGCGTTCCTCAGTGGAGTGAACCCGCTCCCGGCGAGAGAGGCAGATGTACGCAATCCTTCAACACGGCGGTCACCAGTACCGTGTCGCTTCCGGCGACCGGATCCTTGTCGATCGCATTCCAGTCGAGGTCGGGTCGACGGTGACACTCGAGTCGGTTCTGCTCATCGGTGACGGCGCCGAGACCGACGTGGCCAAGGGATCGCCGGTCGAGGCATCGGTCACCGCGACGGTGATCGCGCACCGCCGCGGACGCAAGATCCGCGTCTTCACGTACAAGCCGAAGAAGCGCCACCGGCGCACCCTCGGCTACCGCAGCCAGCTGACCGAGTTGCTCATCGACGAGGTCGGGCGCGGCAAGGCCACGGCCAAGCCGAAGTCAAGCGCGCCGAAGCGCGCCGCTGCGCCGAAGGCGGCCAAGGCCGAGGTGATCGAGGCGCAAGCCGAGACCATCGCCCGCGAGGCCGAGGCGATCGCCGTCGAGGCTCAAGCGGCGGAGGCCGAGGTCGCGGTCGCCGAGCTCGCCGTCGAAGAGGCGGTCGCGGCTGAGACGGACGAGCCGAAGGCGGAGAAGGCGGCGCCCAAGCCGGCTGCCCCGAAGCGAGCCAGAACACCCAAACCGAAGAAGGACCCGGGCGATGGCGCATAAGAAAGG